>JBEKPZ010000163.1:0-16492 GCA_049520215.1 Bryobacteraceae bacterium | reverse complement strand
GCGCCCGCGTGAATCTCCTGCAAGCTCCATACCCGGATGGGGTCGCGCTTGCGCGCCGCCATGGCCTCGGCCGCCGCGCGCGCACCGCTCATGGTGGTGATGCAGGGCACGCGATGCGTCACCGCGCTGCGCCGGATGGCCTTCTCGTCGAAGAACGCCGGCGCGCCCGCCGTGGTGTAGACCGCCAGTTGAATGGACCCCGCCTTCAGCAAGTCCACCGCGTTGGGGCGGCCTTCATTCACCTTGAACACGATCTTGCACGCCAAACCGGCGGCGCGCAACACTGCGGCCGTGCCGCGCGTGGCTACAAGCTGGAACCCCAGCGCGACAAACTTGCGCGCCACCGCCACGGCTTCCGGCTTGTGGTGCTCGTTCACGCTGATGAACACCGTGCCTTTCTCCGGCAGCGGTGTGCCCGCGCTGATCTGCGCCTTGGCGAACGCTTCGCCGAAGTTGGCGCCCACCCCCATCACCTCGCCCGTCGATCGCATCTCTGGCCCCAGCGCGGGGTCCACGCCCGGAAACTTGTTGAACGGGAACACCGGCGACTTCACGAAATACTGGGGCACCGGCAGCACGCCGGTGGCGTCGGTGAAGTCTCGAATCTTCTTGCCCAGCATCAGGCCCACCGCGATCTTCGGCAGCGGCACGCCAGTGGCCTTGCTCACGTAGGGCACGGTGCGCGAGGCGCGCGGGTTCACCTCCAGCACGTACACTGTGCCGTTCTGAATGGCGTACTGCACGTTCATCAGCCCGATCACGCGCAGCGCCTTCGCCAGGCGCACCGTATAGTCTTCGATGGTGTCCAGTTGGGGCCGCGGTATGGATTGGGCGGGCAGCACGCAGGAGCTATCGCCGGAATGCACGCCGGCTTCTTCGATATGCTCCATGATGCCGGCGATCAGCACATCGTCGCCGTCTGCCAGCGCGTCCACGTCCACTTCGGTGGCGTCTTCCAGGAACCGGTCGATCAGCACGGGGCGATCCTGCGAAAAAGTCACCGCCTCGCGCATGTACTGGCGCACGGTATCTTCGTCGTAGGCGATCACCATGGCGCGCCCGCCCAGCACATAGCTGGGACGCACCAGCACCGGATAGCCGATGCGCCGCGCGATGGCGCAGGCTTCTTCCACGCTGGTGGCCGAGCCGTTCTCCGGTGCCGGAATGCCGAGGTCTTCGAGCAGTTTGCCGAACAACTTGCGATCCTCGGCCAGGTCGATGTTTTCCGGATCCGTTCCGATGATCGGCACGCCTTGCCGCTTGAGCGGCAGCGCCAGGGTAAGCGGCGTTTGCCCGCCAAACTGCACGATCACGCCATCGGGCCGCTCGGTGTCGAAGATATTGAGGACGTGCTCCAGCGTCAGCGGTTCGAAGTACAGCCGGTCGCTGGTGTCGTAATCCGTGGAAACCGTTTCCGGATTACAGTTCACCATGATCGATTCGTAGTCCTGCTCCTGCAAAGAGAAGGAGGCGTGGCAGCAGCAGTAGTCGAACTCGATGCCCTGTCCGATGCGGTTGGGGCCGCTGCCCAGGATCATGACTTTCTTGCGATCGGAAGGGTCCGCTTCGCAGGCGCTTTCGTAGCTCGAATAAAGGTATGGCGTGAAGCTCTCGAATTCCGCCGCGCAAGTGTCCACGCGATTGAAGACCGCACGCACACCCATCGCTTTGCGCCTCTCGCGCACCGCCAGTTCCGCCGCGCCCCAAGTCTTGGCGAGCTGCGCGTCGGAGATGCCGCAACGCTTGGCGCGCGTCATCGTTTCTTTGGAAACGGCGGCCAGGCTCTCGCCTTGCAATTCAGTCTGCAGCTTGATCACGTCTTCGATCTGCCGCAGAAACCACGGGTCGATGGCGGTCATCTCGTGAATTTCCTCGGCTGTATAGCCGCTCTCGAATGCGAAGCGGATGTAGTTGAAGCGGTCGGGCGTGGGCGTGATCAGCTTTTGCGGGATCAGGCTCTTGTCGAGCTTCTCCGAGCCGAAAGCCTTGCCGGTTTCCAGACTGCGCAGCCCCTTCCACATGGCTTGCTTGAAGGTGCGCCCGATAGCCATCACCTCGCCCACGGACTTCATCTGCGTGCCCAGCGTGGTATCGGCGCCGGGAAATTTTTCGAACTGCCACTTGGGAATCTTGACCACCACATAATCGATGGTCGGCTCAAAGCAGGCAGGCGTTTTGCGCGTGATGTCGTTGCGGATCTCGTCGAGCCGATAGCCCACCGCGAGCTTGGCGGCGATCTTGGCAATCGGAAATCCGGTGGCTTTGGACGCCAGCGCCGAGCTGCGCGAAACGCGCGGGTTCATCTCGATGATGACCATGCGCCCGGTCTTCGGATCGATGGCGAACTGCACGTTCGATCCGCCTGTATCCACACCGATCTCGCGCAGGCAGGCGATCGCGCCATCGCGCATCATCTGGTATTCGCGATCAGTCAGGGTCTGGGCCGGCGCCACCGTGATGGAATCGCCGGTATGCACGCCCATGGGATCGAAATTCTCGATCGAGCAGACGATGATGACGTTGTCGGCCAGGTCGCGCATCACCTCAAGTTCGAACTCTTTCCAACCCAGCGCGCTTTCTTCGATCAGCACCTCGTGCACGGGCGAAAGCATCAGGCCGCGCTCGATGATCTCGGTCAGGTCTTCTCGGTTGTAGGCAATGCCGCCGCCGGTTCCGCCTAGCGTGAAACTGGGCCGCAGGATGCACGGGTATCCAATGCGTTCGGCGAACGCCAGAGCCTCCGCCTCGCTTTTCACCAGCTTCGAACGCGGCGTCTCCAGGCCGATCTTGCGCATGGCGTCTTTGAACAGCAGGCGGTCCTCGGCCTTCTTGATGGCGTCGATCTTGGCGCCGATCAGTTCCACACCGTAGTGATCCAGTACGCCCGCTTCGGCCAGTTCCACGGAGAGGTTGAGCCCGGTCTGCCCGCCAACGGTGGAGAGCAGCGCATCGGGCCGCTCCCGGCGGATGATCTCTTCCAGATACGGGAGCGTGAGCGGCTCCACATATGTGCGGTCCGCCAATTCCGGGTCGGTCATGATGGTGGCGGGGTTGGAATTCACCAGCACGACTTCGTAGCCGTCGCTGCGAAGCGCCTTGGCCGCCTGCGTCCCCGAGTAATCGAATTCGCAAGCCTGCCCGATGACGATGGGGCCGGAGCCGATGATCAGGATGCGGTGCAGATCGTTTCGTCGGGGCATCGGTTAGTGCTCACCCGCCATCAGTTTCACGAAATCGTCGAACAGGTAATGCGAGTCGTGCGGCCCCGGCGCGGCCTCCGGGTGATACTGCACGCAGAACACCGGATGGCTGCGATGGCGGAAGCCCTCCAGCGTTTGATCGTTGAGGTTCATGTGGGTAATCTCGACTTCGTTGGTGTTGAGCGAATCCGGGTCCACGGCGAAACCGTGATTGTGCGAGGTGATCTCCACCCGGTTCGTCACTTGGTTGATGACCGGATGATTGGCGCCGCGATGGCCGAATTTCAACTTGTAAGTGCTGCCGCCCACTGCCAGGCCCAGGATCTGGTGGCCCAGGCAGATGCCGAAGATCGGCGTCTTGCCGATCAGTTTGCGCACGTTGGCCACCTGCGTTTGGAGCGGCTCGGGGTCGCCCGGACCGTTGGAGAGAAACACGCCGTCGGGCTTCAACGCCAGGACATCCTCGGCGGAGGTCAACGCCGGAACCACGGTGACGCGGCAGCCCACCTGCACCAGGCGCCGCAGAATGTTCTGCTTGATGCCGAAGTCGTATGCAACTACGCGGAAGCGCGCCTCGGCTGGAGGACGCACCAACTCGGAAGGCGAGCACGGCTCGACCGGCTTATCCCAGGTGTAAGGCTCGGCGGTGGATACGCGGCTCGCCAGATCCAGGCCCGCCATGGTGGGGATCTGCCGGGCCTTCTCGACCAGCTTGGCAGTGTCCGTTTCGACGGCGGAAAGCACGCCGCGCATCACGCCGCGATTGCGCAGGTGCCGGACCAGCGCGCGCGTATCCAACTCGGAGACCACCGGGATGCCGTGCTTGCCCAAGAACTCGCGGGCTTCCTCGTCCGACCGCCAGTTGCTGGTGATGCTGGAAAACTCACGCACCACCAGGCCCTCGATGTAAGGGCGCGCGGATTCATTGTCCGCGGCGTTGGTCCCGTAATTCCCAATTTGGGGATTGGTCAGGATGACGATCTGCCCGGCATAGGACGGATCGGTGAATATTTCCTGGTAGCCGGTGATGGCGGTATTGAAGACGACCTCGCCGGATCGTTCGGCAGACGCACCAAAACTCCGGCCCTCGAAGACGCTGCCGTCTTCCAGGGCGAGGATGGCAGATGGCAACTCGATGGTCCTCCCGGGGATTGGATCAAGCCTATTTTAGCAGGGGCGGGATGGGCGCGCTAGAATCGAAAATATGCCAACCGCAACGCCGATGACCTCCGCCGAGTTCCTGGCGCGCCCGGACGAGTTCGATCAAAGCGGCAACCGGATCAAGGAAGAGCTCATCGGCGGAGAAATCGTCCAAATGCCCCTGCCATCCAAACGGCACAATACCACCAAAAACTGGATCGGACGGATTCTGTTTCGATATCTCGACGCTAATCCCGGGGGAGCCTTGACCGCCCAGATCGAGGCCGGCTTCGTGGTGACCGAAGGCGATACGTTCGCTCCCGATGTAGCGGTGTTCCGCACGGAACGTCTCGCCGAAGAAGGCCGGCTAATCAAAGGCGCGCCCGAAATCGCTATCGAAGTTGTCTCGCCCACCGATACCGTCGGCGGCATCAGAAGAAAGATCAAGTTATACCTGGCAAACGGCGCCAGTTCAGTATGGATTTTCTATGAAGAGGGACCGATAGCCGTGCACACGGCTACTGGCGTGCGCGAACTGGACGGCGACCGAACACTTGAACACCCGCTGCTACCCGGATTTTCCGTATCGGCATCGACATTCTTCAACCAAGCTTGACTTCGACCTTCCCCAACGCCGGGCAGATCGTCATCCACACCAATCCGCAAATCGGAAATTACGGGACCAACGTGCGTTGCGCGTCGAAGCGGATGGCGCCACGGATGGGCTTGCTGGGCGCGCTAGAATCGAAAAATATGTCAACCGCAACGCTGATGACCTCCGCCGAGTTCCTGGCTCTTCCAGACCGGTTCGATGAGTGCAGTAATCGAATCAAGGAAGAGTTGATTGGCGGGAAAATTGTCCCAGGGCCGGGCGTGTCCGGATGGTCAAAATGGCACGACATAACGAAGAACAACATCGGAGAGGCTCTGGCTCTGCACCTCCGGGCTCACCCTGAACTGGGTTTGAGATCTCTCATCGAAATCGCATTCGAGGTAGCCCCGAAACGACACATTCAGTTCCGATGTCGCGGTTGTGCGGACGAAACGGCTCGCCGATGAAGGCCTGCTGATCAAAGGCGCACCCGAGATTGCCATCGAAGTTATCTCGCCGTCGGACTTGGTAGACAACATCAGAAAGAAGATGAAGTCCTACTTGGAAAACGGCGCCCATTCCGTCTGGATTCTCTATGACGATGGCTCGGTGGCGGTGCATACCGCTACCGGGGTGCGGGAACTGTCGGGCGGCCAAGCGCTGGAAGATCCGATGCTGCCCGGCCTCTCCATGCCCGCCTCCACCTTCTACTTCCTGCCGTAAACCGTCGTCGAGGGATTAAAGTTCCGCCAATCAAACCAGTAGTCCTTGATCACTTCCACCGGTTCCAGGCACACACCTGTAGCTTTCCCTGAAACGGCGCAGCCTTGAAAGTTCCACCCGCTGCCCGTGGCCGCATCCATCAGCAACGCACCCGGCTGGTTTCCGGACACCCGGTAGAATTCAGGCGCTCCCTGGACGCCGGGAATGCGATCGCGGAAAGCCCGTACGGATTGACCGTCCCCTCCCACCACCAGCAGCACCGGTTCGGCGCCCATGTGGTCTTCGACCAGCTTTTCCCGAATCACTTGGTCGTACGCAAACGCGCGGCTGGCGCCGAAAGCCTGAATCCCCAACATCAAGTCGCGGGCCTTCAATCCGTGCTCGCGGAAATCGATCACCGTGGGCGCGCGCTGCATGCGCACATCCCAATCTTTGCGCGCGTATCCAAAGCGGTACTCTGCGGCATCCTGTAGCACGGTCCCCTGCGGTTCTTCGGATTGCCAGGTGCCGTAGTTCAGTTCGTCCGAGTGAACGAACGGCAACTGACTCCCGCGCAACGGGCCCGACACGGCCTTCCCGCTGATCTGCTGCCAGTAAGTGCCGGTCTGCTCGTCGCGCATCAAGAAGTTCTGGTTGTTGATGCCAGCCAGGTGAAACGTCAGCCGCAGTCCCGCTACATCTCTCCCCCACACCAGACCGGTGTGACAGAGCGTTCAATAGGTTGCGACGATCGCAACCTTGTCCAGCACGTCGTTGATCACGTGATGATAGGATATGTTGCGGATCGGGTAGGCGCGCGCCGCGCCGCCGATGTTGATCGCGATCACCTTCTCGTCCTTATCGAGCTTCGTCCGGGACACTGCCGCAAACGACGGACGATCGTCTGGATGGAACATCAGCTCGTAAATGTTCACGCGCGCCAGCGCCGCCAGGACGCACACAAAGGCTGCGCCGGCCGTGGCGAAAATCCGCCGCCATCTGCCAGGCTGCACGCGCCAGTAGAAGGCCACGGCCGCGAGTGCGGCAACGCCGGAAACCAAGGTGGCAACCCAGCGAAGCCGCAGCACCACCAGCGCGACCGCCAATTCACGCGCGCCCTGCGCCCGAAACGGCCGGATCACATAGAACGGATACGCCACGCAGATCAACGACAGCGCCAAACAGGTTAGCAGCACCGCGACAGATATCCGCCGGGTCCGTTGCATCTCATTGGTCATGTTAATCTATTCTCCCGCCCGTGGCCGGCCCTGTCGGAACCAAACCGCGACGCCGCCGGCTGCCAGAACGGCAACCGCGATCCAACTGATGGCAGCCGCGCGGTATTCATCTTCCCTCGCGCTGGCCAAAGCGGTCTGCAGGAAAAGTACTTCCAGCACCACCCACAATCCGGCGAGAACCCAGAACCATCGCGGGCGCTTGCGAATTGTGATGGTGAAAGTGTCGTCGCAGTTCGGCATGGTCATCCTCTTCGAACCCACGGGGCATCTTTCGTCCACCATCGTTCGGGATCGTGCTGCCTCCCGTAGCCGAAGGCGTTGTCCATGATGCGAAACAATCCGTCCGCAGCCGGCGCGATCGAGGCCGTGGCTTTCACCGCTCCATGAATCCAGGCTTGGGCGGCTTTAGTGTAAGGGCAACTCGCCAGGCAGATGCCGCACCCGTTGTCGACCTTCTGCCAGTATTGGTAACACTTGTAAGAATCCTCGAACCAGGCTTTGTGCCCGGGGTTGTTCCACGGGCCTCTGGTCTTGAAACTCGGCTCGTCGTCGAACGACAGGGCGCGCGAGGGACACGCCTCGGCGCACTTCTTGCACTTCTTGCAGAATTCGACCAGCCCGAAATAGACGGGTTTGTCGCAAGCCATCGGCAGATCGGTGAAGACCTTGCACAGGCGAACCGCGGGGCCGAATTCGGGTGTTACCAGCTTGTTGAGGCGGCTAAGTTCGCCAATGCCCGCCTCCACCGCGAACGGCACGCTCAGCGCCGTGTCGTTCACGCTGGGAATGGCCTGATAGCCGAGTCCGCGGATGAATTCGGCCAGCGATGCCACCGCGAATGCGGAGTGGCTGTAGCCAAGCCCCGTGGCGGCATCTCCCAATGCGGTGGGAGCGCGCGCGAGCAGGTCCAGGTCCATGGGGACGGCGACGACCACGACCCATTTCATCTTCTTGGGAATTACGTACTTCGTGCCGGTGACTGCGGGGACTTCGGCGTCTTCGAAGACGATGTCCTTCTTCTCTTGCCTGAGGTTGACGTAGGCCTCATTCATCGGCGCAATCCCAACGAGGCCGGCGCCATAGAGCCGCGCAGCGGCCTTCACCGTCTCCGCCATCTCTTCCGGCGGAGCGGTGTGACGCCCAACGCCCAACTCAGCCGGCGTGCGCACGGAGATGCGCGTCCACGACAGCAGCCCCGCGCCCGGCTCAGTGGCTTTCATCAAGGTCCAGGCGCCTTCGCTCAACTGGTGGTCGGGCAACCGGAAGCCGGGCTTGCTCTCCCGCATCCACCCGGCCAGGCGTTTGGCTTTGGCGGTTTGCTCCGCTTCGAACGAACCGGCTCCGTCGCGCTGGGTTTTCAACCGCCGGTAGATCGCAAAGATATTGTCGCCCGAGAAGCGCTTGAAATCGGCGGTCTTCTCACTCAAGGCCGGCCGGCCCACGGCTTTCACCCACCAAGCCCGCTTGTGTGGGCTGGTGCGTGCGCCTCCCGTCAGCGCCGAAACGGCCACCGGCATGCCCGCTCCAGCAATCAGTCCGGCTGCTTTCAACAGGGCACGCCGGCCAGTCTGCTTGCGTTTCAATTCCACGATATTGTTCCGCGCCCTCGCTTAATAGATGAACTTCAGCGCCAGTTGGAGCAGGCGCGGCGGACCCGCTTGCAGAATCTGGCCGAATGCCGGCGATTCGAGGTCGTTCTCCGGCAGGCCGAAGTTCGGATGGTTCAGGGTGTTGAAACACTCCGCGCGGAACTGCACGCGCTTCGACTCTGCCACCCGGAAATCCTTGAACAGCGACAGATCCACACTCTCGATGCCCGGACCGCGCACCACGTTGCGGCCTTCGTTGCCGAACTGCCCGGCTTGCGTGACCGGATCGAGTTGCTGAAATGCCGACCGGCTCACCCAATCGTTGGGCGTATGCGGTCCGAGATTGGGATTGGAAATCAGGTCCGGGCGGCTCGAATAGAAACCGGAGATCTCGGGCGCGCTCCCTTGCAGCGAGACGTTAGCACTGTCGTAGACGGTGAACGGCGTTCCCGATGAAATGCTGGCGATGGTGTTCAACTGCCAGCCGTTCACGATAAATGCCGCCGCCCGAGAAGCGTCCCGCCAGATGGGCAGCTTGTAGCTTCCACTGAACAGGAAACGGTTTTTGGCATCGAACAGGGAGGGCCCGTGCTCGGCCCGCAAGTCGAATGGATTCTGGGCGAGGTCGTTCTCTCCCGCCACCAGCGTGGGCGCCGATCCGGCCACGTTCAGCGACGAGATATAGTCAAGACTCTTCGAGTACCAGTAAGATGCCAGGAAACTCAGGTTGCGCGAGAACTGCCGCGAGAACGCCACCTGCAGCGCATGGTAAGTGGAACTGGAATCGTCCGCGATCAGGCCGACGGACCCATAGTTGCAAACGCCCGCCGCATTACAGCCGGCGTATTCGCGCCGCTGTTCGGTGTTCTCGGCATTGGCGCCAGGGCCGTATATGGAAGGGTTCGCCTCGATGAAGCGAGGCAGGTGCGTGCCCTTGTTGCCGACGTAGCGCACATCCAGCAGATAGTCCTTGGCGATGACCCGTTGAATCGATAAGTTCCAGTTTTGGGAATAAGGCGGGAGCATGCCTTGTTGCACCGTGAGAATTGTTGCTGGTTGCACGAACTGCTGGTTTACAAATGGCGGCGCCTGGCTGCCGTAGGGATTGGCGATGTTGAACCCGGGGCCGGCCAGTTGATAAGCTTCGGTCCATGGCAGAGCGCTCACAGCAGCCTGCAGCGGACCGCCCACGCCATTCGTGAAACCATCGTAGAAGATACCGTAGGCCGCACGAATAGTCATTCTGCCGGCTCCGAACGGATCCCACGCCAGGCCCACGCGCGGCATGAACTCGCGATAATCGACCGCCGCGATGCCCGCCGGCACGCCTTTGTCGCCGGGGAATAACAATCCGGGAGGCGCGCTGGGCATCACCGTGGATTGCTGGCCCGGCGCCCACTCATTCATCCGGTTGCGGATGTCGGTGTAGGGCGTGTTGACTTCGTAGCGCAAGCCGTAGTTCAACGTCAGGTGGGGAGCGATGCGAAACTCATCCTGCGCATACCCCGCCGCAATCCACTTGCGGAGGCCGCGGTTAAAGTCGCCGCCGCCCTGGAAGAACTGCACCGATTGCCCCAGCAGCATGCTGGCAAAGGAGTCACTGGCGGGAAACGGCGCGAACACAAAGAATCCGTTGGTGGCAATTCCCAGCAAGACATCGATCTGCTGGCGGTCCAGGTCGGCGCCCAGTTTCAGGTTATGCCTGCCGCGCGTCATGGCGATAGAGTACGATCCCTGATAGTCGTTCTGATAAGTGTTCTGCGGGCCGGTAATAGGGTTACCCACGGAACTGTACCCGCTCACGATCAAGAATGGAACCCCGGCGCTGGTACCGAGCGTGGGCTGATAAGTGAACCCCAGACTGCTCCCCGGCGTGTGATTCTGCGCGTCTTCGTAGATGAATGCATTGCGGAAGAACGCCAGCCGAACGGTCTGTACGGTATCGGGTGAGATCAGATGAACATGGGAGACGGTGAATGAATTTGTCGTGATCGCGTCGGTGACGGGAAAACCCGGAACATTCGAGCCGTTGATGGGAAGCGGATCGAGGGTATTTTGCCCGGAAGCGGCATACCGCGCGAAGATCTGGTCGTTGTTTCCAAAGTAGTGATCGAACCGGAAGCCGCCCTGGTTGTAGTTATTAGTTTCCATCGGGGTGGCCTCATACAGCCCTGGTGACACATTGCCGAGGGGGTACAGCTTTCCGGCGGCCAGCCCTACCGAACTGAGCATCGTCGCCGGGATGATGTTGCCTGGGAAAGGCTGGCCCGCAAACTCGTTGATCAGCGGCACAGGCTGCCCTGTGCTCGGGTCGGTCAAGCCCGAGAAGTCCCCGGTTCGTTCAGCGGCGGTGGGTACGATAGCGGCCTGGGTCTCACCCTGGCTATCGCGCTGCCCCTCATAGTAGAGGAAGAAGAAATCCTTGTTGCGCCGCAGCGGGCCGCCGATTGTCGCTCCAAACTGATTCAAGTGCAGCGGCTCGGTCGTGGCAGCGAAGAAGTTGCGCGCGTCGAAGGCGTTGTTCCGCAGAAACTCGTACACGTCGCCGTGCAGGTTATTGCTGCCGGACTTGGTGACTACCGTGGTGGTTGCGCCGCTCGTCTCGCCATATTCGGGCGGCGCGTTCAGCGACAGAATGCGGAACTCGCTGACGGCGTCCACCGGCGTGCGCAGCGCAAAGCCGCCGTTCACGCTATCGACGTTGGTCACGCCATCCAACAGGTAATTGTTGGATTCGGGTCTCTGCCCGTTGACGCCGAAGGTCTGTCCGCTGCGCAGAATACCGCCGGCTTCGGCAAGCCCCGCGGTCATCGGCGCCACGCCGGGTTGTAACAGACCGAGTTGCATCAGATTGCGGCCATCCAACGGGAGGTCTGTGGCTTCCCGCTCCGAAACCACGTTTCCCAGCGCCGAGCTGGTGTCGATAGTCGCCTGCTGTCCCTGCACCACGACCTCGCTGTGGCTGCTGGCTATCTCCAACTGCACGTGGTAGCTCACCACGCGGCCGACATCGATCCGGATCGGCGACGCCGAATACGGCGCAAAGTTGGGCGCGGCGACGGTTAATGAGTAGTCGCCTACCGGCAGGTTGGAAAAGCGGAATGTCCCTTGCCGCGACGTCGCTACAGTTTGCCGCAGTCCGGTCTGAACGTTCTGCGCAGCCACCTGCGCGCCGCCCACCACGGCGGATGAAGGATCGGCAACCTGGCCCTCCAGTATGCCAATCGGATCCTGGGCTTGCAGAACTCCACATAGGCACACGAATAGCAATGCCAGCGTACGCATGAATTGAATAAACCCCCTTAATGTTGAGAGTCTATGCGGTATCGGCAAACCTGTCAATAACAAAAAAGAACTAAGGGATAGTGATTACTCTGGAGTAAGTACGCTTGCGGATCGGAGAAGACCGGTCTGGGAATCGAACCCAGCGGCACGCCCTCGCGGCGCGCCCAACGGGTTTGCAGCCCGCGAGGAGCCCAGCTCCTTCTACCGGCCGGGTTTCCATCCCGCGCACGCGGAAGAACGTCACGGCAAGTATACTAACCCTTTCTTGGCGGCCCAGACGATCAGTTCGGAGGTACGGTGTATGCCTAGTTCAGTCATGAGATTGGCGCGGTGCACGGCAACCGTATTCTCGCTCAGATGGAGGATGGCCGCGATGGTTTTGTTGGATTGGCCTCGGGCGACCATCTCCAGGATCTGTTTTTCGCGTGGTGTGAGACGCTCGTAGTCCGCATCGGACACCCGGGCGGGAGCCAGAACTCCGGGGCCGAGCACCTGTTTCCCCGCCGCAACGGACTTAACGGCGCCCGCCAAATCCACGTCCAGCGCTTCCTTTAGCAGATAGCCGCGCGCACCGGCGTCCAAGGCGTTGCGCACGTAGTTCTCCTCGGAGTACATGCTTAAGATCAGCACCGCTGTGTCAGGCTCGTGCCTGAGGATCTCACGCGCAGCCTGCACGCCATCCAGGCCCGGCATGGCCATGTCCATCACAATCACGCGCGGGTGCAGTTTCCGCGCCAGCCTGATGGCCTCCTGGCCGTTAGCCGCTTCCTCCACCACAAGGATTTCGGGATCGTCTTCCAGGATGCGCCGGAAGCCCTTGCGAACCAAACTGTGATCGTCCACCAATAGAACCGAGATTTCATTCATCGGTCGATTGATTAGGCTAACTGCGACAAACGCCGGAGCGCAATAATCGAAAACCACTAGTCCGGCGGCGACTACGGAATCACAACACCAGCCGCAGATAAATCGCGCCGGGCGTGGCATCTGGCATGTAGGGGCCGGTCTGTTCGAATCCCAATCGCTCATACATCGCGAGGGCGCGGCGCATCACCGGCATGGTATCGCCCAGCATTTCGCGATAGCCGGCCGTGCGCGCTTCGCCGATCGCCCACTGGAGCAGCGCCAGCCCGGCGCCCCGACCGCGGAAGTGCGGCCGTACGTAGAGCCGCTTGGCTTCCGCGCGCGAGTGGTCCAGAGGGCGCAGAGCGATGCAACCCATGGGTGCGCCGCCGTCGAGCGCCAGCGCCAGGCGTCCCGCCGGGGGCGCGTAATAGCCGGGCAGCCCGTCCACCTCCGCCGCGAAATTCTGAAAGCAGGGTGTGAAGCCGAACGACTTCCAATACTCTTCGAAGAGCTGCCGCACCATCGCCAGATATTCCGGGGTGGAGGCTGGAACGATCTCCATCAAGACAATGTAACCACAGATGGACACAGATGCGCACAGATAAACGCTGGGCCGCCGTTACTTCCTTGCGAAGTGAATCGGCTTGATCGGGACGGGACTGTTCAAGATTTTCAATTCAGCCTGTCCGTCGCCGACGACCTTCATCTCGAACTTGATGACTTCGTCACCCTCTTTCTCCTCGAAGGTCAGCGTATCGCCCTGAATCTTCGGGTTGAATATGGGCGACGGATCATCCGGGCGATCGGCGGAGTCCGGCTCCTTCAGGTCTCCGTTCTCGTCCACGTTAATGCTGCAGCCAGCCGTTTCTCCCGAGATCGGGTCACCAGCCTTCACCCTGATAGTGCAAATCACCGTGTCCTTGAACTTCGCCTCCCACGTGCCGGCGAACTTCTTTTGCGCATCGGTCGCTTGCGCCATGAGCGGCAGACAGGAAAGCAGGGGCAGTAGAGCGACTACGAATCTCGGTATGGGGCTAGGCATGGCCCGACCGCAGCAAATCTGTGGCCGTTCGTAGAAATCAAGCCAGCGGGAACAGTTGTGATGGGAAACCGTGCGTGCCAGTCACATCTGTGAGCCAACCGCTACGCGAGATGACCCAATAAACGCTGTCTTATCTGTGTGCATCTGTGTCCATCTGTGGTTCCATGCATTGGTCAGTGCGTCATCGAATAAACCACGTAATTCACTCCGATGCGAATTCCCAGCGCGGAATACTTTTCGGGATATCGCGGATCGTCCGCCCACTCCCATGAGTCCCCGATATCGGAGTTGAAAGCGATGGCCACCATCAGGCGGTTGCGATCGTCGTAGATCCCCTGCCAGTGCGGAATCTGCCCGTCGCTTCGATAGGTAGTGCCGCGCGCCAGCGCCCACTCACCCGGTATCTGATAACGGTCGTCCAGGTTGTAAATCGCATGGAAGATCGCGTCTCGGTTATCTATTTCCACGATCGGCCGATCGGGAAACACGCGCTGCATGCTCTCGTTGAAGCGGTCCCATTCCTCAGTGCCCCAGAAATCGTCGAGCATCAGGAACCCGCCGCGCAGCAGAAACTCGCGCAGTTTCGCGGCCTGGGTATCGGTGAGCTTCCAATCGCCCATTTCGCCGGCGCACAGCCAGGGCCAATTGTACACGTCGTCTTCATCGTCCAGATTCACCGGCTGTTCCACCGAGCGCGCCTGAATGCGGGTCAGGCGCCGGATGGCCTGCGCAAAATGGCGGTCCGCCCGCGGGTAGTCCTGCGTCCAGCTTGTGCCGCCCTGCCGCCAGTCGGCAACACCGCCAAAGCGGCGCGCCCAGCGTCCGAAACGCGCATTGGGATGCGGCGGATACATCAGCCGGCCGAAGATCCACTCGGCCTTTTGCTGCCAGTCGCCCGGCAAAGCCACGTCGTCGTATGGCTCGAGGCTGGGATAGACGCGGAAGGGCCGCTCAAAGGCGCACAAAGCGGTGAGCAGGATAACGCCGGCCCAGCATGATTTGGGTAAAGTCACGCTCTCCTCTCAATTCCAATCCGAGTCTCGAACGCTCATTCAGCGCGCCGGCCCACTGCCCGAATCTAGCCGCCACATCTTGCCTGTGCCGCCCTCGCATGGCGCTGTTAAGGTTTCGTGGTTCCCCAAGGGAATCTTCCGCCACTTCTTAGGACTATAGCGCGACCCCTGGCGGCGTGCATGCCAGTAGCGCGGGCAGCCCCGTTTCGACCGGCCGTTACGTTTTCTGGACTTGAGGGTCGTTTCGCCGTCGCGAATGGATCGCCGTGATGTGAGCACAAAAACCGCGTCGCTTGGGATGGGCTCGATCGCGGCGGCGGCGAAGACCAGACGGGACGAACCGGAAAAGGGCACCTTCACCAGTAACAACGGTGGTGACCCTGCAGTGTGGAGCCGCGCCGACCCCGGTCGTACACGTTTACTGCCCGCAGATCGCTAACTAATCGGTAAGTCGGGCCGCGGCTTGGGGCCATTTATCCCGCCGGGGCCGGTCGTGCGGCCTCGGCGGCTTGTTCGGCCACGCACACGGCGTGCCGCGTGATGCGCTCCAGGTGGCGGCAGATCAGCAGGAGGTTCACGTAAGCGGTCACATCGCCCGGGGCCGAAGTCAATAGGGACACCTTATCGGCCAGGGCCTGGCATTCGGCCCGGATCGCCGCCTCGCGAGGCCGCGCCGAGAGCGCCAAGCCCCGGTCTTCGTTGCGCCAACTGTCGATGGCGGCCGACAGAACCTCCCGGATCTTGGCGCCGATCTCGGATATCTGACTCAGAATCTGAGACGGCAGCCGGCCCTGTTTCGCGGGGACCAGTCCAACCATTTCGTAGGCATAGTCGCCGATCAGCTCCAGATCGACAATGGCGTCCAGAGCCCCGGTGATTAGCCGCGCATCGCGCGCGACCGGCGCTTGCAGCGTAATCACGCTCAGGCACTGGTCGTGGATGAGCCGGTGCTGATGATCGGTCTGCGCTTCCAGTTCGCTGGCTCTTGCCGCGCAGCCGGGATTTGGATCCACTACCGCGCGGAGCGCTTCGGCAAGAAGTGCGATGGTGGTTTCGCCCATCGCGATCAGATTCTGACGAACCGATTCCAGTTCGCCGGCATAACGCGCTCGCATCATGGCTTACTCGCGTGCTTTCATTGGGTGCGGCGCCCGCAAGCTACATCGACGGGGAAGCGTACGTTCAGGAACCGCTGAATCCAGCGGCTCGCGCAGCGCACCACGTTCTTGGTTTTCATCCGCATTGGTCTCACCTCCTTTTTTTGTATGGCGGGTCTGGAGACCCGCCGCAGGCGTGGACGCCCGCCCTGCTATCTCGCCAGCATTACCACGTGATACACCACCAGCAGCACCATCAGAATCAGGTAGGCCCGCAGGCTCAGCAGCGAGAGCCGCACCGTGCGCGTCATCGCCATGGGCCCCAGCGCGTCGGTATCCACTTTTGTTTCGAACACGTCGTCCAGCGGATGAACCACTACGAAATGGTCCTTTCGTTTTTCCAGCCTGGTTTCCAGGTCCATCGGACTTGCCATCGTTGCCATTTTCGTTTCCTCCATCAAGTGGTTGGCCCGCCTGCGGCGGACGGGAACAGATTCGGGGCGGCTACCTGCGCCGCCAGGATCAGGGACAAAATGAACAGGACAATGATAATGGTCCAGTTCACCCAGTTATTCCAGGGCTTATTGGCGTACTCGCCCAGAAGCTCTTTATCATTCAACAGAAGCTGCAGGAAAATGATTGCCGACGGCAGGATCACGCCGGCCAGCACCTGCACCCCGAGAATAATCAGTTGCAAAGGCGCGCGCGGAATCAGCACGATGCCAGCCGCCGCGGCTACACAAATCAG
>JBEKPZ010000162.1:0-16724 GCA_049520215.1 Bryobacteraceae bacterium | reverse complement strand
GGCGTTCATCGGCGGCCAGATGTGCTTTTTCCCCCGGTCCAACGCGAATACGAAAACCCCATATTGGCCGCCGATGAACGCCGATGAACGCCGATAAAGGAAGTTTCCCGAGCGGACGAAGTGTACAAAACCGCGGCGCCCGAGACCGTCTGGCTCACCGAGCGGCCTTGCAGTACGGGTACGCAAGGGTCTTGCGGCTTTCTTTGAGTTTTTCACGCCTCTCCACTTTTGTGTCGCACGGCCCTCCGTAACTTTCCGGCGGTGTCCATCGTATTCCCTGTTAGGATTGGTATGAAACAATACTAGTGGCGCGAGAATGGCAGCGGGCTGGCAGCTACTCCCTCATGGACCCGAACAGCGATCTGGAAATGCTGATGGCCCGTTATCAACAGGGCGATTTCACCGCGGCCACGGCCCTGATCCATCGCCTGAGCCCGCAGCTCCATCGGTTTTTCCTGATCCAATTAGCGAGCCGGCGAGATGCCGACGATCTGCTGCAGGAGACCTGGCTGCGCATTCATGAGGTACGGCACACTTACCGCGCCGGCGAACCGGTTCTGCCGTGGTTCTACGCGATTGCCCGGCACCTTCGCGTGGACCACTACCGCAAGGCAAGCCGCGTGGCAGCCCGCGAAGAGCGGCTGGATGAAATGCCCGAAGTGGCGGCGGAACTTCCGGCGAGATCCGGCGGAACCCCGGATTTGGAAGCGCTTCTGGCGCCCCTTCCCGAGAGCCAGCGGGAAGTGATCGAGATGCTGAAGATTGCGGGGATGTCGCTGGAGGAGGTGGCGCGCGCCACTTCGTCGAGCGTAGGATCGGTGAAGCAGAAAGCCCACCGGGCCTATGAGAGATTGAGGGAACGGCTGAGTGGCACGGGACTGAGTAAAGGGCGTACGGGGGACGTTCGTGAAGGATAAAGAGATCGACGAAATCCTGAAGCAGGCCGCCCAGGCTCCGCACGACGTGGACCCGGCGCTGCTCGATCGAGTCGCCAAATCCATCGGATCTTCGCTGCGTCCGGTCCGTCCCGTGCCGCCGGCGTGGGTCCTGGCGGGCGGGCTGGCCCTGATTTGCCTGGCCGCGGCTGTGGCCGGCGCGGCCCGAGCGGGATTCTACG
Organism: Bryobacteraceae bacterium; assembly: GCA_049520215.1. Taxonomy (GTDB): domain Bacteria; phylum Acidobacteriota; class Terriglobia; order Bryobacterales; family Bryobacteraceae; genus Bog-159. The sequence continues at coordinate 15,607 of JBEKPZ010000162.1, read as the reverse complement.
GCATTCAAAAGCTCAGTATTTTGGAACGTGCGCTGATCTTTCCCGCGCTGGGTATCCTCATATGGCTGGGGGCCGCGGCAGCCGCCAGCGAAATGATTCCCGGAAGCCGCCGTCGCGCGGCCCCGGGGCTTCTGCTGGGAGCCGGCAGCCTGGGGTTGCTTATTGTATTTGCGGTCCTGTTCCACGATTACCGGACCGACCACTTCGTGTCGCAGGGGATCGTCTGCCTGAGCGCGGGGCTGCTCCACGCGATTCCGGCGGCCCTTGCGAGTTGGTTTCTTCTACGGCGTGGTTTTGCGGTGAATGCGGTTGCCGCCGGACTGGTGGTGGGTACACTCGCGGGTCTGGCCGGTGTGACCATGCTGGAACTTCATTGCATAAATTTGGAGACCCTCCATGTGATGCTATGGCATACCGCGGTGATGCCGGTAAGCGCGGCGGCGGGGGCGTTGCTGGGGTGGACTGCTCGCTTCCGTGCACGTTAACCCGCGAATCGCTCCATGAATCGTTCCGGCGCGTGCAGCGGCGTGAAGCCGTATTGCGCGTAGAGGCCGTGCGCGTCCTTCGTGGCGAGAATCCAACGGCGTAGTCCGGGCAAGCGCGGGTGATCGATAATCACGCCGATCAGCCACTTGCCGAGACCTTGCCCTCGGAATTCCGGGAGCACGAAGACATCGGCCAGCCAGGCGAATGTGGCGTAGTCGGTGACGACTCGGGCGAAGCCGATCTGTGCGGACCCTTTGTAAACCCCGAAGGGCAGCGAATTCTCGATCGAGCGGCGCGCGACGTCTAGCGGGCGCCCCTTTGCCCAGTACGCGGAGAGGCTCAGGTATTGGTGAATCATGGCGATATCCAGCCGCGTGGGGTCCGTGCTGATTACGTATTCTTCTCTATGCCATTCGTGCGCCATTAGACCAGGATACGTCCAGGCGGGACTGAGAGTCCCGCGCAGGCTGGGAGACTGCCCCACTTCACGGCTGCGGCGTGGCGACGACCACGCGCGATTCCACTTGGAACTTGCGGTAGTTGGAAAAGCTGGTATCCGCCTCGATGTTGAACTTCTTCACCAGCGCCACCCTGGCGGAGGCTTTGGCCTCGATCCGTTTGGGCAGCCAGACTTCGTCATTCACGCGCGTCATCTGCACGGTGAGGCGGGCGCCCTTGCTCAGGCGCGCCACAAACAGGCCCCATGAGATGTTGTCAGTGACCTCGGCTTCGGTCTTGACCCACTGATAGTCGGCCTTGTCGATCCAAAGTTTTCCACGAAACTTGGGGAAGAGCTTGGCCAGGTTGCTACGGCCATGATAGCCGGGCCGCGGCGTACCTTCGACAATCCAGGCGTCCCGGCCGTCGATTTGCTCCTCGCCGGCGATCCGGAAGTTGAACGCGTCCGGCACTTCGCCCAAAGGCTCGCGCTCTCGTTGGCGCTTCTTTTCCCAGTCGGCGATGCGCCTGGCGCGCTCGGCCGGCGGTTCCTTGCGGCGCTGGGCGATGCTGTCCGCAAGCTTTTTCTGCTCGGTGCCTTCCTCTTCGGGGGACAGCGGATGGTCGTCCCTGCCCACCAGCCGGCGGTAGGGCGAGCCTTCCAACATGGTGACGTCGTAAAGCAGGATCTTGCGGGTCTTCACATGCGCACCGGCATCGAGCTCGCGGGTTTCGGACCGTTCCAGGAAAGTGTAATTGCGGGCGATGGCCAGGTTATGGTCCATCAATTGGACCGAGCGCCGCACGATTTCGCGCGGATCTTGCGCAGCGGCGAGAGTGCAGGCGGCCAGGAGCAACACAGCGCGCATCGAAATGATATACGCGCGCGCCGGGGACGTAGTTGCAGTCATCATGCCGCGGTCACTTCACCCCGATGAAGGAGAACATGCGGCCAGCCTCTTCTTTGTCGCGGCGGTACGAGTGGAAATCGCCGGCGCAGCATTTGGTGCACAGGTTCGCCACGTAGATCCGTGGCTCGGGAACGCCCGCTTCGGCCAATTGGCGGCGGTTGGCTTCCGCCAGATCGATATGGCACGGGCCCGTTTCGCCGAACTGCGCGGCTACCTCCGCGCCGACTTCATAGCAGCACTTTCCGATGCCCGGGCCGATGGCGGCGTGCAACTGCTCGGGGCGCGTGCCGAATTCTCCCTGCATCCGGCGCACGGCGTGGCGCACGATGCCCTGCACCATCCCACGCCAGCCCGCATGCACGGCGGCCACCGCGCGATGCTCTTCGTCCACCAGCAGGATAGGGATGCAGTCCGCCGTCTTAACGGCCACCAGATGTCCCGGGGTGTTTTCGAGGAGCGCATCGCCATCTCCCAACAGGCCCGTCCGGCCGCGCGCCGGAATGCAGATATCGGAATGGATTTGATGCACGGTTGCGGCAGTTGGTGGAGAAGAGTGGCGCGTGCCGAATCCATGCTCCAGCCACCGCAATTCCTCCAGCGGACGGACGCGGTAGATGTTCTGGGAATCTTTGTAAAACACTACGCGGGCTTCTGGACTTGGGCGATCATGACCTGCTCCTTGAACTGCTCGAGCATGGATTCGTCAAGGCGGACCTCGGTGGGCCTCTTCACCAGCGTGGTCATCTGATCGATCTTGTCTTGCAGCTTCAGCAGCGCGTAGAAGAGGTTCTCCGGACGCGGCGGGCAGCCGGTCACGTAGACATCCACCGGCACGATCTTGTCCACTCCTTGCAGTACGGCGTAGGTGTTAAACGGTCCACCCACGCTGGAGCAGGCGCCCATGGAGATGCACCATTTGGGATCGGGCATCTGGTCCCAGATGCGCTTCAGGACCGGCGCCATCTTGAGCGTGACGGTGCCGGCGACGATCATGAGGTCGGACTGGCGCGGGCTGGGACGGAAGACTTCCGCGCCGAAGCGCGCGATATCGAAGCGGGAGGTGCTGGAGGCGATCATCTCGATGGCGCAGCAGGCCAGCCCGAAAGTGAGCGGCCACAGAGCGGATTTTCGCGCCCAGTTGAAGACGTAATCGACCGATGTGGTGACGATGTTACTGTCGAACTGGTGCTGAATCAAGGTTGACACCGAAACCCTCCCTTTGAACCGCTATTCTACCACTCCGAATCGCGCGCGCAGTGCGGCGGCGTATTCGGTTTCGCCGGCGAGGTCGCTCTCCGTCCGGCCGGCGGCGGTGGTTTCGATGAGCCGCGTACCGCTGAGCGTGAGGCGTCCTTCAGGCGTGGCCAGGGCACAGATGCGGCCCTGGGTGAAGTGGGATTCGGGCGAGGTCTGATGGAAGCGGCAGCGATTGGCGAAGTCGGCGAGCGCGTGGGGTTGGAGCGTGAAGCGGTACTGCGGGGTCCAGTCGCCGCCTTGGTCGCTGCGCAGCAGCACGCGGTAGCCGCCATCCGGGATGATGAGATAGGCGGAGTCGCCCTGGGGCTGGTCGGCGCCGTCGTTGAGGCGCACCGGCAAGCGGAATCCATTGCCGAAGCCGACGTCGGCGAGCCAGGGTTCGTCGAGCTCGACGCGCAGCGCCAGATGATCGTAGGCCGGGCTGAAGCCGCCGGACTGGCGGGCGGTTTCCGCGGAGAGCATGGTGACGCGGAAGCCCAACTCGCGCAACAGCGCGCAGAAGAGGCCGTTCAATTCGTGGCAGAGGCCGCCGCGGCGCCGGGTGACGACTTTGTCGAAGAGCGCCGGTTCGTCGAGCGAGAGCGGCCGGCCCAGATGGATGTCGAGGTTCTCGAATGGAACGGTGCAGAGGTGCGCCAGGTGCAGGGCGCGCAATGTATCGAGGGACACGTCGAGCGGGCCGTCGAAACCGATGCGTTCGAGGTATGCCGGGATGTCCAAGGCGTTAGCGTAGCAGAGAGCGGTACGATGGTCTCGAATGAAGGCACTCATCCTCCTGCTTTGCGCCGCGTACGCGGGGACGTTCGCGTTGGCGCAGCAAGCCGATCTGCCGCTGGCCAGTTTCACGGGCACGGTGCGGCAGATCAATTCCACGACGCTGACGCTGGCGCGGGCGGACGGGGACGATCTCGACATTTCCTGTACGCGGAATACGCATTATTACGACGGCGCGCAGAAGGTCAAGCGGGAGAAGATCAAGCCGGGCGATCGCGTGTCGGTGGAGACCAAGCTGGATCTTTATTTGAAGCCGGAAGCGGTCAACGTGCGGGTGCTGCCGCCGGAGAAGCAGTAGGCATCAAGCTGCGCCGAATGCTGCCCATAAGCCGGACAGATCCACCGCCACGTTGGGCAGCCGCAGTGGCGTTACCACGCCGCTTTCTGTTGTCAGCCACTGTTTCAATGCGCCGGAGTCATAACGGTAAGAGGTGAATTGAGGCGGCTCTGGATCGAGGAGCCAGACTTCCGGCACCGCGATGCGCGCGTAGTCGGCCAGAAGTTCTTGAGTCGGCCCCTTGCGGTTGGATGGCGACAGGCATTCGACGATCAGCTCGGGGACAGTCCAGATGTAGGGGTCGCTCCCGGCTGTTTCCGCCCGATCCCGCCGGTACGCGTCTGCCCGGAAAACCATTAGGTCCGGGATGCGGTAAGTCAGCGGAATGCGTTCGACGCCAAGCCCGGCTCCCGAGGAGGTGACACGGTATTCACGCCTGTCGATCTGGGTCAGCAATATACTCAACAGTTCGTCGATCAAATCAACATGCTTGGGGTTTGGCGGCGGCATGATTCTGCTTTCACCATGTACGATCTCCTCGAACCGGTTCTCGGGCATCGTCAGGGAATCTTCGTAGTTGATTAATTTGGTTGAAGTACTCATGCTACGCCCCGAAGGCCTCCCATAGTTGGGCCAAATCGACCGTCACACTGGGCAGGAGAATCGGCGTCACCACAACGCTTTCTGTTGCCAACCACCGCTTCAGCGCGCCGGACTCGTAGCGGTAGGAGGTGAATTGAGGCGGTTTGGGATCGAGGAGCCAGACTTCCGGCACCCCGATGCGGGCGTAGTCCGCCAGCAGTTCCTGAATGGAGCCTTTGCGATTCGACGGCGAAAGGCATTCGACGACCAGTTCCGGAGCGGTCCAGATGTAGGGGTCGTTCTGCCCAGTTTCCGCGCGATCCAGGCGGCGCGCTTCGGCCCGAAACACCATTAGGTCCGGGATGCGATTCGTCAACGGTACGCGCTCGATGCCCAGGCCGGCCCCTTGGCTGAGAACTTGATATTCGTAGTCGTCAAGCTGTCTCACCAGAACAGTTAGCAGCTTCGCGATCAGATCCGCGTGCTTCTTGTTGGGCGGGGGCATGACTCTACTCTCACCATTTACAATCTCCTCGAACCGGTTCTCGGGCATCAGGGAGTTTTGGTAGCTGATCAGTCGGGTCGACGTACTCATAGCTGCCTCATGCGCGCGCCGCGTCTATCTTCTCCGTGTCCACGCCTAGTTCGCCGAACGCCGCCGTGGCCCGCTCCATGGGGAACTGGCCGTCGCGCGCCAGGCGGGAGAGCGCGGCGGCGGCGATGGACTCCGCGTTGATTTCGAAATGCCGGCGCAGGTATTCGCGATTGTCGCTGCGGCCGAAGCCGTCCGTCCCCAGCGTTTCCATGCGGCCCGGCAGCCACGGCGCGATCTGGTCGGCCACCACCTTCATGTAGTCTGTAGCGGCCACGATCGGGCCCGCGGCGCCCGCCAGCGCCTGTTGGATGTAAGGCTCGCGCGCGGGCTGGCCCGGATGCAGGCGGTTCCAACGCTCGGCCCGCAGTGCGTCGCGGCGCAGTTCGTTGTAACTGGTTACGCTCCATACGTCGGCCGGCACGCCGTACTTCTCCGCCAGGATGCCTTGCGCGCGCAACGCTTCGTTCAGGATCGGACCGCTGCCGAAGAGTTGCACCGTGGCCGGGCTTTCCGCAGCCTTGTATCGGTAGATGCCTTTTAGAATACCTTCCGCGACGCCATCCGGCATCGGCGGCATGGGGTAGTTTTCGTTGTACAGCGTCAGGTAATAGAACAGGTCCTCCTGCTCCTGATACATGCGGCGGATGCCATCCTGCACGATCACCGCGATCTCATACGCATAAGCCGGATCGTAGGCGGCGCAGGTGGGCACGGTGCTGGCGAGCACGATCGAGTGGCCATCCTGGTGCTGCAACCCTTCGCCGGAGAGGGTGGTGCGTCCGGCGGTGCCGCCCATGAGAAAGCCCTTGCCGCGCGCATCGGCAAACGCCCAGATCAGATCGCCCACGCGCTGGAATCCGAACATGGAGTAATAAACGAAGAAGGGAATCATCTCCGTCGAATAGTTGGTGTAAGCCGCTCCAGCCGCGGTGAACGAGGCCATGGAGCCGGCTTCGGTGATGCCTTCTTCCAGGATTTGGCCGTCCTTGGATTCTTTGTAATAAAGGAACATCTCGGCATCGTGGGGCTTGTAGAGCTGCCCCTTGCTGGCGTAGATGCCGAACTGCCGGAACAGCGACTCCATGCCGAAGGTGCGCGCTTCATCCGGAATGATGGGTACGATGCGCTTGCCGAGAGCCGGATCCTTGAGCAGCAGCGTGAGAACGCGGACGAAGGCCATGGTGCTGGATACTTCGCGGCCTTGCGAACCGGCCAGCGATTCGGCCAGATACTCCAGCGAGGGCGCTTGCACCTTGCTGGCGGGCGTGGTGCGGGTGGGCATGTAGCCGCCCATCACGCGGCGGCGTTCGTGCAGATAGGCCATTTCAGGACTATCGTCCGGCGGACGGTAGAACGATGCGTTGCGGGCCGCCTCATCCGGGATGGGGATCTCGAAGCGCGAGCGGAAGTGCGCGATTTCCGCCTCATTAAGTTTCTTCTGCTGATGAGTGATGTTGCGGCCCTCGCCGGCTTCGCCCAGGCCGTAGCCCTTGATGGTATGCGCCAGGACCAGGGTGGGCGATCCGGTATTCTCCACCGCAGCCTTGTAGGCGTTGTAGACCTTCTTAGGATCGTGGCCGCCGCGGCGCAGGCGCGCGAGTTGCTCGTCGCTGAGGTGCGCCACCAGGTCCAGCAACTCGGGATATTTGCCGAAAAAGTTCTTGCGGAAATAAGCGCCATCCTTAGTGATGTAGGTCTGCCACTCGCCATCCACCACTTCGGCCATGCGCTTCTGCAGCAGGCCGTTGGTGTCGCGCGCCAGGAGCGGATCCCAATCCTCGCCCCAGAGCACCTTGATGACATACCATCCGGCGCCGCGGAATGCGGCTTCCAACTCCTGGATGACTTTGCCGTTGCCGCGCACGGGACCGTCGAGGCGCTGTAGATTGCAGTTGATCACGAAGATCAGGTTGTCGAGCTTCTCGCGGGAACCCAGGGTAAGCGAGCCCATGGATTCGGGCTCGTCCATTTCGCCGTCGCCGAGGAAAGCCCAGATCTTGCGCGGGGTGACCGGGATCAGGCCGCGGTTTTCGAGGTAGCGCATGAAGCGCGCCTGGTAGATGGAATTGATGGGGCCCAGGCCCATGGAGACGGTGGGGAAGCGCCAGAAATCGGGCATCAGCCAGGGGTGCGGATAGGAGGACAACCCCGGCGTGTCGCGCAGTTCGTGGCGGAAGTTGCGCAGGTGTTGCTCGGTGAGGCGGCCTTCCAGGAAGGCGCGCGCGTAGATGCCGGGCGAGGCGTGGCCCTGAAAGTAGATGAGGTCGCCGGGCTGGTCGCCATAGCTGGCGTGAAAGAAATGATGGAAACCGACTTCCAGCAGCGTGGCGAGAGATGCGTAAGTGGAGATGTGGCCGCCGATGCCGGGGTCGTACTTGTTCTGGCGCACGACCATGGCCATGGCGTTCCAGCGGGTGAGGCTTTTGATGCGGCGCTCCATGGCGCGGTCGCCGGGATATGGCACCTCGTCCTCGGGACGGATGGTGTTCACGTATGGCGTATTGAGATGGATGGGGAGGCCGGCGCCCGCGCCGCGCGCCTGTTCGTTAAGGCGCTCCAGCAGGAATGCCGCGCGATCCGGTCCCTCCTGGTCCAATATCTGTTCCAGCGCTTCGATCCATTCGGACGTTTCGCGGGGGTTCAGGTCGACAACACGTTCGGTGAGTTTCTGGTGCATGGGATTATCTTTATTATAGTGAACGTGGCAGGCGGGGGGCTGAGCTTTGCGCGCGCGGCAGCGTCCACGCCTGCGGTGGGTCTCTAGACCCGCCCCTTTCTCCCAAGACGTTACGGTCGCACTCAGGCGCGATTCACCCGCCTGGTGCGTCCCAGCCAGTTGCGGAACATGGCCACAAAGTCGCGCGCCACCGGTTCGGTGCGCAATTGCTCCAACGTGTATTTCATCTTGCGGCTCCAGTTCGGGTATTGCCAGGTCGTGGCGGGGAGGTTCTGCTGGGCGATCTCTTTGGTCAGATCTTCCTGATTGACGGCCAGGAGTTGTGACGGCGTCAGCGCCAGGAAGCCGATCACCGCATTATGCAACTCGCCGGTCATTTCGGGCATGCTGGCGGCCGAGGTCGGGGAATAGGCGGGCAGCAGATTGAGGCTGTGCAACAGGTCGAGCACCCGCTGCTTCTCCACGGCGCGCTCCTCCACCTGGCGGCGGTACATGGCGTCGTCGGGGAACATACCGGCGCGGCGGCGCGCTTCGATATCCTCGCCAATCCAGAAGCCCGCCAGCGTGGGCAGGTCGTGGGTGGTGGAAGAGACCAGCGCGCGCTCGGGGTACTCGTCGTAGCTCTTGAACTTGCCGTCCGCGCGCTTTTCGAAATAAAACAGGCGGTAGCTCAGGACGCCGAAGCGGTCCAGGGTTTCGCGCACGAAAGGCTCCACGGTCCCCAGGTCTTCGCCGATGACGACCACCTGATGGCGCACGCTTTCGAGCGCCAGGATGCGAAGCAGGTGCTCGTAGTTCTCGCGGACGTAGGCGCCGGCGGTGGCATCCGCGCCCCCGGGAATCCAGAAGAGGCGGAAGAATCGCATCACGTGATCGATGCGCAGAGCGCCGCCGTGACGGCAGTTCTTGCGGATGGATTCGGTGAACAGGCGGTACCCGTTTTCGCGATGCTCTTCCGAGCAGGGTGGCGGGAAGCCCCAATCCTGGCCTTTCGGGGCGAAGTCGTCGGGCGGCGATCCGACGCGGCAACCGGTGGCGAAGAACGGGCGCTGGGCCCACAGGTCGGCGCCGAATCGGTCGGTGGCCAGGGCCAGGTCGTGATACAGCCCGATGGCCAGGCCCCTTTGGCGCGCGTAGGCCTGGGCGGCGGCCAGTTGCATATCGAGCTGCCACTGCATGTAGCAATAAAACAAAACCAGCCGCCAATGTTTTTTGCGAAAGGCCTGGGTTTCGGGTGAATCCGGGTCCTGGTAGGGGGCGGGCCAGTCGGGCCAGGTCCATAGATCGGGATTGCGTCCGTGCAGGTATTCGTCGAGCGCGCAATAGGTGGCGAAGCGTTCCAATAGATCGCCCTCGGCGGCCAGAAATCGGCGGAACTCGAGGGCGCGCGCTGAGCCGGCCTGGTATTCATGCAGGAACTCCGCGAAGGCCAGCTTCAAGAAGCGCAGTTTCCAGGCGCTGACCTGCTCATATTCCACGTACTCGGAATCGCGCAATCGGGCGAGTTCAAGCTGAGTTTCCGGTTGCGACCAAAGGCGCTGCGCCCGCCGCGACTGCTTGAAATCGGCGATGGATTCCACATCCAAATAAAGATAATTCGGATAGAAAATGCACTCCGGCAGGTACGGGCTGGTGTTGTAAGGGCGGCGGTTGTAGATGGCGTGCAGCGGATTCAGGGCGATGAAGCTGGCGTGCGCGTCGTCCGCGATCCAGTCGACCACGCCGTGCAGATCGCGCAGGTCGCCGCAGCCCCAGTTGCGCGCGGAGCGAACGCCGTAGAGCGCCAACGCGATGCCCGCGGCCTTGCCGCCGTTGGCCAGCGCGGGATGCGCGTAAGCTCGGGCGGGCGCCACGATGAGGCGGGTCTCCTGCCGCAGATCGCCCAGGCTGATATGCACATCGTGATAGCCGAGCGGCAATCCGGCCGGCAGGGGGACCTCCTTGCGCACGTAGCGGCGGCCGTCCAGGTCGGCCGCGCCGCACTCCGCATAGTTGCCGAGAGCGAATTCCACCGCGTGGGCCGCGCCGCTCTCTTCGCGAATCTCGACGCGCGCGATTTCCCGGCTCAGATCCGCGGGCGCGTGCAGGGGCAGCTCGACAGCGCTGTTCTCGGTGACCACCATGCAAAAAGGGGCCAGGCGCGTCCACTCCTTGCGGTGCCGCGCCTCGATCGAGGCGCTCAGGCTTTCGGCGGTTTCGGCGCGCACCCCAAGCCCTTGCAGGATGGCCCGCTTGGTTTCATCCGAGGTGAAGTGCTTGTGGCCCCAGATATCCCAGTATTCCGGGTCGATGCGCCACAGGCGAGCGGCGAGATCGAGCAACTGCGTGTAGTTTTCCGATTGCATGTGGGATATACATCGATTTTACAGGAGTGCCGCAACTCCTCGCTGAAGACCGAGCCGCGACCGCTTTCAGCGCTGCTTCTTCTGTTCTTTCTCCGCGATCCGCGCCTTCACCAAAAGCTTCCTTCTTCTCCCGGCGGAGATGAGCTGAGGATTCCGAAGATTCCGAAGACGGGAGTTGTAGGGAACATGCCGTCGCGCGGTAAAATAAGGCCGTGCTGATCTACACGGGGCGTACGGTACATGTCGTGCCCGGCGAACATGGCGTGTGGAACGTCGTTGACCTCCAGCGGCATGGCCGGGCCTTTACCACCAGAGCCGCGGCCCTGGATTATGCGAAGCGGCTCGCTGCCGCCAACCCGCCCAGTCAGGTCGTGTTGTTCGATGCCTTCGGGCGCACGGCAACAGTTGCGCATTACCAACTGCCGCAATATCAGGTCCCCCAGGCAGGCGATCGGAACGGCAGTTCATTGTTCGAAGCTACTGTTAAGGCGCTCGTCATCGGCGGCTTAGTTACGGCCGGTATAGGCGTCCTGAGGGAACTGGCGGATCGGGTTGAACGCGATCTGAAGAAGGAGTCCGCACGATCGAGATCGGGGCATCAGCGGAAGCGTCGGTTGCAGGCGGCCTGAAGCGAGCCAACTCATGGTCGGGCGCCACCAGCGAACCCCGCGAGACCGGACCGTATTTATAAACTGCCCTTTTGATGCATCGTACCGGCAGATCTTCGACGCCATTGTCTTTACGGTCTGCCGTCTGGGCTTCGAGCCTCGTTGCGCCCTGGACGAAGATAGCGGCACGGAAGAACGCCTGGCCAGAATCCTCCACCTAATCGAGCGGTGCCAGCTTGGAATTCACGATCTCTCGTACATGAAGATCGACCCCAGAACCCGCCTCCCCCGCCACAACATGCCGTTTGAGCTAGGCTTGTTCCTTGGTTGCGAGTTCGCGGGCCGCAAAACACCGGCCAAGAATTGCCTGATCCTGGATCGGGAGCAATGGCGTTACCGAAAGTCCCTGTCGGACCTGAGCGGCAGGGATGTTAAGGCACACAAGGGAAGGCCAACGCTCGCGATAACTGCGGTGCGCGACTGGCTGGTGACCACCTCCAAAAGTACGGATGCACCCGGAGGCGCATTCATAGTCCAGCAGTATCGGCGTTTCAGAAGACAGTTGCCGGTGCTATGCAAAACCGCGAGGCGGAACGTGAGCGAACTCTCATTCTGGGACTATCGCGCCATGTTGAACGCCTGGCTAATGAACGCCTAGCAGGATGCTGAAAAAGGCTCTCACGGGCTGAAGCCTGTGCCACCAACTGCCGCTAAGTCATTGATAACCGGTGGCACAGACTTTAGTTTAGTCTGTGGCCCGAATGAGCGATGTTTGCGCCTTTTCAGCATCCTGCTAGGAGAGGAATCCCCGCTCCAGCTTGACGATGGTCCCGAACGACGAAATCGAGCTGGCGGTCCGGTGCTAGAATTGTTGAGGCTTGGCCCTTATCCGCCACCAGGGTTGCCAAACAGCCGCGCGAACTCCGCATCCGCCAAATGCGCAGCAAGTGGGGCAGTTGCTCCATCGAGGGTCGCGTGACCCTCAACCAGTAACTGCTGACCGCCTCCGCCGATCTCCGGCGCGAGGTCATCGTGAAGGAATTGCTGCACCTCCGCGAGCCGAACCACGGCAAGCTCTTCCGGGCGCTAAAAGCGCGCGCACTTGGCGCAGTGAAGAACTCCTGTCAACCCCGCCGGCGCTATGCACGAACCCCTGCAAGCGGCTGAAACCGCCGCACGCGGATTTCCCCCGCCCGCTCCCGGGTCCGCGCAAATGTCGTGCGAAGCCTGCTTCCGCATGAGCGTGTCCATCTTCACGCCGAAAGCTCTCTCGATCCGCAGCGCCATCTCGCCGGATAGGTCGGCCTTGCCGTTCAGCAAACTGGAGAGGGCCGGGCGCGACACCCGCAACGCTCTCGCGGCGTCCGTAACGGTCAATCCGGCGGGTTCAACGATCTCCGTCCGGATGAAATCGCCGGGGTGCGGTGGATTTCTTCATGGGAATGCTGGCTGCTCCTGCGTCAGTGGTAATCTTCCAAATCTACGTCACAGATCTCGTGCTCGGCAGTGTCAACGCGAAACGTCAAACGGCGGTTCGCGGGAACGCTCAGGTGTCGCCCATATCGTCAAGGAAGCCGAACATCTTGCGCAGCCTGTCCACGGTATCGGGTGGCACGCCCCTCGCGCTGTTTCCCGGGCAGAGCCGCTTCAAGGCCCCTGTGGGTGAATTGCACCGGGCCAACTGTAGCCTGTAGCTTAACACTTATCACTTGATCCTGTGGGGCACGTTGCCAACTTGCAGGCCGATTGCCAATCGACCCCCACCGCTAACCCAAATTATCCCAATATCTTACACCTCCACCCCCAAAATCCCACACTCCCCCAAAAACCCGGTCACAGAGCACGGCGTAGCCATGCTGTCCTCTGTGCAGCAGCAAGCCTCGATCCTGGTCTCCGTCGTCGAAGCCATCCAGAAACTCAAGAACCCGCCGCTCACCCGCGCTATCGGCTTTGTTGCCTGTAGCCCCAAGAGGAGGTAGTGTTTTCGCTCTGCCTACCAAAAATACAACACATCCGGCCGCACGTGCCCCTTGGCCTCCAGGCACGGCCCGCACTCCATCTGGTAATCCGCGCGGATCTTGCGGACCGACGCCGGGATGGTGTACTGGTCGTCCGGCTTGTGCTCGGTGGCGATCGCCAGGCGCGGCTTGAAGCGAGCAATCGTCTCGCGTGCGCCCGACAGCGCCGGGATTTCCGCGCCTTCGATATCCATCTTGATGAAATCCACGCGCGCGAGCTTCAGTTCGGCAACCAGCTTATCGATCGTAGTCAGCGGCACCAGCACGCTGGGATGGGACGAGTCTGAGTGCATCACCACGCTGTTGGCCGCGAAGTTGGTATCATCCACGTTCAGCGTGAGGGTGTCGTCCTTGTCCCATACGCCCTTTGCGTACACGATCACGCGGCCGGCCGCTGCCTCCGCGGCCAGATTGCGCCGGATGCATTCGGCGCTCGCGGGCGAGATCTCGATCGCAACCACCGTTTGCGCCCCCGCTTCCAGAGCCTGGCGCGTGAAATCGCCGTCGCTCGCGCCGCAATCCAGCACCACGTCTCCGGCGTGAATGAAATGCTCTCCCGTGCCGTAAATATGCTGCTCCATCTCCGCCAGGTTGAACGGCAGCACGTAACGGTTGCCCTTGGGGATCCAAAACTGGCCCTTGGGCGTGCTCCACAACTCCAGGCCGCTGTCTTGTTTCAGCAGGTGGCTGCCCGCCAGCATGCGGTCCTTGATGCGGATCTTCTCGTCCATGTTGGCCTGGCTCTCGACGGCGTGCGCCATCGGGCAAACCGGGCTGCGGCCGGCGACCACCAGCGCCCATAGCCGGAACGGCGGAAAAGTCAGGTAGGCCGCCACTCCAATAGCGATCAGAATAACGAAGGAAAGAACGATGCGGGAAGTCTTCACACTGTGATAGTAACCCGATGACGGGTGTGGCGACGGTTACCGCGAAATGGCGAGTCCGGTCTGCAGAAGGTGCGCGCGAAAGCCCTCGTATTGGTAGAATGCCTCGTCGTAGCCGTAGTAGCGGTATTCGGACTTCCAGACCACACCCTTGTGCAAGGGCAGCGAGAGACGCACCAGCGGCTGATAAAAGGTAGTCGGCCGGCTGCCCGAGGAGATGAACAGCGATCCGCCGAAGGCCAGCCGCGGCGTGAGTTTTGCGTAACCCGGCAATACCAGGTCCACCAGCGCACTGGCGTTGTGGGCATTGTCGCGGTAGAGCGCCGTTACAGGTGTGAGAAACGCGGGATCCAGGTAGCCGATGTTGGAGCGCAAAGTCGAGCGCGTATATTCACCCAGGATGCTGACGCGCTTGGACGGGGTCCAGGAGGCCGATAGGGAGTTCTGGCGGCTCAGGAAATCGTAGTTGCTGCCGGCGGCGGGATTCTGATTGTTCAACAGCGAGAAACTGGCCTGCAAAGCCAGCGTGGAGGCGATCTGGTAGCGCGCGCGGGCGCGCATCTTCTGATAGTTGTAAAGGCTGGTGAGAAAGTAGGCGTGATCCGACGCAGCGCCCTCGAACTCTCCGTTGAACGAGAGCTTCTGGCTGGCGCGAAAGTTGATGCCGGCGATGCCCACTTGCTGGCGCAATTCGCTCGACTCCTGGCCGGGTCCCGCAATGAGCATGTTGCCGGTTTCGGCATCGCCCCACACGTAACGGTAGCCACCGCGCAAGGTGAGCTTGTGGGTGACTTCCAGCAACACGTCGGTTTGCTCCTGGTTGTAGTTCATCGCCAGCAAGCTGGTTAGCGGCGTGAGCGTGGTCGTCGCGGCAGAAACAGGCTGCAAAATCATACCGGTGAGCAGGCCGGCGGCGGAGGTGTGCATGCGGTCCGTCATCCATGTCTGGAGGATACGCACGCGCTTCAGCGGGCGCAACTCGAAGCCCAGGCTGCCCGTGGTATGGGGTTGTTTGCCTGTGGCGAAGCCCAGCGCCTGTTCCGCGGTATAGAACAGGATGGCCTGCTCCAGCACGAGATTGCCAGAGTCGTACTGCGTATAGTTGACGTTGGTTTCGGGACGGCTGTACAGAAACTGGCCTGACACATCCATCCAGGAGAACGGGTTGGCGGTGAAGAGGACCTTGCTATAAATGCTGCTTCCGCGCATGCCGTAAGCCTGCGCCAGGCTGGCTAAATCTAGCGTCTGGCCGAAGTACGGCTGAGTGTAGTTGCCGTAGTTGACCGTGGAATCGTAGGCCTGCTGATCGTCGCGCAGCGTGGTGCCGCCCTGTTCCAGCGTGGCGTGAAAGCGATTGAACTCCAGCCGGACGCCGCCGCGATAGTTGTCGGTCTTATCGAACATGGTGTCGGCGACCGGGTACGCGTTCAGTCCCGATTCGAAGGTGGTGATGCCGGTTCCTTCGCCGGAGTCGCGGCCATAGGCGAGATAAGGAACGATGCGATGGCCGGGAAACAGGTCCAACTGGAAATCGCTCATGCGTCGGCGGGCGAAGTAGGAGTCCTCGTCCAGCACGATGCCGGTGCCCACCAGGGGATCGGCGAAGGACGGCAACAGGCTGAAGTAGGCGATATCCCGGTAATCGAAGTTGAAATCGTAGATGCCCCGCTTGGAGGCGTTCAGGTGCAGGGTGTTATACGGATCGCCGCCCCAGTTGTTGGCCCGCACATCCAGGCGGTCGAAGAGGCGCTTCTT
>JBEKPZ010000161.1:0-41975 GCA_049520215.1 Bryobacteraceae bacterium | reverse complement strand
ACTTCGAGGACCGAGGAGAGGCGGGCGGCGAGCTCGGGGCCGCGGGGGACCTCGAAGGGGATGTGCTTGTCGGCGAGGGTGCGTTTGGCGCGGACGATGCGCTGGGCGATGGTGGGTTCGGGGGTGAGGAAGGCGCGGGCGATCTCGCCGGTGGTGAGGCCGCCGAGGAGACGGAGGGTGAGGGCTGCGCGGGACTCGGTGGGGAGGATGGGATGGCAGGCGATGAAGACAAGGCGCAGGAGGTCGTCGCTGAGGGCGTTGTCGAGAGTGGCGTCGAGGTCGGGCAAGGTTTGTTCGAGGGCTTCGAGTTCGCGGGCGAGCTCTTCGTGCTTGCGCTTGGCGACGGCGTTGCGGCGGAAGAGATCGATGGCGCGGCGCTTGGCGGTTGCGGTGAGCCATGCCGCGGGATTATCGGGGACGCCAGATTGCGGCCACTGTTCGAGTGCGGCGACGAGCGCCTCTTGCGCGAGGTCTTCGGCGAGGCCGACGTCGCGGGTGAGGCGCGTGAGTCCGGCGATGACGCGCGCGGACTCGATGCGCCAGACGGCTTCGATGGTGCGATGCAGGGCTTGATGTGTGGCGTGATGTGGATCGGTAGCGGACACTGCTACCGATCACACCAGCTTTCGATCCATGGATGCAAGTGCGGCTATTTGTCGGCGGTCTGATTTGGCAGACCGGCCCGGGCCTCTACTTTGTGCTGGATCTGCTCTTCGGACAGGATGGGTGCGAAGTCTTCCATCTCAAAGACCTGGCGGATTTCGACTTCGTAGTCGCCCCCGGGGTTGCAGTTGGGACCGCGCTTGACCCACTCGATGGCCTCTTCGAGGGACTTGACCTGCAAGATCGAGAAGCCGGCGATGAGCTCCTTGGTTTCGGTGAAGGGGCCGTCGATGACGGTACGAGACTTGCCGGAGAATTTGACGCGTGCGCCTTTGGAGCTGGGATGGAGGCCATCGAGGGCGAGCAGGACGCCAGCCTTGACGAGCTCTTCGTTGTACTTGCCCATCTCGACCAAGAGCTGTGGATCGGGGAGGGCGCCTTCTTTTTCTGACTCTGGGGTTGCTTTGACGATGACCATGAATCGCATTGTGAAATCTCCTTTGGGTGAGCTTTGTTTTCAGGTTGAGAGAGCAGTTGGATCGCTATTGCTCGCTTTCGTACTGGCTCTCTACTGAGACGTCGCACGGGGTGTGGCCGAATCGACGGGAGAACGGAATTATTTTTCGGGGGGAGACGCAGGATCGGCAGATTGCACAAAGGACCCCTTTGTGAGACGGCCCGCCGTTCAGAAGATCGGCTTCAGGACCATGCGGCCGTACGCGAGGCTCTCGATCGTCATGACTGTGTTATCAATGACTTAGCGGCAGTTGGTGGCACAGGCTTCAGCCTGTGAGAGCCTTTTTCAGCATCCTGCCAGGGACCATGGATAACGCTCATGATAATTCCCCAAGTGCGAGCACCGCAATCGGAGCCAATCTGTAACGCGCCCACGAACGGCGCGTCGTCGACTGCTTGAAACTGTCCGCACTGGGAACCGGCGCACGGCTAGCCCACGAGCTGTCGCCAAGGATTTACCGACGACTTCCAAGCGCCATCGACTGTTCGGGACGTCTCGCGGGCGATTCGGGAATGCCCCCACCGAACCGCCCTTGCCGGACCTCTGTGCGGAACGCCGATCCGCCTGGAGCGCCCGTTTTCGGTGTCTGGACTTCGCATTCGCTACGACGTATCCTGGACGGATCGTCTTCGCTATACGTCAGATAGCGACGACAGCAACTTCGCGGCCAGAGGCCCTGACGAGCCGTTCTATGTCGTCCGGATCGCTTGTGAGAATCGTAGCTTTTTGCCGAACGGCTGTAGTCACAACAACGGCGTCAACGACATCCGACGTTTTGGTCATGCCTAGCAACCGCCCGGCTTCGTGCGCCTCGGTCTCGCCAAGAGGAACGACCACGCACCCAGTCAAGAAGCGCCGGAGTTGGGCTTGTTGTGGGGACCGGCTGACCTGGGCGACCACCGGCGCGGGAACCAATGGAACAACGCCAAGTTCCAAACGGGCCTTGTGTTCAGCCCATGCTCGCCGCTCGTTTCTATCGGCGGCCACCAGAACGGCGGCGTCATAGAGGACAGTACTCATGCCGAACGCCGGACCGTTCGCGATGTTCGGAGCTGAGCGCGCACGCTGCGGCGAGCTTCATTCATCTCTTCTGTTGTGAAACGTCCGTGCTGCTTTTCCCACAGCGCGACCGCCGCTAAACCAGCTCGCCGCTGCAGTGCTTGGCGCGCCGCAGCGGTCATCCAGGCAGAGACGCTCACCCCGTCGCGGGCGGCCGCCGCAAGGATGTTTTCGTGAATGTCAGGGTCTATAGTGATGGCAAGCTTCGGTGATGGGTTGCCGCGTGGCATACAAAGTATCCTACTACAGTAGGATACCACGCGGAGGCCGCACGGAATTGGGAAGGGAGATCTGCCCTTGCTGGCGGTCGCTTGTCGGCGGCTCCAAGCAGCGCGATAAATTACTCCGGCGAATTACGCGACTCGGAAAGAGCCCTCAGCGACAAAACCGCGCCGCGCGGAAGTGTAGAGCAACGCTCCAGATATTGCCTAGCTCTAAATCGGCACCATGAAACATCCAACCCCGCCAGGTGGTTCTGCTTACCAACGGCAAGGCAACGCGGACAAATAGCGCCTCACCGGGACCCACGTCGGTCACTCACGCCCGTCTCGCCCTAACCCGCTGAAAACAAAAGCGAGACACAGCCAGCCCCCAGCACCTCAAGAAACTCCCGTGCTACTCTGATGTCAGACAAGGAACACCCACCCCTCCGAAAAGGCTCTCCGCACTCGCCGCAAGGTGTTCTGCCGGGAACCCCCTCGTTCTTTGACAATCTCAATCGCAGTCGGCGGCGATTCCGGCCAGCCAGTCGCCTCCAACGCAACAAATGCAACCGGATGCAACACGAAATCGAAAAACCCCACCGTGTAACAACGTGGCCGGGAGCGAGGCCTGGCAGGCCAACGCGGCTTGAACCACGTCGCAAGAACGCAACGAAGCCCAACACAAATCACAAAAACGGCCACGGCGCGGCAGCGCTTAGCCGCCGTAGCCCCACCATCGCACATTACGAAGCGAACCCAAATCCCCCAACCACGCAATGTCAGGCAAAACTTCAGCTAATCCTGGCAACTGTAACAAAAACAGATAATTAAGATCTCCGATTTTAACGATTGGTTTCGGGTGGCACATTTCGCGTGGCCGCCACTACGTGCACAAAAACGCCCTGTTTTGCATAATCTCGCACAACGAAAACACCCCAGGATCCGGACGGCCTACCGCTCCGAGGACCCTCCCTTTCCGCTCAAGCCCGCGTCCCTCACCCACTACAGCCCCACTCCGCCCGGTTCTTGGCCCTCGCATCCTGGACGGTCTGCCACTGCATGTTCAACGGTGCATCCGCTCCGCGCGCCCTTCATCCCGCGGCCCGCTGCGGGTGTACCGGCATGAACCGCAGGCAGGCAAAAGGGACCCAAACAGCACGGCCGGGGCCAAATTTCCCTTCACGCGATTTTAGGGCATTACCCGCCGCGCCGAGCGCGGCATAAAGGAGTAGAATTGATTCCATGCTGCGATCCGCTATCCGGCCGTGTCTCCACCTCGGGGTCCTCCTGGCTATCTGGGGGGGCGCGGCAGGCCAAACTCCGCAACCGCCCGCGAGCCGCGACGACGAGGTAAGCACCCGCGATACCCCTGCGACCTTCCGTAGCAAGGTCAATCTGGTGCTGGTGCCGGTGGTCATCCGCGACCATCAAGGACGCGTAATAGGCGATCTGCGCAAGGAAGATTTCCAGCTCTTCGATAACGGCAAGCCCCAGACCATCTCCTCCTTTTCCGTCGAGACGCTCGCCAGCCAGACCGTCGAGCCGGTCAAGACCGAAACGCCGCCCGCGCCGATCGGCGAGGAATCGCCCGCGGCAACCAACCCGGCCGACATTCCGAAACGCTTCGTGGTCTACTTTTTCGACGACGTGCATCTGGCGCTGAGCGATCTGATGCAAGTCCGCAACGCCGCCGAGCGCCACATGAACGAAGCGCTGGTGCCCACCGACCGGGCCGCCATCTACACCACCTCCACCCGGACCACGCTCGATTTCACCGACGACCGTGCCAAGCTGCATGCCACCCTCCTCCGCCTGATGCCGCAGCCCATCGCCCGTGCCTCGACTCAATTGTGCCCGGATATCAGCTACTACCAGGCGGACTTGATCTTCAACCAGCATGATCCAATGGCCTTGCAGGCCGCTACGGCGGACGCGATGGCTTGTATGGCTCTGGACCCCAGCGACCCATCGGCCCTGCAAATTGCGCAATCGACGGCACAGGCGACGGCTTCGCAGGTGTTCACCATGGGCGATACGGAAAGCCGCGTCTCGCTCCAATCGCTCTTGAGTGTGGTCCGCCGGATTTCCGCCATGCCGGGACAGCGCAGCATCATCCTCATTTCTCCGGGATTCCTCACGCTCACCGATCTATTCCAGGACAAAGCCACGCTCATCGACCGCGCCATCCGCGCCAATGTCATCATCAGTTCGCTGAATGCGCGCGGCCTCTACACCATCGTTCCCGGTGGCGATGCCAGCCAGCCTAATCCCCAGAGTGCCACCGGAGCCATCGCGCGGTCCCAATATCAACTGGATAGCGCCCGAGCGGAGGAGGATGTGCTCGCCGAATTAGCCTATGGGACGGGCGGTACGTTCTTTCACAACAACAACGACCTGGTCGAGGGATTCAAGCGCGTGGCCGCGCGTCCGGAGTTCGTTTATGTGCTGGGCTTCTCGCCCCAAAACCTGAAGCTCGACGGCCGGTTGCACATGTTGAAGGTTACCCTCAGGACCGCCAAGAAGCTGGATCTGCAGGCGCGCAAGGGCTACTATGCTCCGCAGCACCTGGCCGATCCGGAAGAGACCGCCAAGCAGGAGATCCAGGACGCGCTGTTCTCACGCGAGGAACTGCGCGACATCCCGGTGGTGCTGCGCACCCAGTTTTTTAAATCGAGCGTGGCAGACGCGCGCCTGGCGGTGCTGGCCCGCGTGGATGTGAAACACCTGCGTTTTCGTAAGGAGAACGGACGCAACCGGGACGACCTGACCGTCGTCTCAGGTCTGTTCGACCGCAACGGGAACCTGGTTACGGGAAACTCCAAGACCGTTGAGATGCGCCTGAAGGACCAGACCCTGGAAAGCAGGATAGACTCGGGGATTACCGTGAAAAGCAGTTTTGACGTGAAGCCGGGCAGTTACATGATCCGGCTCGTGATTCGGGATTCCGAAGGACAACTCATGGCAGCCGCCAATGGCACTGTCGATATTCCGATGAATTGAGGTACAAAAATGCAGCTTCGCAATATGTTACTCCTGGCAGCCGTGATCGCTGCCGCCGGCGCGGTGGCGCGGGCGCAGGACGCCAATGCGCAGGCTCCCGGCTCCCTGCCGGTAATCAAGGCGGAGACGCGCCTGGTTTTGGTGGACGCAGTCGTCACCGATAAGAAGGGACAATACGTTCGCGATCTCGAACAGAAAAACTTTAAGGTCTGGGAAGACAACAAGGAACAGACCATCACCAGTTTTTCCTTCGAAGCCGACCCTAACTCGCCCAATAACAATCAGAAACACTATATGGTGCTGCTCTTCGATAACTCCACGATGGATTTCGGCGAGCAGATGCGGGCGCGCCAGGCCGCGGCGCAGTTCATCGACGCCAACGCCGGTCCGAACCGCTTGATGGCCATTATCAATTACGCCGGCAGTATTAGTGTGGCGCAGAACTTCACGGCGGACGCCGACCGGCTGAAAAAAGTGGTCAGTGGCGTCAAGTTCTCGCCGGTTTCGCCGAATGCGCCGGTCGAAGTGGCGTCCACGGGCGTGCCCAATCTGGGCAACGCCGCGGCGGCCTTCGGTGTTTGGGACGAGTTACTTGCCCTGCGCAGCATGGCCAAGCTGTTGGCTCCCATACCCGGCCGCAAGATGGTAGTCTTGCTGACTTCCGGTTTTCCGATGCGCGCCGAGATTATGTCGGAGCTGACCGCCGTGATTGCCGAGTGCAATCGAGCGAATGTGGCGATCTACCCGATTGACGTGCGCGGCTTGGTGACCGGCATCACGGCCGGCCCCACCGGCGCCAGTCTGTATTCCCCGTCGAGTCCCCAACTGGTGCAGCTTGTTCCCGCTTCTTACAGCCCGTCGAATTCGCTAGGCATGGCGTTCTTCCAGCATGGTGGCGGCGGAGGCGGAGCGGGCGGTGGCACAGGTGGCAGCACAGGTGGCGCCGGCGGCGGTAGAGGTGGAAGCGGTGGCACCGGCGGCACTGGCGGCACGGGCGGCACGGGCGGCACCGGCGGAAAAGGAGGCTCCGGCGGTACCGGCGGCACCGGCGGCACCGGCGGCAAGGGTGGGGGTGGTGGTGGCAATACCGGCACCACCAACAACAACACCGTCCTCAACCCCAACACGATGAATCCTTTCAACCAGTCCCGTATGCTGATCCCGACGCTCCCGCCCAGCGCCACAACCAATCAGCAGGTCCTTTTCGCGCTGGCCGATGGCACCGGTGGTTTCGTGATCGTCAACACCAACGACCTGGTGGGAGGCTTGGAAAAGATCAGCAAAGAGCAAGACCAGTTCTATCTGCTGGGCTACACGCCGCCCGAATCGCAGGAGGGAAGTTGCCATTTCCTGAAGGTGAAACTGGACCGTCCCGGAACCTCGATTCGCTTTCGCAACGGTTATTGCAACGTGAAGCCCGCGGACGTGTTGCAGGGGAATCCGGTCGAAAAGGATCTGGAGAACCGCGTGGCCGGCTCGGCCCCCGGAGTGTCCGGCGCCACCATGGAAGCGCCGTTCTTCTACTCGTCGAACAATACGGCCCGCGTCGATGTGGCGCTCGGCATTCCTACCGAGAGCATCAAGTTCGAGAAGGCCCATGGAAAATTTCATGCGGAATTGAATATCCTGGCCATCGCCTACCGCCCCGACGGCAGTGTGGCGGCGAAGTTCAGCGACAACAAGAAGATCGAGGTCGAGAACAAAAAGGAGCTGCAGGCCTTTAACGAGCGGACCTATTATTACGATGGCCAGTTCGACATCGCTTCGGGCCAGTACACTCTGAAAGCAGCCTTCAGTTCCGGGGGCCCCAGCTTCGGCAAAGTGGAGATGCCGCTGACTGTCGACCCCTACGACAGCAAGCAATTCGGTCTGAGCGGCCTGGCGCTCAGTAAAGAGCTGCGCAGGACCGCCGACACCGGCTCGGACCTCGACGCGGTTTTGCTGGAAGGGCGCACGCCAATGATCGCGCAAGGGTATCAGTTCACGCCCGCTGCTGCGTATCGCTTCAAGACTACGGATCACGCGGCCCTCTACGCGGAGATCTACGAACCTCATGCGGTGGATAAGACTCCGCCCATCGTGGCGGTTCGGCTTCGCGTGTTCGACCGCAAGACCCAGGAGGCCAAGGAGGATTCCGGACTGATGGGCGTGAGTAAAGAGATTCGCGCCGGTAATCCGGTGATTCCGGTCGGACTCAAACTACCCCTCGATAAGCTCCCTCCGGGCGCTTATCGCGTCGAGGTGAATGCCGTCGACGAGCTCAGCAACTCCAAGACGCGCATGGCCGATTTCGACGTGGAATAGGCTCGGTGGCACAGGCTTTAGCCTGTGTTCGCGGGGCTGGAGTTTGGCCGGTGGCACAGGCTTTAGCCTGTGTTCGCGGGGCTGGAGTTTGGCCGGTGGCACAGGCTTTAGCCTGTGTTCGCGGGGCTTTAGCCCCGCCACTCGGATCTTCGGTACAATGCGCCTATGAAGCTCTTAATCGCAGCACTCGCGATATTGCTGCCCGTGTCGGCGGCCGCTCCCGATACCATTCACGGCAACGCATTTGGCGATCCGAAGGCCCCCATCCTGATCGAGGTCTTCAGCGATTTCCAATGTCCCGGCTGCAAGCGGTTTCACGACGAAGATCTGCCGCTGATCGTTAAGGATTACGTCACTCCCGGCAAAGCGTATCTGGTGTACCGGTATTTCCCGCTGGCGATGCACGCCTACGGGCGCAAGGCCGCCGAACTGGTGTGCGCCTGCGCGCAGTTAGGCAAGTACGAGCCGGCCGCCGACATCTTGTTCGCCAGGCAGAGCGCCTGGTCGCTGGACGGTAAGCTCGACGAAACCGTCGCCCCCGTCCTCACGCCTGCCGAGCGCCAGAAGATTGCGGCGCTGATCAAAAGTCCAAGCGTGCAGAAGCCCATCGACGGCGATATGGCCGAGGGCGCCGCGCTTGGGGTGAAGGGCACACCCACCGTGATGGTGACTTACAAATCGAGACGATTTCCGCTTGTTGGGGAAGGTCTGTTCAATTACCGGTGGATCAAGGCGACGCTCGATGACCTTCTTAAATAGCAAGACTCCCGCCGGTGTCCTCGCATTGATTCTGCGGGTTGCACTCGGCGCCATATTCGTGATTGCCGCCTGGATGAAGCTGCGCGACCCCTGGGCGTTGTTCGCTATGGCGATCGACTCTTACCAGGTCCTGCCTGCGTGGGCGGTGGAGTTGGTGGCGCGCGCTCTGCCGTGGTTTGAGCTGCTGCTGGGCGTTCTGCTCGTCGCAGGCTTGTGGCGGCATGTGTCGGCGGCTGCCGCATCGCTGCTGCTGGCGGTATTCTTCGGCCTGATGGTCAGGGCCATGGCCAAGGGCATGGAAATCGATTGTGGTTGCTTCGGACCAGGCGACCGCCTTTCCTGGGTCACTCTGCTGCGCGATGGCGCGTTGCTGGCCAGTTCGTTGTTCGTCACCGCCAGGGCCTTCGTGGGGCGGGTTGGCAACCTGCAGGCCGATTGTTAATCGGCCTATGCCGTCTCTATGCTGGCTACCCCACCCAGCCCGCGCTCCCGGATTTCCTGTTCGCGTATCAGGAACTTCTGGACCTTCCTGGTCACCGTCATGGGGAACGAATCCACGAAGCGGATATACTGCGGAATTTTGAAGTAGGCGATCTTGCCGCGGCAAAAATCGCGGATCTCTTCCACGCTGGCCGTCTCGCCGGGCTTCAGTTGGACCCAAGCCAGCACGGTTTCGCCCAGGTGCGCATCCGGCAACCCCACCACGTACACATCCGCCACCTGCGGGTGCGTATGCAGGAACTCTTCCACTTCGCGTGGATAGATATTCTCCCCGCCGCGGATGATGGTGTCCTTGGCGCGCCCGCGGAAGCTGAAATAGCCGTTTTCGTGCATCAGGGCCAAGTCTCCGGTATGCAGCCAGCCGTCGCCATCCACCGCGGCCGCGGTGGCTTCCGGGTCCTCGTCGTAGCCCTTCATCACCAGGTAACCGCGCGTACACAGCTCTCCGGTCTGGCCCACGGGCAGGGTTTCTCCGGTGTCCGTCGAGACGATCTTGACCTCGGTATTGGGCAGCGCGCAGCCGACGGTTGTGACGCGCAACTCCAGCGGGTCGTCCACCCGCGACATGGTGATGGCCGGCGAGCTCTCGGTCTGACCGTAAATAATCGTCATCTCGCGGCAGTGCATCTCGTGGACCACCCGCCGCATGACTTCGATGGGGCAGGGCGAGCCGGCCATGACGCCTTTGGAGAGGCAAGTCAAGTCGAACGTGCGGAAGTCCGGGTGCTCCAACTCGGCGATGAACATGGTGGGCACGCCATAGATGGCTGTGGCGCGCTCGGCATGTACCGCCTCCAGAGTGGCGCGCGTATCGAACTGCGGCGCGGGCAGGATCAGCGTGGCTCCCGAGACCAGGGAGACCATGGTCCCGATCACGGACCCAAAGCAATGGTAGAGCGGCACGGGAGCGCAGATGCGGTCGTCAGAGGTCATGCGCAGGGACAGGCTCATGACATGCCCGTTGTTCACCAGGTTACGGTGCGTCAGCATCACGCCCTTGGGCAGACCGGTAGTGCCGGAGGTGTATTGGATATTGGCAACGTCGTCCGGCAGGCTCGCATGGGGAGCCACATCCACGCCCCGCGCCAGCATGTCTTCCCAGGAGGCGCCGCCGATCCAAACGACGTGTTCCAGTGCGAGTGTGCTGCCGCTGCGCGACTCCTCCAGGATGGCCCGGTAATCGGTGCGCGCGTCCCGTTCCCGCAGGAAAATTGCCCGGATGCGCGACTTCGCCAAGACGAAGCGCAACTCGTGCGAGCGGTAAGCCGGATTGACGTTGACCAGCACGAGGCCGGCGTGCGCGCACGCCAGGTGCAGCAGGATCCACTCCACGCAGTTGCTGGCCCAGACCCCGACGCGGTCGCCCGGCTGCAGGCCGAGGCCCGCCAGTCCGCGCGCGGTACGCTCCACTTCTGCGGCCAGCGCGGCCCACGTCAGCCGCACCCCTTCCTGGCGGACGACGAGGGCTTCGCGGTTGGGGAACCGCTGGGCCGTCTCCCGAAGAACCTCGGTGGTGGTCTTTTCGAGCAGGGGCAGTGCCGGCCCCTGGGTCTGGCTGAACGTCACAGGATGCATGCCAGGCGCTGCGATTGAGGACACAGGCCTCCAGTTTACATCGTTTCGCGGGGCCGTTGGGCGGACCGAGGGGCGGCTGATACGCTGCACGTCGAACGCCCGGCGCCGCGCTCTTGTTCACATCCACGCATGCAGCGTGGCCCAGCCTGGGTAGATCTCCTCAGCGGGAAAGCCGGGAGTCAACGCACCAGTTAGTGGGGTCGTTGTTAAGTTCGCGGCCAGGACAGAGCGCCATAGCCGGCCGCCGCAGCGCGCTCGAGCGCCAGGAGCGGGCGCTTGAGATGGTACAGTATGCCTGAAAACAGCGGCCTCTCGCGCTGCCGCGTGCGCCTCTTGCCTACTCGTACCGCAGCGCGACAACCGGGTCCAAATTCGCCGCCCGTCCCGCCGGCCAGATTCCGAAGAACAGGCCCACGCCGACCGACACCATAATGCCCGAAACGGCCGCCCACAGAGGCACCGCCGTCGGCAGGTTCTTGAAGACCAGCCCTACGAGCATTGAGACGCACCAACCCAGGAACAGCCCGATCACGCCGCCGATACCGGTCAGCACCACCGCCTCGGTCAGGAACTGCACGATGATGTCGGCCTTGCGCGCGCCCACCGCCTTGCGAATCCCGATTTCCCGCGTGCGCTCGGTTACCGACACCAGCATGATGTTCATCACCCCGATGCCGCCCACCAGCAGCCCGATGGAGCTGAGGATCACCATCACCAGCGCCACGGTGCCGGTGATGCGGTGGAAATCTTCGATCATCTGCTGCGCGGTGGAAAGCGAGAAGTTGTCGGGCTTGTCGTTAGGCACTTTGCGCTGGATGCGTAGGACGGTGCGCACCTCGTCTTCGGCCTTCGACAGCATGCCTTCATAGGCGATCACGATCAGCATGTTCTCGTTGGCGCTGGGATACAGCTTGCGCATCGTGAAGTACGGAAACAGGATGCGGTTGTCGTCCTGCCCGGGGAAGGATGCCGCGGGGCGCTCCATGACGCCGATTACTTCCACCGCGTGTCCATCCACCTCGATCCACTTACCCACCGCGTCCTGACCCTGGAAAAACGACTTACCCAAGTCTTCGCCTAGCACCGCCACGGGCATGTGGTGCCGGCTTTCGGTATCGGTGAAGAAACGGCCTTGCAGCATGACCGTGCCGCCCGCGGCGTAGCCTTCCTCGGTCCCGCCGATGTCCAGGTTGTAGTTGTCGTTGCCCTTGTAGCGCGCTTTGTGGAGCGCGTCAAAGTTGGAAAACAGGTAGGGACTGACGTGTTCCACCGAAGGGCAGCGCTCCTCGATGGCCAGAGCGTCCTCGCGCGTCAACATCTTGCGCTTCTGCTCCTCCAGCGTCCAGCCACCCATGGCGCTTCCACGCAAGACCACGATGGTGTTGGGCCCGAAGCTTTTCAGGATATTGGTGATCGCGCCGTCAAGCCCTGCGATGATGGATCCCACGCCGATCACTGCGCCAGTGCCGATGATGACTCCCAGCACCGTCAGGAACGAGCGCATCTTGTGCTCCCGCACCGTGGTCAACGCCAGGGCCACTCCCGAACCTACCGAACCGATTGTCATCGTTCCATCCTCAAAGCTTCGATAGGGTCCAACCCGGCCGCGCGCCGCGCCGGATAGATCCCGAAGAAAAGTCCCACCGCCGCCGAAAGCGTCACCCCCACGATCACCGCGCTGATGGGGATGTGCATGGGCACCGGCGTGAGCGCTTTTACCAGAATCGAAATCCCCCACGCAATGAGAATCCCAATTACCCCGCCGGTCGCCGAGAGCATCGACGATTCCACCAGAAACTGGTTGAGTATGTCGACGCGCCGCGCGCCCACCGACTTGCGGACGCCGATTTCGCGCGTGCGCTCGGTAACCACCGCCAGCATGATATTCATGATCACCACCCCGCCCACCACCATGAAAACGGAGACCACCCCGACCGCGGTGGCCGCAATCGCGCCCGTCAACTGATTCCACACGTTCACCAGCGAGTCCGAACTGACCATGCCGAAAGTATCGTCGTCCTTCGGGTGCAAGTGCCGGTAGGACCGCAATAGCACGCGGACTTCGTCCTGAGCTTGCTGCAGGACGGTCTGGTCCGCCGCTTTCAAATCGTACCCGATGCCATTGCGCGGGCCATAAATCTTGAAGTAGCTCTCGGCTGGGATCATCAGGAAGTTGTCGCGGGAGTTCCCAAAAACCGATCCCTTGGTTTTTGCCACGCCGATGACTTCGAACGGGCGCCCTTCCACGGTGATGGACTTGCCGATGGGGTTGGCGTTGGCGAAGAATTGCTCTTTCAAATCGTTGCCGATCACCGCCACCATGGCGCGCTGCTGGTCTTCGAGATCGCTGATGAAGCGGCCCTCGGAAGGATCAATGTCGGAGAGCACACCCTGGTTGGCGGTGGCGCCTGTCAGTTGCACGTTGTCGCGGTGCTCTTTGCCGTAATGGATGGAGACCATGCGGCTCACCGACATGCCAATTTCCTCGACCAGCTTGCTGTTGGCGCGCAGAAAGTCGAATTCCTCCTTGGAAAGCTGCGGGTTGCGCCGATCCATTTCCAGATATTTCTTGGGATCCCACATGCCCATCATGACGATGCGCCGCACCTTGAAGCCGTCGGCGCCCATGCTGGACACATTCTGCGCAACATACACGTTCATGCCGTCGATCACCGACATGACGGCGATGAGGGTGGTGGTGGCCAGGATAATCCCCAACAGCGTGAGGAAGCTGCGCAGCTTGCTGCCGCGCAGGGAGAGCGCCGCGCCGGTGACCGCCTCGCCAAAAGAAGCGTTGGTTCTCATTCAACATCCAGACGAGATAAGGGGGTGCTTTGTTCCGCGATCCGTTATCCATTCCATTATGGCGTGATCCAGCCACAGGTGGGGGCGCCCCTTGGCGAGGAAGCCCAGATGCCCGCCATACTCGGTCTTGAGCAGTTGCAGGCAGGGGTTTTGGCGGAACGCCGGGTGATCGTAGATCCGGAACGGAACAAAGGGGTCGTCCTGCGCGGTGATGAACAAGGTGGGCACGCGGATGCGCTCCAGAAACAGGTTGGCGGATTGCGTTCGGTAATAGTGTTCGGCTCCGCTGAATCCGAAGTTCGGCGCGGTAATGCGATCGTCCATTTCGAAGACCGAGCGGATGCCCCGCAAATCGGCGGCAGTGGAGCGCCACACCGCGCGGGCCCGCGCGCGCATCAACATTAAGAAGCCGTATTCGTAGAGGCGGTTATCCGGCTGGCCGATGCGCCTGGCGCAGGCTTCCAGGTCAATGGCTGCCGCGGCGGCCACCACCCCCGCCAGCAGCGGCCGGGCGTCTTCGCCCAACTCGCCGGCCAGCTTCGCCACCAGGTTGCCGCCTAACGAAAAACCCACCAACCACACCGGCGCGCGGCCCTCGGCGGCAAGGGCGCGCACCACCGCGAGCAGATCGCTGGTGAGTCCGCCGTGGTAGACCGTTCGGGCAAGCCGCTCGGTGCCGCCGCAACTTCGCAGGTTTGAGCGGTGGACCGTGTATCCGGCCGCCACCGCGCAGGCGGCCATGCTGTGCATGTAGCCCGCGTCGGCCGATCCCTCCAGGCCATGCACCAGCACGATCTCGCCTCGCGGCGCACCCGCCGGCCGTTCGGTTTCGACGAGTACCTGGACCTCGGGCTCCGTGTGATAGAGCTTCTTTTCGACGGGACACTGGCGCGTGCCGGATGGCCGGGGCCAGAAGTGCCCGGCGATGGTCTGAACGTGCGGGTTCTTGAAGAGGGGCACGAAAGGCTGCAAGCTCCCATTATCCCGCGAAACTGCTACCGAGCCGCGACCGTGTTACCGAGCCGCGACCGTAAGGGAGTGCCCCATGGCCCTGCGGGCCACCAAAGGCAAAGAAGACGCGCGGCCGTAGGCCGGCCTGGACTTTGGCCATTTGCTGTGGGGCAGGTTGGTAACCTGCAGGCCGATTGTTAATCGGCCTTTCGCGAGCGAAGCTCGCGTAACCGGCCCCGTCTTCAACCGAGTGGCATATGGCCCTGCGGGCCACCCAAGGTAAAGAGGACGCGCGGAGCAGTGGGGTGGCCGCAGGTCGGAAGGTGTTCGCGTCTTTAACGGAGCGGTTTCCCCATATGCGCCATTTGGCGCTATAACTAACGACAGAATGGTGAGCGAACTCCAGGCTGTCGTTGAGGAATTGGGCGGTGAACCCGTCCTGTGCCGTCCCTTGCGGAGCGGCGCCGACCTGCAGGCCGCCATTCGCGAAGGCTTTCCACAACCTGTCGTGCAAGAAGTGATGCATGGCGCGGGCATCACGCTGAAGGAACTGGCGTCCAGCCTGGATCTTTCGGCGCGCAGCCTGCAGCGGCGGCGGCGGGAAGGACGCCTGGCCGGGTATGAATCCGACCGCCTCTATCGTCTCGCCAGAATCGTGGCCCTGGCAAAACACTATATAGGCAACCAAGAGGCCGCCGCCCGATGGCTGAAGCGGACAAATCGCGCGTTAGGCGGCGCAACCCCGCTGGGATCCCTCGATACGGAGCTTGGAGCGCGCACGGTGGAAGACGTGCTCGGCCGCATCGCCTATGGCGGCGTGAGTTGACGCGGGTCTACCGAATCCTCCGCAGGCCATATTCGAAGAAGCCCCTGGATGGAGAGGGCGGCTACCGTTTCGGCGGCCGTTGGTCGAGCGCGGGTGTCCGCCTGGCATAAACGGCTGAACATCTGTCGCTGGCGATGATCGAGTACTTCGTGCATATCGACGCCGGCGACGCGCCGCGCGATCTCGTGGTAGTTACAGCGGACATTCCAGCAGGAGTTTCGCGGATCGCCATCTCCGAGAAGCAATTGCCCGCAAACTGGCGGCGGAGTCCCGCGCCGCCGGGCCTTGCCGCGATTGGCGATGGCTTTGTCGGCGGTTGCCGTGCAGCCGTTCTCGTCGTGCCGTCAGTTATCGCTCCGGCCGAATCGAACTGGCTCGTGAATCTGCGGCATCCGGACTTCTCAAAGATTCGGGTGCGTCTGCCCGAAAAGTTCAGCTCCGATCCGCGGTTCTTCCAATAGGCCTCACCGCGCCAGCACTTCCTCGCGCAACACCGACCGTCCCGCCAGCGCCTCACGAAAACCCAACACAGCCAGCGCCAGCACGGTCCCGAGCGCCAACAGCGACTGGCCGGCGTACCACTTAGAAAAATCCAGCGTCAACGGGAAGCTCAACAGCATCGCAATGACGAAGAGAGAAACGGCCAGCGCGACCAGCCCGTATCGAATCAGGATGTAGACAGTCAGCGCCGCGGCCGCCGCGTTGAACAGCGAGCCGATGGCCGCATGGCTGATCCCGAAATTGTTCAGCATCACGATGAGCAGGCAATAGAGCGCGCCCGCGCCCCACTCACTGCGTGCGATGAGGCGGAAAAGGAAGATCACGAACAGCAACACCAGCGCCTCGATCATGGAGATGCCAAGGTGCGCCACCCACGCGCTGGCCGCGCCGCGCAGTCCATCCACCGCGGTGGCTTCCGTGAGGAACCCCGGCGGAGCTCCCAGGTGCGCGCGCACGAGTTGCCGGCACTCGTACAGCACGGTCACCGCCGCGCCGGCGACGGTACCCACCAGGATCTCGCCACCCACAATTGGGTCTCGCAGACGGCCGGCGATCATGCGGCTCCATCCGACGATGGTTTGGGGCCAGCGCCGCCGGACGTAAGGCTCCAGCGCAATGTAGAGCACCCACAGCACACCCGCCCACAGCAGGGATGCGCTGATTCCCGTGATCAGGCTTTGCAGCTCCGCGATACTGGGTTGATGATTCGAGCCGATCAGCCACAGCAACATCCAGTTTCCAAAGACGAAGGCCGCGAGGCGAAAGGCGCCGCGCCGGTCGCCGCGGCCCAGGCGCGCATTGCGCCGCGCGAGCAGCGCGCCCCCGGTCATCGCCACCACGAACACTCCTGCCCAGATGAGGTCCTCGAACCGCGGCCCTCGACCGGAGGCCGGCTTGGTCCACGGCCCGGCGGCGTGGGCGAGAAGCGCGCCGCGTCCAGTCCAGCCGCGCTGAATAGCAGACCCCAATCGGGTGGCTGGGCGGCTTCCTGAGCATCCTCGACCTCTGGCGGCACAGTCTCCAGCAAGTAAAGCCGGCCTTGCAGATCGGTCTCCAGCAGGATCATGCCTGGAGAGTTCAAAGGAGGGTTCGAGTTCGACACAGTGCGCGACGGGGAGAGTCCTATGCTGGCCGTGCCAAACCAGACGGCCGGCTCCAGGTATCGAGGGCTTTGTCGATACCAGAAATAGACGACCGGCGGCTGCTGCGCAACCAGGCGCGCCCAGCGGTCCGGCGATGGATCGTGCCGCTCCACGTAGTTCAGGTAAGATGAGCCGCCGTCAAATCCGAAATGGCTGTCTACGGGCGGCGCGGTGTATCCAAACCCGTGCAGCAGATCGCGGGCCCGCTCCCTGAGGACATCGGGAGATTTGTCCGTAGGCAGGCTGCCAAACAGGTCCGCCTTGCCGTGCAACGCCGCAGCCGCCGCCACCCCAGCCACGGCCAGCAGCAACAACGCGACCGCCAGCCGCACGCTGACCGTGGCGGTCTCACGCGATGCCGCCACCATTTCGGGTGAAGGCGTTTCGCCGGCTGCCAGCGCGGCTGCCAGCGGGTCGCCTCCGGGCAGGGCGGCCGCCACCGACAGCGCGGAAGCGGGGCGCCGCGCCGGATCCGGTTCCAGGCATCGCAGGATCACTCGCTCCACGGCCGGGTCCAGATCGCGCACCAGGGTGGAGGGGACGGCCGGCGCGCCGGTCTCTTCCATGCGCAGCAACTCTTCGCGCGACTGCGCCTCGAATGCGCGCCGGCCGGTGAACATCTCGTAGAGCACCAGCCCCAATGCGTAAATGTCGCTGCGCGCGCTGGCTTCTTTGCCCGCGAGTTGCTCGGGAGCCATATAGGCTGGTGTGCCGTACAGCGCCTCCGGACCGGTTACCTGCGCGGCCAGCGCGGCCAGGCCGAAATCTGTGATCAGCACCTGGCCGCGCCCGTCGATCATGATGTTGCCTGGCTTGAAATCGCGATGCAGGACGCCTTTTCCGTGGGCAGCGGCCAACGCCGCGCACAGCCGGCGGGCGATCTCCAACGCTTTGTCGGAGGGCAGCCGGCCAATTCGGCGCAGCAGCGACGCCAAGTCTTCGCCATCCACGTATTCCATGGAAAGGAACGGCATCCCTTCCCATTCGCCGATGTCATACACGCGGCAAACGTTGGCGTGGGAGACCTGCCGCGCGGTGCGTACTTCGTTATGGAAGCGCGCCAGCGCCGCGCCATCCTGCGACATGGCGGCGGGCAGGAACTTCAGCGCGACGGGCTGATCCAGCTTGTTATCGTAGGCGCGGTAGACTTCGCCCATGCCGCCGCGTCCCGCCAGGCTGAGGATGCGATAGCGCCCCGCTACCACCGAGCCGGCGGCGAAGCGCCCATCGTCGGACGGAGTGGATGAAATGGAGGGTGGTCCCGATGTGATCGTGTCCACGCTCGATCGCGATTCGAGCGAATTCCCGCACGAGGCGCAATAGCGGCTCCCCTCCGGCATGCTGAACGCGCAGGAGGGGCACTGGGGCATATCGGCCCGCTATTGCACTTGATACGAAAGCCGCACTTCCACCGTCTTCGGCGGGAAGCAGGAGTTATTGTTGCAGGCCTGGTAGCGCAGCTTGCCCAGCATGATTCCCGGTCCCTGGGAAGCGCTGGCCGGCACCTTGAATTTGGCGGTTAACTCGAAGTCGCCCGTGAAAACGGAGAGCGGCTTGTCGGAGAACTCGTACTTCTCCATCTGCGGCTTGGGGAAGACCACCGCGCCGGGCTCCAGCGCGCCGTCGGGAACCCATGTCAGCTTCAGCGGGATCAGGTACGCGTCGCTCGGCGTGTTGCTGTTGACGTGAAAGCCGGGCTGCACGGACACCGCGATCTTAGCCTCGGCCGAGACGCCGCGCTTCACTACCAGCTTCTGGGAAGCTTCAGCCGTCAGGTACTGGTTACCTTGCGCCCACAAGCTCGGCAGGCAGAGACACGCGGCCAGCGCCGCCAGCGGAATGCGCAGGTGTTTGCAATAGTTGTTCGATAGCATTTTCAAAATCACTCTTGCTCGTCAGGCCGACATGGACGGCCGCGATCTTGCCATCCCGGTCGATCAGGAAGGTGGTCGGGAGAGCCTCGATGCCACCGAACATGTCGGCGGTGGAGTCGTTGCCCACCATGATGCGATAGTTGATTCCCACGTCGTTGACGAAAGGCTTGACCGCGTCCCATCCATCGTCGTCCATGGAGACGCCCAGCACGGAGAAACCCTGGTCTTTGTGCTTGCGCTCGAAATCCATGAACCACGGGATCTCGATCTTGCAGGGGCCGCAATAGGTGGCCCAGAAATCCAGCAGCACCACTTTGCCTTTGTAGTCGGACAGGCGCACGGTTTTGCCGTCGGCGTCTTTCAGGGCGAAATCGGGAGCGGCGTGTCTTTCGCCATCCGGCTTGAGCGACGCTGCCCTGGCGGGCTTCGCCGGCCAGCCCCAATAGATCACGCAGCCAACGAGGACACCGGTAGCGAGCACGGTACCCAGGCGCAGAGCCGACATAAGACCTCCTCCACTTTCAGCAAGTGGCTACTATATGGATTATATCGAGATTCGATTGGATACATCGGACTCTTCGAACCATTGGCGGCGGCGCTCGCGAAAGCGGTGGGCCAGCGTGTATTCGCGATGCGCCGGGACGGCCGCTAAGATCCAGGCCGCCGTATCGCAGAAGCTCTCGCAGACGTATTCGCGCCAGCGCCGGGTGCGGCGGCCGGGGTCGCGCGCCGCAAGTGCCCGCTTGCGCCACTCCGCGGACCAGCCCAGCTCCCCGCGGGCCCGGCACCGCATTTCCTCGCCCAGCAGCGCTTCGTAAGACCAGCGGCGCGGATTGCCCAGCCGCAGCCACACGAAATGGAAGACTTCATGCACGAAGATGCGGGCGAACTCCTGGGGGTCGGCGGCCAGTTCCGCGTCGAACGCGATGCGCCGTTCGCGGATGAACGCGCCGGCATGGACCGGGCCGTGGCGGTCGGTGAGTTCGCGGCGAATCTCCAGCCGGACCGGCCGTCCGTCGATGTGTGGGAGGCGAGGATGGGCAGCTTCGCCCAGTGTTCGCTTGGATGCCGCCATTTGCGGGTACGCTTCGTAGTCTTCCCTGAATAAGGTAGCACCACCGGCGCTTGCAGTTTGGTAAGCTGCGGCCGATTGTCGAATCGGCCAACTGCCGCGCAGGCTGCCAGGCCTGTCCCACAACAACAAGATGCGTGCAGAACCTGCACGGACGAATGCCAAAGTTGCCGGTCGTCGCGGTTGAGGCGGCGGTGTCAGACCGGAGAATATGTCCCCGACGCCGCCCGAAACGCTTTGGCCCGACTCGTGCAATAAGCGTAAGCGCTTTGCCACTCAAGGGAGAGGTCCCGGAAACCATTCTCGTTGTCGAAGACGACCCAGCCATCCTGACGCTGGTTCAGGCGATTCTAGAGGACGCCGGCTTTGAAGTGCTGGCGGCCAGTTCCGTCGAGAACGCGACACGCGTCGAAGCCCAGTTTGCACGAACCATCCATCTGCTGCTCTCGGATGTCATGATGCCAGACATGTGCGGGCCGGACTTGGCGGATACGCTAAAGCGACGGCGCCCGGAAATGCGGGTAATGCTGATGTCCGGTTACGCCGATGGCGCCATGCTCGTTCTGAATCACGGCTGGCACTTCATCCAAAAGCCATTCCTGCCGACCGCCCTGCTCGCCGGGGTGACTGACCTTCTGCACACCAAAGTGCGCGATCAAGGCACGGATCATTTTGACCCGCGCAAATAATCGCAAATAATAAGGGCGCGCATTTCGGGCCACAGACTAAAGTCTGTGCCACCGGTTATCAATGGCTTAGCGGCAGTTGGTGGCACAGGCTTCAGCCTGTGAGAGCCTTTTTCAGTATCTTGCAAAAGGGCTGGGGCTTCGGTTCGCAACGTGCTTACTGCATGCCGTTACCTAGGAATGCGATGTCCATATTGCGCCCGATGAAGTCCCTATTGTTTCCGATGGCGGTACTGCTGTGCTGGCCGGCCGGGGCGCAGGTGCGCAAGGGAGGCCGGGTGAAAGAGGCGGGGGCCACTGTTGAAGCCGCTGCCATCGACAATGCCGATCAGTCGCCCGTCATAGGTACCAATGCCAAGGGGGCGGCCGTCGTGCGTGCCCAGATCCTGCTGGACCGCGCCCATTTCTCGTGCGGCGAAATCGATGGCAATTTTGGCAGCAACCTGGAGAAGACCGTAGCCGCATTTCAGCGCGCCCGCGATCTTCCGGTGAACGGCGTAGTCGGGCCCGAGACGTGGGCCGCGCTCAATGCCGATCGAGCGCCGGCGCTGTTCTCTTACATGATCGCGGCGGAAGACGTGGCCGGACCTTTCGTCAAAGCGCCTGCTGATCTGGAGGAGCAGGCCAAATTGCCAGCTCTGGGATTTGCGTCGCCGCTGGAAGGGCTGGGCGAGAAGTTCCACGCCAACCCGGACCTGCTGAAGGCGCTCAATCCAGACAGCGGCTTCGATAAGGAGGGCGATCTGATCCTG
The DNA here is from genome assembly GCA_049520215.1 of Bryobacteraceae bacterium. Taxonomy (GTDB): domain Bacteria; phylum Acidobacteriota; class Terriglobia; order Bryobacterales; family Bryobacteraceae; genus Bog-159. The sequence goes on along the minus strand of JBEKPZ010000161.1, from coordinate 20,845 downwards.
GCGCCCAACGTGATCGCGACACCGCCGGGTCGCGCGGCTTCGGTAGAGGTTTCCAAGTCCGATAGCTCAGTCACGGCTTTCGACGCTGGAGGGAAGGTTCTTTTCTACAGCGTGGCCACCATTGGCAGCGAGCACGATCCGCTTCCGATCGGGGAGTGGAAGACCAAGCGAGTCTGGCCCTATCCGGTGTTTTACTACAACCCGGAACTCTTTTGGAACGCGAACCCGGCAGATAGCAAGGCGCAGATCCAGCCTGGGCCGCGCAACCCGGTGGGCGTCGTTTGGATCGATCTCACGAAGGAGCATTACGGCATTCACGGGACGCCGGCTCCGGGCAAAGTCGGTCACGCCGAGTCGCACGGCTGCATACGGTTGACCAACTGGGATGCATCCGAGTTGTCTCATATGGTCAAATTCGGGACGCCTGTCAGCCTGAAGGAGTGAGACATGCGCAGAAGACCGGCAACCGTCTTTTTCGCGGGTTTTGTCTGCGGTCTGGTGTTCCTCGCGGTGCTTCTCCGGCAGACTGGGATGTTGCGGACCGGCAACGCCTCCGCTGCTCCAGACAGGCCCCCGGAGTCCCAAGCGGAGCCGGCGCAGAGGCCCAATACGCGCCGCGCGCCCCTCTCCCCGACGCCCCTGGAAACGCCGGCAAACGCTGCCGATCGCAGCCTGCCGGACCGCCCGTTGATGGAACGCAGGCTTATCATCCCCGTGCAGGGCGTCCACGCTGAAGACCTGCGGGACAACTTCGACGAGATGCACGACGGCCACCGGCATGAGGCGATCGACATCATGGCCCCGCGGGGCACGCCAGTGTTAGCAGCCGATGAAGGCAGCGTGGTGAAGCTGTTTCTCAGCAAACCGGGCGGCATAACGGTCTACCAATTCAACGTCAGCCGCAACTATTGCTACTACTACGCGCACCTGGATCGTTACGCGCCGAGGCTGGAAGAGGGCATGCTCCTGCGGCAAGGCGAAGTCTTGGGCTACGTGGGCAGTAGCGGCAACGCATCGCCCGATGCCCCGCACTTGCATTTCGCCATTTTCAAGCTGGGGCCGGAACGGCGCTGGTGGGAAGGCACACCCATCGATCCCTACGGGTTCCTCGGCGGCGTGCCCCGCAAATAAGAAGGCCGGCTACGACGGCAGGAATCTTCGCAGCCTGCGCCGATTCTTCGTAGCAGGCCCCGGGACCAGAGGGCTCCTCCGAGGACCTGCCCCACGCTCAATACTCGCGCGTGGTCTTGATGCCTGGCTCTGGCAGCGGGTACTTGCCGTCGGGGCCGGCGCGCAGGGGCGAGGGACCGTCCATGGTCAGCTTGTCCACGTCGGGTGCGAACTCGTGCTCGTGATTCAACATCTGCTCGAACGTCACGGTCTGGCCGGTGTGTGCGGAGAAGCGGCCCATCGACGCCACCAGGCTGGCTTCGGCGCCGCGCTTGACCTCGTTGTAGGGCTTGTCGTCGCGGATGGCGGCGATCAGGTCGTCCCACTCCCAGTCGTAGGGCGAGCGCTCCGGCTGCGGATACGCCCACACCAGGTTCTCCGGCGCCGGCTCCTTCTGGCCGTTCTGCCAGCGCGGAATGTTCTGCCCCGAGTAAATGCGCGTGCGTCCCGGCGTGTGCGCGTTGGTTGAAACTACAGCCGACCCCTTCGACCCGTGGATGTAACTGGCGAACTCGTTGTGCACGCCCGGCATGTTGCGGCCGTCGAAGAATAGGTGCGTGCCGTCCGGGTAGGTGTACTGTACGGCGTAGACATCGAAGTTCTGGTCCACCGCGTCGCCGCGGTACTGCCGGCCGCCGAGTGCCATCGCCTCAACCGGCCAGGCGCCCTTCATCCACGAGAGCTCGTCGATCTGGTGAATGTAATAGTCGCTGAAGACGCCGCCGCTGGCCCACAGAAACCCGTGGAAGAAGCGGATCTGGTGCAGCAGTTCCGTGATGCCCTCGGGCTTTACCAGCGCAACATCGCCGCCCGGCCCCATGCGGTAGCCGCGCATGGCGACGATGTCTCCGATCTGCCCGTCGCGGATGCGGTTGAGCAGTTCCTGCCGCGCGCGGCAGTGCCGTATCATCAACCCGACGCCGACTTTCAGGTTCTTGCGCCCGGCCTCCTCGCCGAGCGCGATCATGCGCCGCGTGGTGGGACCGTCCACGGTGACCGGCTTCTCCATGAACACGTTCAGGCCCCTGTCGATGGCGTAGCGGAAATGCACCCAACGGAACGCCGGCGGCGTTCCCAGGATGGCCACGTCGCCCGGCTTCAGGCAGTCCATGGCCTTACGGTAGCCGTCGAAGCCGATGAACTGGCGATCCATGGGCACGTCCATCTGGGACGCAAACCGGCCGCGCAGGTGTCCGTGGCTGTCGCTCAGCTTCTGCGGGAAGACATCGGCCATGGCCACCAGCTTGATGGGTCCGTTCTTGATTCCCAGCGCGTTCTCGACGGCGCCGGTGCCGCGCCCGCCGCATCCCACCAGCGCGAGCTGAATCGTATTGTTCTCGGCCGCATGCACGTGTGGCAGAGTTATTCCGGCCAGGGTCGAAACCCCGGCGATGCGGCCGGCTTCACTGAGGAACGCGCGGCGCGACGTGGTGTCCTTCAATTCATTCATCGCAGATACCTCGTGGATTACAGTAATCCATTTCACCGCCGTGGGGCAGGCCCTCGGCCTGCGGCGGCCTCTCAGGCCGCTTCTTTTGGTTGCGGCTATGCCGCCCGCCGCTGCCTGGCGCGACCGGGGCACTTGGCCGATTGACAATCGGCCGCAGCTTACCGAGCTGCCCCACAAAGGCGCTGTACTGCATCATCGATCCTTTAGTACAGTCAGGACATGCGGAACCTTGTACAGGCGCGCCTCGATCCCGACTCGCAGAAGGCCCTGGAACGGCTGACCGGCCGCTTGGGGTGGAGTCCATCCCAAATTGTGCGCGAAGGCATTCGCTTGCTGGAGTCGTGCCACGGCCGAGGCCCGGGGCAACGGATTGCAGGCCTCGGCAAGTTCTCCTCGGGCGTGCGCGACCTCGGCTCGAATAAGCGGCATTTGAAGGGCTTCGGGCGGTGAGCCCCGTTCACGGCCGCGGAAGTTGCACGCATCATGCGGAAGTACCGTGACGTTCCCGCGGATCTCGCCGAGGCCTGCCTGATATACGCCGCCGGGCACTTGGGGTGGGAGAGATTCTGACGCTCGACCACGATTTCGAGATCTACCGGTGGGGGCGCCACAAGCCCTTTCATCTTCCGATTTCGCTGGACTGAAGTGACGGATAGTAACATAGAGTCAGGAACATGAATCTGTCACTGTTGGCATCCTTTCTGGACAGCGACGCCTCGCCGGCCGCGCGGACGGCGGCGGTGAAGACGGCGCTCGAAAGTCCCGCCGGCCGCAAGTTGCGCGACGAGTTGGGAAACTGGGTGATCCGGCTTCTGCCGGCGGAGGCCATCGTGCCGGAGATCTATGCGGCGTGGCGTCCGCTGGTGCGGGACGCCATGCTATTCATGATCTCGCACCTGTCCGCGGCGCGGCTGGCTCCCAAGCTGGTGGAACAAATCGAACTGCCGCTGGACACCACGCCGGAGGCGCGCTTGCTGCGCTTGATCGCGAAAGTTCCCGGGCTGCAGAAGATCGGGCAAGTGCTGGCGCGCAACCGGCACCTGGACTCGTCGTTGCGCAACGCACTGTCGGAACTGGAGAATGGCATCCGCGACGTGAGCGCGGAGGAAATCGGCGCGCTGGTCCGCAAGCGGCTGGGGCGGCGGCTGGAAAACTACGCGGTGGAGATCGAACCGGGCATACTGGCCGAGGCCAGCGTCAGCGCGGTGGTGCGGTTTACCTGGCGGAATCCGGCCAGCGGAGAGCGGGAGCGGGGCGTATTTAAGGTCCTGAAGCCGTTTGTGTCCGCGTGCTTCGCCGAAGACCTGGAACTGCTGCAGCGACTGGCGCACTTCCTGGCGGACAAGCATCCCGAATACGGGCGCGCGCTGCCGGAAACCATCATGGAAGTGCGGCGTCTGCTGGAGCACGAGGTGGACTTTGCGCGCGAGCAGGCCACCTTGGCCGAGGCGGCGCGGGTGTATAAAGGTGTGCGCGGCGTGCGCGTGCCGCGGCTGATCAAGTCGCTCTCGACCGGCGCCATCACGGCCCTCAGCGAGGAAGCGGGGGTGAAGGTCACGGCGCTGGCGGGCGCCTCCGGTCGCGAGCGGCGGCGCGTGGCCGAGCTGTTGATCGAGGCGCTGATCGCCGTGCCCCTGTCCGCGCGGGGAGAGCGGAGCATCTTTCACGCCGATCCGCACGCGGGCAATCTGCTGTACGACGAGCGCACCGGCGAACTGGTGCTGCTCGACTGGGCGCTCACCGAAAGCCTGACGCGTGACGACCGGCGGCACGTGGCCATGCTGGCGGCGGCACGTGGCCATGCTGGCGCTGATGCTGGGCTTGCGCGACCCGGTGGGGGTCTGCGGAGAAATCGAGGCGCTGGCCCTGGGGCGGCTCAGCCCGGCGCATCGCCGCTTCATGCGCGACCAGGTCAACGGCTTCATCGGCCAGTTGCCGTTCTCGCGCCTGCCGGGCAGCATGGATGCCATGTGCCTGTTGGACCGGCTGGCGCTGGAGGGCATCCGCTTCCCATCCGGATTGATGATGTTCCGCAAGATGCTGTTCACCCTGGACGGCATTTTGCACGACATCGCCGCGCCTGGCCTGCGGATGGACCTGGTACTGGCGCGCCACCTGCTGGCCCGTTCCCCGCTGTCGCTCATCGATTGGATCGGCGTGGAAGCCAGCGCGCTGCTGTACGGCGGCCGGCTGTGGGTGCAGTGGGCACAAGCGGCCTTGAGCCGGGCCGAAGGCTAGTGTAATGCGTCCGAAATCCCGGAGAGTATTCAGACGCCCGTGTGGGTGGGGTCCCCTCTGGGGACGCCTTTTCAGGCGGCTGGACCCGCTAGAGAGCGGGTCCGCGGGCTGAATAGCCCGCCCCACGGTGTGCACATAATCGTCGATCTGCGCGACGCACTACACTAGCACAAAAGTCTGACACCGCCTACTCCAACCGCAGCGCCACCATCGGATCGATCCGCGAAGCTCTGCGCGCCGGCAAGTAACCCGCCAGCCCTGCCACTGCCAGCATCGCCACTGCCGCCGCCAGGAAAGTGTACGGGTCCCCATAAGTCACGCCGAACAGCAGCCCGCTGATCGCGTGCGCCGCCACCGCCGCCGCCACCGCTCCAATCGCCAGCCCGATCGCTGCGCGCCCCAGCGTCTCCATCACGATCTGCCGCTGCACTCGTGCCCCCTGCGCTCCCAGCGCCATGCGAATGCCAATCTCCTGCGTTCGCCGCGTCACCGAGTACGAGACTACGCCGTAGATTCCCAGCGATACCAGCACCAGGGCGAACGTGGCGAAACCGGTCAGCAGCAGCACAATGAATCGCCGCGGAGAGATAGCGTGGTCTACCAAGCGTGTCAGCGGCCGCATACTGGCCTTGGGCAAGCTCGGGATTAGCGGACGCAGCGCCGCTTCCACGCGTTGGGAAAGCACCGGCAGCGGAAGCGTGGAACGCACAACCACATCGACCGATCCCCAGTCCTGGCATTGCCGGATCGGCATGTACATTTCAGATCCCGAATTCTCCTCCAGCGCCACGTGGCGCACATCGCCCACCACGCCCACCACCTGCCGGTCTCCATTCACGCAATCCCCGACAATCGCCTTGCCGAGCGGGTCCTGGCCGGGCCACAGCCGCCGGGCCAGCGTCTCGTTGATCATCATGACGGGCGTCGCGCCGGTCACTGTGTCGCGTTCGGTAAAATCGCGGCCCTTCTTCAGTGTCATGCCCATGGCCTTCACATAGCCGTCGCTGACCACGCGCACGAACGCGTCCGGATACTCGCCGTCCTTGTAACTCTGGCCCTTCGCTCCGGCACCCCACGCGCGGTTGTGACCGAGAGGCAAGACGTCCGTCAAACCGGCAGCCTGCACGCCGGAGATCGCTCTCACGCTCTGCAACAATTCGTCGAAGTAGGCATTCTGCTGGGCCTGCGTCTTGTACTGCGGCCCTGGATCGACGCGCCACGCCGCCGCGTTCTCGGGCCGGAATCCGGGATCCACCTCCAGCACCCGCAGGAAGCTGCGGATCAACAGTCCCGCGCCCACCAGTAGCACGCACGCGAAGGCGATCTCGGAAACCACCAGCGCCGCCCGCGCCCACATCTGCCGCTTGCCTCCGCTGGCTCCGCGCTGGCCCAGCGACGCGCTGAGCGAAACCGCGGTCGTCTGCAATGCCGGCGCAATGCCTAACACCAGGCCGGTCGCCAGAGCCGCCAACACGGTGAAGCCCAGCACGACTCCGTTTACCTGCACGCTGCTCAACAGCGGAATGTTGAACGAGTCGAGGTGCGCCACGGCGCGGGTCGCTGCAAGGGCCAGGGCCAGGCCCAAAGCTGCTCCGGCCCCCGTTAGCACCAGGCTCTCGGTTAGCAGTTGACGAACCAGCCGCCGCCTGCCCGCCCCGAGCGCCATGCGAATCGCGACTTCCTTCTGCCGCGAGGCCGCGCGCGCCAGCAACAGATTGGAGAGGTTCGCGCACACAATCAACATCACCACGCCCACCGCGCCGGCCAGCACCGCCAGCGCCGGCCGCGTTCGTCCGCTCACGTGTTCCGGCAGGAAAGTCAGTTTAGGATCCAGTCCGTTGCTGCGCGGATTCTCCCTGGTGATCTGCACTCCCAGGACATTCGCCTCCGCCTGAGCCGGCCCAATCCGCGCCCCGGGTTTCAGCCGTCCCACCACCGCCAGCGTATTTCCCCACCGGTCCGTTTCCTTGGTCAGCGGAAAAGGAGTGAACAGGTCGATATGCGTGCCGGGCGCAAAAATCGTCGCAAAGTCAAACGATGCGGGCAGCACCCCGACCACCGTTGCATCCGCATCGTCCAGTCGGATGGTTTTGCCCGCAATGTCCGGATCGGATCCAAAGCGCCGCACCCACAATCCGTGACTCAGCATTACCACATGCGGACCATTCCATTTGCATTCCTCCGCGCTGAATTGTCTTCCCAACTGCGGCTGTACGCCCAGCAGCGGGAAGAAGTTCTGCGACACCGGCACTGTGCTCAGCCGTTCCGGTTCGCCGTTCCCGGTCAGCTTGCTGTCGCCCACTCCATAAAAAGCGAAGTAACGCGACGTCCGCGAACGACGCGTTGCGTTGCCGAAAATCGAGAAACCGCCCCACCTGCAAGGTAGCGCCCGACAAATCGCCGTCGATCTTCGTCCGATTGGCGATCCACACCAGCCTCCCGGGTTCCTTGAACGGCAGCGGCTTCACCAATAGCGCGTCCAGCACGCTGAAGACGGTCGAGCTCGCGCCAATCCCCAGCGCAATAATCAGAATCGCAAATGCGGCGAATCCGCTATCCTTCCGTAGCGTGCGCAAGGTGTAGCGCAAATCATGCATCATGCTCTCCATCGCCGGCAACATACGAGTAGGACGAACGCGGCCCGTCTGTGGTTAGGCTTCTTTTTGCCGATCGTGGTCACGCCGTCTTCGGCGAACAAACGGCCATAATTGCCATTATCGTCCTGGCGCGACGCAGGCTCGCGTATCATTTGGGAATGCAGCCCGCCTGCGAGCACGCATGGCGCCGCCTGGCGAAGTGGCTCTACGGCAACGGATTTGCCTGAGCAGTGAGGAAGGACGCCTCGATCATCGCGAGATCGACCCGCGACCGGATTCGCCGCTACTTTTACGCCGAGCATTGGAAGGGCGGCGTCCAACCGGCGCCTTCCATGGTCGATCCGTACCTGGACTTCATTCGGCAAACCCTGAATCAACATCCACGGCTCCGGCAGGCGCAAGCGGATTGGGCGCACTTCGGCCCGCTGATGGCCGGCCGCGCCCGCCGCGCTCTTTCCTGCAAGTGGCGCGTGAATCTCGTAAACGACGCGGCCGCAAAGAATTTTCTCGCGGTTTCCTCCCGGCCGCCACTTCCCCCGAGAACTCCGGCGCGCCAAACCCACCACTTCTAGTGGCCTTGGCTGCAGTCCCCATTGACGTACAAGCCGCCATCGAGCGCTTCCTCAAATCGTCGCGCCAGCCCGCCCTGCTCGAACCCGGCGAGCCGCTGCTGCCGCTGGCAGCGGATAACTTCACTCTCCAACTGCGCAGCTCCCGGCTTACGCTGCAGGTGTGGGACCAGACCCGCAACCTGGTGCGGCGCGTGACCGGCGTGGCCCACGAGGCGCGCGGGCGGCTGGAACTGGTGGTCGAGCAGTTCGCCCGCAAAGAGGGTCGCCTGTTCCTGGTGGACCTGGCGCGGCCGTCCAGCACGGATTTCGAGCGCCGCAGCGAGCGGCTGGTCTTTCGCGAGCGATTCCGGCAGTTCCTCACCCGCCAGTTCGCGGATTGGACGCTGGCCGAGATCAGCGCCGAGCCCAACCTGGAAGCCAGCCTTTCGCCCAGCTATCCGCGCGCGTTCCTGCGCCGCGGACCAAACGGCTGGGCGGCCATCGGCGCGCCGCCGGAAAGCGATCCCGCGGGCCTGCTCACTTTCGGGCTGATCTGGCTGGATCATTTGCGCCGCCGCGAGAAGCGCCTGGCAGTGGAGGGACTCGCGCTTTACGTGCCCCGCGGCCAGGAGCGCGGCACCAGCCTGCGCCTCGCTTGGCTCAACGAAGAAGCCGCGCGCTACGAGTTGTTCGCCTACGACGAGCACGATTTCGCCGCCCGCGTCGATCCGCGCGATTTCGGCAACGTGGATACGCGCGTGGAGGTCTGCCGGCAGCCCGCACCGCTGGGAGCCTTTGAGCGCCTGCTCGATTCGCCGGAAGTGGAGCGCATCGCGCGTCACGATGGCTCGGTCAGCCTGCGGGTGCGCGGCGTGGAATTCGCGCAGGCGTCGGAGAGCGGCGCGCGCTTTGGCCTCGCCCAGCGGACTCCGGCGCACCCGCGCGATTTGCCGGAGATGGAGCGCTTGGCGCGGGATCTCGCCGACAGGCGCTCGCCCGCGGCCCAGGATCGCGAGCACCCGCTGTACCGGCGGAATCCGGAAGCGTGGCTCGAATCGCAGGTCCGCGCGCAAATCGAGCGGGTGTACGCGCCGCTCTCGCCCGCGCCGGTCTACGACCAGGTGCCTGCCTTTGCGGGCGGCGACCGGGGCGTGCTGGATCTGCTGGCGGTGGAGCGCTCGGGGCGCCTGGCGGTGCTGGAGCTGAAGGCCACCGCCGATCTGCAGCTTCCCATGCAGGCGCTGGATTACTGGCTGCGCGTCAAGTGGCACCTGGATCGCGGCGAGTTCTCGCCCAATGGCTATTTCCCCGGCATCCAGTTGCGGCAGGAGCCGCCCCGCCTGTTTCTGGTATCGCCCGCGCTGTGATGTTCCGCCTGAGCGGAGCCGAACGCCCCTGTGCCGGACCGCGAGCCTAGGCTCGTGGTACTGAGCCGCGACCGTAAGGGAGCGGTCTTTGGATATCGATCATGCTCCAATACATCAAGCAAGCCAAATCCGCGCTCTCGATGCTGAACCCGGATGAAGTGCGCCAGCGCGCGGACCATCCTCTGGTGGTCGGCTTGGTCGCGGTGGAAAGCGCCGCCTACGCCGATATGGAGGACTTTCTGACGCCGGCGGCGGTCTCGCACGACCAGCGCATGCAGACCATGCAGTCCGTGCATCGCGCCTCCGATCCGGGCATTCCGGAGAAGTACGACCTGGTGCTGTATGAGCAGGGTCTCGAATGCCCGGCTACCGCGTTCACCTTCTTCCGCGACGACCCCGGGCGCACGGTGGCAGAGATCGTGAAGGCGCGCGACGATTTGGGGCTGGCATTAGCCCGCAATTTCTATCCGTTCCGCAAGCCGGTGGTGGACCGCATCGTTACTTCCGTGGCGCGCGAGAACGCCATTTTCGCTGTAGCCAGCGCGCTGCCCAACGTGATCCCGAGCGTGTTGGAACTGCCGTTTGCAATCGGGGAGTTCGCATCCGACACGGCTTTCATCACCATGAATCAGGTGCGCATGGCGTTCCTGGTGGCGGCCGCCAGCGACAAGCAGGTGGGATACGACAAGCAGTTGGCCGAACTGCTATCGATCGCCGCGGGAGCCTTCGGCTGGCGCGCGCTGGCGCGCGAGTTGGTGGGGTTCATCCCGCTGGGCGGCGGGCTGATTCCCAAAGGCGCCATCGCTTTCGCGGCCACCTATGTTCTGGGCAAAGGGCTCGAGCACTTCCACGGCGTGGGTTACGGTTACACGCGGGCCCAAAGGCACGATGCTTACCAGGTGGCGTATGAGCGCGGCAAGGACCTGGTGGGCGCGGTGCTGCGAAAGAAAGAGGCTTGAGTGAGGGGCGCGCCCCGGCTGGCTCCGCTCCTGCTCGTGGCGTGCTGTGCTGCGGCCCAAACCAAAGTCGATCCCGCGCGTGTCGAACGCCTGCTACGGCGGGCCGTAGTGCTGGACCTGCACGACGACACCACTCAGATGATGGTCGATGAAGGCTACGACCTCACCACTTCCCATGACTACGGCCAGGTGGACGTGCCCCGCATGCGGCAAGGCCACGTGGCGGGCGTATTTCTATCCATCTGGACCGACGCAGTCCGCTACACGCCGCCCGAATCCATCCGCCGCGCGCTGGAACAAATCGACGCCGTGCGGGGCGCGGTCGCGCGCCATCCGGCCGAGATGGCGCTGGCCACTACCGCCGATCAAGTGATGGCGGCCAGGAAGCGCGGGCAGATCGCCATCCTGATGGGCGTGGAAGGCGGCCACATGATCGACTCCGATCTGGCCGTACTCCGGACTTACTTCGACTTAGGCGTCCGTTACCTCACGCTCACTCATACCGAGCACACGCCCTGGGCCGATACTTCCAGTCAGCCGCCCGCCCACAACGGCCTTACCGATTTCGGACGGCAGGTGGTGCGCGAGATGAACCGCTTGGGAATGATGGTGGACATCTCGCACGTTTCGGATAAGACTTTCTACGACGTGGTGGAGACGTCTGCCGCGCCGGTGATCGCCTCGCATTCCTCCTGCCGCGCGCTGGCCGATGTGCCCCGCAACATGACCGATGACATGCTGCGCGCCCTGGCCAAGAACGGCGGTGTGGTCCACATCAACTACTTCGAAGGCTTTCTGGACCGGGGCTTCACGGACCGGTTAGGCGGGCTCCAGGATTTGCAGGCGCAGCAGGACGCGCGCGAGGCCGAGGCCCCCAAGTTCGGCGACCGCGCCAAGTTGGGTCCCGCGACGCGCGCCATCAACGCGCAGCGCATCGCCAAGCTGGGGCGCGTGCCGCTCAGCCGCCTGCTCGATCATTTCGATCATGCCGTGAAAGTGGCCGGCGTGGATCACGTGGGCCTGGGATCGGACTTCGACGGCGCCGACGATCTGTTTCCGGAAGGCATGGAGGATATCTCGAAGATCCCCAACCTGGTGCGCGGCTTGATGGAGCGCGGCTATTCCGACCAGGACATTCTGAAGATTCTGGGCGGCAACACCCTGCGCGTCATGCGGGAGGTCGAGCGCGTGGCTGGGGCTAAGTTAAACTGACTTCACGCAAAGACGCTAAGGGACCGCAAAGCGCGCAAAGACAAAACGGAGTTTATTCTTCTTGGCGTTCTTCGCGGTCCATCAGCGTCTTTGCGTGAAATCGGTCAGATTAATAAAATTTTTCTTGACCACCACGCCCGCGTGGATTATTCTAATGAAGCTGGAGGTAAATGACCGATGATCGCTTATAGCCGAGGTTCCAACCGCCTCGCTGGTGCGGCTTCTCTGAAGAACCGTATGCCTGCGATAGTCGGGGCCTTCCGCATCCGTCCGGATATAGCTCAACTGGTAGAGCAGCAGACTCATAATCTGCGGGCCGCGGGTTCGATTCCCGCTATCCACACGCTGTTTGACCAACAGCCTAACCTGAGTGATCCGGGTCTGGCTCCGGCCGCCCTCGCAAGATAGACTTCGGTCCGTTTTGCCTGGACCGGCAAACGGCTCCACTGCTCTGCGCTTTCCCTGAAACTGCGAACCCTCGTTCCGCCGGATGTCATTGGCGCGGCTAAGTCCGCTCTAGGTAAGGCCCGCTGGTTGGCCGTGGAGTCAGGCCTGGAAAGCTCAAAAAGAAGAAGACAGAAGTCAGGAGTCAGAAGTCAGAAGCCGGAATTCGCTCGTTGCAGCGATTTTGGCTCCTGTATTCTGTCTTCTGACTTCTGTCTTCTGACTTCTGTCTTCTGTCTTCTGTCTTCTGACTTCTGTCTTCTGACTTCTTTTTGGAGGTGATTCATATGCTGCACCATATTCTCATTGGCGATAACGAACGGATGCTAGTCATCCGCAAGCGCCGCTTCGTGGAGATTTTGGGCCCCGGCGAGCGATGGATGTTCGGCCGCGGCATCGAATTGCTGCTGCACAGCGTGCGCGATCTGATCTTCGCGGGCGAGTGGGCCGACTACGTCGCCAACCACCAGCCCGAAACCGTCGCGCGCTACTTCACGGTCATCGAGACATCCGACGCGCAAGTGGCCGTCGTGTACCTGGATGGCCGCCTCGCGCGGGTCGTCGCCCCTTCCAACCGCGTGCTGTACTGGAAGGGCGCCGTGAACGTGACCTTCGAAGCCTTCGAAGTGCGCGCCGAGCCCGAAGTGCCCGCCCGCCTGTTGCCGGGGCTGGTGCGATTGGGTCGCGAATCCGGCGTGACCTTCGCCGCCATCGACCAAGGCAAGCGCGGACTGCTGTACCTCGACGGGCGTCTGATCCGTGAACTGGAGCCTGGAACTTACGGGTTCTGGAACACCATCGCGATGCCCCGCATCGAGGTGCTCGAAACGCGGCGCCAGACGGTAGAGGTATCCGGCCAGGAAATCCTGACCCAGGATAAGGTCACTGTGCGCGTCAACATCTCGGCGGTGTTCGAAATCGCCGACGCCACCACGGCCCGTGCGGGCTTGAAGGACGTCAACGAATACCTGCACCGCGCGTTGCAGATCGCTGTGCGCCAGTCGCTCGGCAAGCGCACCCTGGAACAGGTGCTCGCGGAGAAGACGGACATCGACGAAGCCGTATCGGCCGAGGTCCGCCGGGAAATGCAAGGGTATGGCGTTCGCGTGAGCGAAATCGCGCTCAAGGACATCATCCTGCCCGGAGACATTCGCGAGATCCTCAACCAGGTGGTGACCGCTGAGAAGCAGGCGCAGGCCAACCTGATCCGCCGCCGTGAGGAGACGGCCGCCACGCGGTCGCTGCTGAACACGGCCAAGCTGATGGAGGGAAACCCTCTGTTGCTGCGGTTGAAGGAGCTCGAGTCGCTGGAAAAGATCGCCGACAAGGTGGAAAAGATCACCGTGGTCGGCGGCTTGAACGCGCTTCTGGAGCGCACCGTCACTCTGCGAGCCGAGTGACGGATTTGGACCGGGGGAGCGGACTTGGTGTGCCGCTCCTCTTTTTTCCTTGAGATTTGCCCGCAACTTTACCCACGAACCTGTGTGACGCCCAAGCCCCACATGCGCAGGCATGCCCGCCTGCCTTTCGCTGGCCCCATGCAGGTGTTCTGGAAAGACGCGCGCGGCCAGGTGCAGAAGCTCTTGGTCAAGTGCCTGGATCTGTCCGCCGAAGGGGCCCGTCTGGAGACGGCTGCGCCTCTCCCGGCGCGCGCCAGCGTGACTTTGCAGTCCGCGCGCTACGGCAGTTTGGGAACCGCATCGGTCCGAAGCTGTGTGCGCCACACGTTGAAATATTGGATCGGCGTAGAATTCACCTCTTCGCTGCCGTTGGCCAGCCAGGGCCGCAAGCGCTGCCTGGAGGAGATTCAACCCCCCGCGGAGAGCCAGCCATGACCCTTCCGGAGGTTTTGCCCGCCTCGAAAAGGCCCGCCTTCTGGCCGCCGCTGCCTGAAGCCCTGGCCGATCTCGACATCTCGCCCACGCTGGTGCAGGATCTGTTCATGCGCACCGTCCGGGAGCAGGGCACCTCCAGCCTCGGCTCTCTCCGCGAGCGCCTGAAACTGCCCCATATGGTGCTGGAGCCTGTGTTCCGCCAGTTGCGCCAGCAATCCTATCTGGACGTCAAGGGCATGCAGGGCAACGACTACTATTTCGGACTCACGGCCGCGGGCAAAGCGCTGGCGCTCGAGCGCGCCTCCATGTGCGCCTACGCCGGCCCCGCGCCCGTGTCGCTCCCGGCATACGAGCGCGCCGTGCGTCTGCAGGCGGCGCACGTGCAGGTCAGCCGCGATAGCTTAAGCCAGGCCCTCGGCGACCTGGTCCTCCCGGACAGCCTCCTGGACCAACTCGGCCCCGCGCTCATCTCGCAGAAAGCGCTGTTCCTCTACGGACCCACCGGCAACGGCAAAACCAGCCTGGCCGAGCGCTTGCTGCGCGTCTACCAAGACGCCGTGCTGATCCCCTACGCCCTGGAGATATCCGGCTACGTCATCACCCTCTTCGACCCGGTGCTGCACCGTCCGCTGGCCGCCCAGCCCGACGATCTGGATGCGCGCTGGCTGCTGTGCCATCGCCCCTCGGTGGCGGTCGGCGGCGAATTGGTCTCCGAAATGCTGGAGTTGCGCTCCGACGCCGCCTCCGGCATCTATTCCGCGCCCCTGCAAATGAAGGCCAACAACGGCATCCTGATAATCGACGACTTCGGCCGCCAGGTGATCTCGCCGCGCGACCTGCTCAACCGCTGGATCGTGCCGCTCGACCGCCGCGTCGACTACCTTACCCTGCACCACGGACAAAAGCTGTGCATCCCCTTTGAGGTGATGGTGGTCTTCGCCACCAACCTGGACCCCTCGGAGCTGGCCGACGAGGCCTTCCTGCGGCGCATCCACAACAAGATCTATGTTGAGCCGGTCTCCCCAGAGTGCTTCCATGAAATCCTCGCGCGCGTCCTCGACGAGCGCCGCCTCGCCTGCGACGCACCCGCGGCGGCTTACTTCGCTGAATTGTGCCTGCGCCGCGGCGACGCCCTAAAAGCCTGCTACCCCGCCGACCTTTGCGATATCCTGATGTGGCGCAGCCAGTATGAAGGCCGCCCCCCGCAAGTCACCCGCGCCGAACTGGACCAGGCCGCCGATCTCTACTTCACGCGGGCGCAGAACTGATTTCTCGCAAAGACGCAAAGATAACCGCCAAGAACGCAAAGAAGAAAGAGAGCATGAGCGAAAACACCGTTGCCAGGGAGATCGTCGATGCGGCGTACCGTGTCCATACGATCCTGGGGCCGGGATTGTTGGAATCCGTTTACGAACCGGCTCTCGCCTACGAACTCGAAAAGCGTGGCCTGCACGTCACTCGCCAGCAACCTGTTCCGGCGTTATATGAGAACATCGAAATCCACACGGCTTTCTACGCAGACCTGGTAGTGGAGGACCAGGTAATCGTGGAAATCAAAGCAGTGGAGACCATCGCGCCAGTGCACAAAAGGCAACTCCTCACCTACCTGAAGCTCGCCGACAAACGTCTAGGCCTGCTCATCAACTTCAATGTTTATCTGATCAAAGACGGAATCACTCGCATAGTCAACGGACTCCACGAATAATCTCCCTTGCAGTTTCTTCTTGGCGTTCTTGGCGGTTATCTTTGCGTCTTTGCGTGAAATCTTACTCCTCCGCCTCCCCCAAATCCGCCGCCCGGTTCTCGAACTTGGTGAACTCGTGCAAAAACACCAGTTCCACCTTCCCCACTGGCCCGTTGCGCTGTTTGGCCAGCAGCAGTTCCGCCTGTCCGCGCAAGCTCTCGTCTTGCGGCCGATAAACCTCTTCCCGAAAAATAAACGCCACCAAATCCGCGTCCTGCTCGATCGATCCCGATTCACGCAGATCGCTGAGCTGCGGCCGGTGATCGCCCTGCCGCGTCTCGGGTGCGCGGTTGAGCTGCGAGAGCACGATCATCGGCACGTTCAGATCCTTGGCCAGCAGCTTCATGCCCCGCGAGATGGTGCTGATCTCCTGGTTGCGGTTCTCGAAGCGCCCGCGCCCTGACATCAATTGCAAATAGTCGATGATCACGAGGCCGAGCCCGTGCTCCGCCTTGGTGCGCCGCAGCTTGGCGTGAATGTCCATCAAATGAATGCCGGCCGTGTCGTCGATGAACAGCGGCGCTTCCACCAGGCTGGAGGCGGCCGCCTGCAGCCGCTTGCGCTCGTCCGAGCTGAGGTAGCCCGCGCGGAATTTCTGGCTGTCCACCCGCGCCGTGGCGCATAGCATACGGGTCAGCAGCGACTCCTTCGACATTTCCAGCGAAAAGACCGCCACCGTCCGCTTCACCTTGGTGGCCACGTGCTGCGCAATGTTCAGCGCCAGCGCCGTCTTGCCCATCGAAGGCCGCGCCGCCAGGATGAACAGATCGCCGGCGTGCAGCCCGCTGGTCTTCTCGTCCAGCTTGGTGAATCCCGTGCTGATACCCTTGACCCGCTTGCTGGGATCCAGGAATGCGTTCAGCCCGCCCTGATACTCGTCGATCACCTGGCGCGGGCTCACCAATCCGCTCTTGACCCGGTCCTCGCCCAGCTTGAGCAGCGTCTCCTCGGCGCCGGACAGGATCTCGTCGGGCTCCTCGTCGCCGATCAGGCACCGGTTCATCAGGTGCTGCGCGGCGAAGATGATCCGCCGCAGCACCGATTTGTCCTTGACGATCCGGATGTAGGCGTCGATATTGAGGATCTGCGGCAGGCCGTCGTCGAGCGAAACCAGGTAGCTGAGACCGTCGCAGGATTCCAGCTCGTTGAAGCGCATCAGCTCGTTGGCCACCGTGACGCGGTCGATGCGCTCGCCGCGTTCGTTCAGTTCGCCCATGCGGGAGAAGATGCGGCGATGCTTTTCCAGGCTGAAATCGTCGGGCCGCAACTCGCCGGCGGCCTGTATATAAAGGCTGTCGTTGAGCAGGATGGACCCGAGCACGAAGCGCTCGGCGTCGAGATTGCTGGGCAGGCCCTTGTCCAGGGCAACGGAAGTCGCAGACATGGCGATTCTTTACGTTACAGGTGCGTGACGCCCCTCGCACGCCTTTTCTTCGCCCCGTGTTTTGATCCGCTTAGCCTCTGTATAAAACATGGCGTTTGCGCCGGTTTCGGCGGCGCGCGCAAACCGTTCAGAATCAGGTAGCCGGACTCCGCGGCGCATCCCCCCGCAAGTTTTTGCACACCCGTTGCACAGGCCGCCCACAGAAACCATGCCCAGTAAAAACAAATTACGTTTCTTTTGTTTTACCCTATTTCTGGCAGGATGCCAAGAACTTTCCTTTGAAGCACACGGCAATCCAAACTCCAGGCACTGGCGGGGCCGACCTCCGGGTTGCATGGCCGATCCCGCGGCGACACGTTCCATAAGCGCGGAACTCGCCGAACAGGGATTTGAGGAATGGACGCGCGGCCTGCCGGAGGAAGATACCGAAGCAATCGCCGACAGCAACGCCCGGATGTCATCGCCGACCAGCGCTTTCGGCTCGTTTGCGGGACTCCGGGTGACGGACTCCTTTATCCGCCCCTCGCGCCTGGCCAGAGCGGTCTCGCCAAGAAGTCCTTCGCGCCGATCGACGAGTTGCGATCCATCGACAAGCGGAGGATCCGGCGCGTGTTTGGCGAGTTGGCGCCGGAAGAGATGACCGCCATCGATGAGGGGCTGACAGCCTTCCTTGGCCTCGGTCGCCGGTTCAACAGCGCGGACGCGCCAGCCGTCCAGTGACCGGCGTTTGATATCGGTCACCGACCTCCAGCCACCCCGCTCCGCTTGAAAACAAACGCCCAACGGCATTCGGTCAACCGAACCCGCGCCGCCGACGTGCTATATCTCGGTTAGGAAGGGTCACGCGCGCCCGGCCGAAGGCATCCTGTCGGACCGCCCGTCCACCGGTCTCCATGCAACACGATGCAACGCAAAATCGGAAAAATCGACTCCCGCCAGCCGCCACATCGCAGCGACCGATGCACAATTCCGCTCAATCATGCCCAACAACCCATGAAAATTACAATACGAAGCCAAAAAATGGGGGTATTTGGCGTGCGCAAATGGGGGTATTAATGCCAGCATAGTTCTAGTACCATGTCGCCCCGCCCGCCCGCCGCACGCTACACTGAAAGCCGATGCCGGAGCCAGTCGCAATCGCAGGTGCCGGCCGCATGGGCCAAGCTCTCGGACGTCTGTTGCGCGAGCGCGGCGAGTCCATCGCGGCAATAGCCAGCCTCAGCCCGGAGCGCGCCGCCCTCGCAGCCGCCTTCGTGGGTGGCGCGGCGCAACCCGCCACCTACGCCGATCTCCCCCAACACGCCGCGCGCATCCTGATCGCAGTGCCCGACGATGCCATCGGTGCAGTGGCGCGCCTCCTGGCCAACGTGGGCATGCGTCAGGGAATTGCGCTGCACACCAGCGGCGCGCACGGCCCGGAAGCTCTGGCGGCGCTGGCCGCCACCGGCGTCGCATGCGGCACGCTGCATCCTCTGCAGACGGTTGCGAACCCCGCCGAAGGCGTCCGCAATCTGCCGGGTGTGGCTTTCGCCATCGATGGCGCGCCCCAGGCCGTTGCGTGGGCCCGGCAACTCGCGGCCCTGCTCGAAGGCATGCCGCTGAATGTGCCCGCCGCCTCGCGGCCCCTGTATCACGCCGCGGCCGTGATGGCCAGCAACTACCTGACCGCGCTGATCTCGACGGCTGTTATGCTGATGAAGGAGGCCGGTGTGGATCAGGCCGCCGCGCGGCTGGCCCTCGCACCGCTAGCGCATACCAGCGTCGAGAATGCCTTCCGGCTAGGTCCGGCGGCGGCGTTGACCGGACCTATCGCGCGCGGCGATGCCGATACTGTGCGCGGTCATCTGGCGGCGCTGGCGAAAACTCCGGCGGCGGTGGACGCCTTGTATCGCGCGGCCGGACTCGCAACTCTGGAAATTGCCCGCCGGCGCGGCCTGGCGGAAGTCGAAGCCGGCGCGATTGAAGAACTCTTGCGCCAAGGAGAGCGTTGTGACTGACACTAAGCGGATCAGGCTGCCCGACCTGGAAGCCAAGAAGCGGCGCGGCGAGAAGATCGCCATGCTCACGGCTTATGACTACACCATGGCTCGCCTGTTCGACCGCGCGGGCATCGACATCCTGCTGGTGGGCGATTCGCTCGGCATGGTGGTGCTCGGCTACGATACCACCCTGCCCGTTACGCTGGACGCCATGGTGCTTCACACAGGCGCGGTGAGCCGCGGCGTCGAGCGCGCCTTGGTGGTGGCCGATATGCCCTTCCTGACGTACCAGGTCAGCGTGGCGCAAGCGCTCCGCAACGCCGGCCGCTTGATTCAGGAAGGCGGTGCGGCCGCCGTGAAGATCGAGGGCGGCGGAGCGGCCGTGGAAGCCGCGGCCCGCTTGGTGGAAGCCGGAATCCCCGTGATGGGCCACCTGGGACTCCTGCCGCAGTCTGTGCATCAGCTCGGTGGATACCGGCAGCAAGCTCGCGAAGCCGAAGATGCCGATCGCTTGCTGGCCGACGCGCAGGCGCTGCAGGAAGCCGGTGCGTTTGCGCTGGTGCTGGAGTCCATTCCCGCCGGCGTGGCCGAAACCGTCACCGCCGATTTGCACATTCCGACCATCGGCATCGGCGCTGGCCCGTATTGCGATGGCCAGGTCTTGGTCAGTTACGACATGCTGGGGCTCTCGCAGGACGCCGTGCCCTCGTTCGTGCGGCGCTACGCGGACTTGGGAGAGCAGACCGTGGCCGCCGCCAAAGCCTATGCCGAAGACGTGCGCACAGGACGGTTTCCGGCAGCCAGTCCGCGCATCGCGGCGGATCTGTTCGCGGGGGCGAAGTAACCTTGCGCTTCGTCTGTTCCATCGCGGACTTCCGTGGCTGGCGGGCGCACGCGCGCCGTCCGCTCGGTTTTGTGCCCACCATGGGCGCGCTGCATGAGGGCCATGGCCGGCTCATCGACGAAGCCCGCGCGGCATCGGCCTCCGTCGCGGTCAGCATCTTCGTCAATCCGATTCAGTTCAACCAGAGCGAGGACTTCGCCCGCTATCCGCGGCCGCTCGAAGCGGATTTGGCATTTTGCGCGGAGCGCGCAGTGGATGTGGTGTTCGTGCCGCCTTTGGAGCAGATGTATCCACAGCCGCAAGCCACCTTCGTGGAAGTGGGACGCGTCGCGGATCACATGGAAGGCCAATTCCGGCCCGGCCATTTCCGCGGCGTAGCCACGGTGGTGCTGAAACTGTTCCAGATCGTGCAGCCCGACCGCGCATACTTCGGCGAAAAGGACGCGCAGCAGTTGGCCGTGATCCGCCGCATGGTGCAGGATCTGAACCTGACCGTGGAGATCGCCGGCGTGCCCACCGTGCGCGAGCCGGACGGGCTGGCGATCAGCTCGCGCAACCGCCATCTGAGCGCCGAGGAAAGGGCCATAGCGCCAAGGCTTTACCAGGCTTTCTTGCGGCCGACCCGCGCATGCGACTGGAGTATCTGGAAATTGCCGACGATGCGGAAATGCAGCCGGTCGAATCCATCACCGGTCCGGTGCGCGTGGCCGCCGCGGTGTGGGTGGGCCGTACCCGACTGATCGACAACGTCCGCTGCGATCCTCCCCCTCAATCCTAATTGCAACTCAGTTGCTAAAATAGCTTGACGAAGGAGCAGTAAAAAAGTATCCTGTTATTTTTAATGCAAATGAGTTGCAATAAGCGCATGCGGGTTCGAGCCGCACCGCTCTTCTTAATCGTCGCCCTGGCAGCCTGCGCCGCGGCGTGGGCCGATAGCGCGAGTCTGACCGGCAAAATCCTGGACCCCAGCGGAGCCGCGATGCCGACCGTTGCCGTCACCATCCGGGCCAACGCCACCGGCATCCAGCAGACCGCCGTAACCTCCAGCGACGGAGCGTACACCTTCACCGG
>JBEKPZ010000160.1:0-16805 GCA_049520215.1 Bryobacteraceae bacterium | reverse complement strand
TCTTTCATTTGGCTTGTGGGGCGGGCAATCATGCCCGCAGCCGCCTTTCAGGCGGCGCGCCGGCTGAAAGCCGGCAGCGGCCAGGATTGGCCGCCCTCCATTCTCATTTATTATACGTAAAATCGATGGTCTTACTGTCGTTCGCGCCTACCGTGATCTGCTGGTCCTTGGTGCCATATGTTTCGTGCCAGGCTTCCAACGTGTAGGTCCCCGCGGGCAGATTCTTTATGGTAAACGTCCCGTCGTCGCCCGTCACCGCGAAAAATGGATGGTGGACCACGCCGATATATGCGCGCATCCAGGGATGCACGTTGCATTTGACGGGAATCATCACTTCCTCGCGCGGGAAGCTCTTGGTTTTGGGATCGCCCTTGGGTGGCTGCGATTCGTTCCATTCCTGGTTGATCTTGGGCAGCGGATGGATGTTGTGGTTCGTCGGATCGTCATTCCTGATGTCGATGGGCTGGTTGGTCATCACGGCCAGGACGTGCGGCGTATACATACAGCCCTTCTGATCGATCTGCGCGTGCTCCGTGGGTGTGGGCCATGGCTTATTGGGCAGCCCGGCCTTGATCCACACGAAGGTGTAGCGCAAAGTGCCGTTAATGTTGAGGATGGCCGTCTCGCTTTTTTGCGGCGTGGAATGGGCACGCTCGCAGGCAGGATTCGCCGACATGTCGATGTTCCTCACCGCGGGCTTCGCGCCGGAAAAGACGATCTTTCCAGTAACCGTGGCGGCATTGGACTGAGTGGCCAGGAGCAGAGCGAAAACCGCTCCGCAGGGGATAAAAAGTCTTGTCATCAGATTGTTCTCCTTTTTCATTTGACGTTGCAGAGCCGGACTGAAGTCCGGCGCGGGCTGAATCCCGCCCTCCATCACTGTCCGGCACCGCTGGCCCGCAAGCGGGTCAGCTCTTCCGGCGTGAACTGGAACATGTAGCGGACCAATAACTGAGCGTGGTCCTTAGTATACCCGTTAAAGCTTTCCGGCGTGGGACCGGCGAACACCTCGCGGCCATCCTCGGCGCGGAACAAGCCCGACGGCATGGCGGTACCCGGGCTCATCATGGCCGGGTCCAGCATCCAGCGCCGCGCCCAGCCGGGCTTCAGGCGCTCCTTCGCCAACAGGAAATTCGGCGCAGTGGCGTGCGCGTCATGTTTGGGATCTCCGGTGGCATGGCACTTCAGGCAGGGCGCGCCTTCGCTGGAGAACAACTGCCGCGCCATGGTGCGCTCCTGATCGGTGAGCGGATCCAGCCGGTCGGCGATATACGGTGATGCCTGCGACGACATGGCCGCGAAGAACCGTACGATTTTCTGGATCTCTCCATCGGAGAAGTAGAAAGTCGGCATGCGCGCTTTCAGATAGCGGCGGACGCCGTCGCGATCCATCTCGTCCGGCTTCTCGGTTAGGGACGGATTGTTCAGGAAGCCCATCAGCCATTCGGGATTGACACGCGCGCCTTCGCCGATCAGAGTGGGCGGGCGCTGATCCTTCCAATCGGGATCCTGGTAGCGCGGCAGCGTCATGAACACGGTGGTCTGCCCCACGTGAACCTGATGGCATCCCATGCAGTTGTACTTGCGGACCACCCACCAGCCTTCGATGATGTCGCGGCGCTGGTCGCCCGGATTGTAGAAATAGCGCGCCGGGATGCTGGGGTCGACGGAGCCAGTCAGGAAGGTGGTGAGCTGATCGATCTCCGTCTTGGACAGGTTGAAGTTCGGCATCTTAAGCCGGTCGAGCTTGGCCTTCTCCTTGCCCTGATCGTAAACCGCCGGATTCTCGAGCTTGTGTTCGAAGAAACCTTTGTGCGTATACCATCCTTCGCTTTCGGCGCGATGGCCCAGCAGCGCGAAATCCAGACGCTCGATGGGCTTGGTGCCTTCCTTGGTCAGCTCCGTGCCGATGCGCTGCTCTTCTTCCAGGCCGGCGATTTCATGGCATCCGGCGCAGCCGTAGAAACGCACCAGGAACTGGCCTCGCGCTTTCAGACTGGGATCGTCGACATAATCGGCGTTGGCATAATTGACGCCTTCGTGCTTGCGGGTTTCCAGGTAGCTGGCGATATCGCGCGCCTCGGCCTCGGTGAGCCGCAGGCTGGGCATGGGAGTCATCTGCATGACCAGCAATTCGTGGCCGTCGTTGGGGCACTTGCTGTGCTCGGTGTCGAAGACGAACGGCTGGCCAGCGCGCTTGTAATCTTCCGCGGTGATGTCTTTCTTCTCGAACGGACAATAGGGCAGCGTACGCTGGCGGGGGTTGTGGACCCAGCGCACCAGGTAATCGTAATTGTCCTTTTCGCCCACGCGGCTCAGATTCGCGGCAAACGTGCCGCCCTGCTTTTCGGCATCTTCTCCCATCGAATGGCAAGCCATGCAGCCGCGCGTTTCGAAGGCTTCTTTGCCCTTTTCGGGATCGCCGGCCGGCTGAGGCGGCAGGTCGCCCGTCACGCCGGATTGCCAGATGAACGCGGATATGGCATGAATTTCGCCCTCGTCCAGGCGGAAGGTGGGCATCTTGGTACCCGGCCGCCACTTGTGCGGATCTTTAAGCCATTCCGGCAGCCATTCCTTGTGCATCTTCATACGCACTTCTTTGAGGCTGGGTCCGACCTTCTTGATCTCGCGCACCAGGCTGCGCGCGCGGTCGTCGTCCTGTTCGATCTTGGCGTCTAGGCCGCTGATGCGCACCTTTAAATCGTTAGCGTGTTGATAGAGCTTCTGCGCTTCGTCGTTATCGGGAGTATTGTCGCCCTTCGTGGTGGTGAAGCCGATTTCGCGCGTCCAC
Source organism: Bryobacteraceae bacterium (assembly GCA_049520215.1). GTDB lineage: Bacteria > Acidobacteriota > Terriglobia > Bryobacterales > Bryobacteraceae > Bog-159. The sequence goes on along the minus strand of JBEKPZ010000160.1, from coordinate 14,014 downwards.
TCGGCCTTCTGCTGGGTGATTTGGCGAATGTCCTGGTTCACCGCGGAAAGCGCGTCCGGATCGCGATCGAAGCCCTCATAGCGGTGGCACGCCATGCAGCCGCGCAGGCGGAAGATTTCGCGGCCCGCATCCAGCGTGTCGGCCATTTCGGTGACGATTTCCTGGGAGTGGCACTGCTGGCATCCGGCTTCCAGATTTTCCTTCGCATGCAGCGGCCAGAGCCAGTGTTCGTTGTAGCCATGCGCCTTCTCGATGCTGGTCAAGGCCACGCCATTGCCGCCATGGCAGGGCGTGCAGCCGAACTTCTCGGGATCGTGGACCTTCAGCAACTCGCGGTCCGGATGGCTGATGAAGGCCTCCTCACCGCCCATGGCCGCTTTGGTGAGCGTCACCGGCTCGCGTATCCCCATGTGGCAGGATTCGCAGCGGTCCACTAAGTCCACGTCCTTCACGTGAATCTGGCGGATGCCGGCTTCGAAGGTCGACATCTTGTTCCTCAAGCCGTTCAAAGTGTCGGCGCTGACGTCGGAGATGCGATCCGTGAGATACTTATCGCGCTTGGCGCGCAGTTCGGTGGCGGGCTTCAGAAGATCCACGCGCTTCTGCAGCAGCGTAGCTTTTTCCGCCTTCCAGTCCTGCAGCTTCTTGTCCATGGTGGCGAAGTCCATGGGCAGCTTCTCGGTGGACCCATCGGGGGTGGGCAGCTTCACCGAGTGGACTTCTTTCTTCAGCTCCTCGATCTCCTTTCGCATCGACTCCTTACTGCTTTCGCTCTTGGAGATCTCGATCTGGTAGGTGAGAGCGCCCACGTGGCCGCGGACTTCCTGGAACGGCTCATTCAACGCGAGGGAGCGCGGCACCAGCTCCTTGTTCACTTTGGCATCGATTACGGCGACCTGCGGCATGACGGCCTTCTCAGCGGCCTGCATCTGCCCGTCCAGGTCTTTGTACTCGGGTGAAGCTTTGATCTTCTGCTCGGACTCGGATTCCTGTGGCAGCGTCTGCTTCAGAAACCGGGAATAGACCTTCTCGAAACGCGCCTGGTAACCCTTCCATGGCCGCGTGCCGTAGACTTCGTCGTACAATGCCCAGCCGAGCGAAAGCAGCAGCAACGCCGAGGAAATGAACAGCGGCTTGCTTAAGGATGAATGAACGACTGGGTCCTTTTCTTGATCGGTCATATATTGAACCAGGGAGTAATCCAGACGTATTTGATGCGGAATACCAGGCGCAACAGCATCTTCACCGGCAGCAACAGCATCAGGATCAGGAACACCTGCATGACGGAGTACTGCAGCAGGCTCATGCGCGCGTAAATCTTCTTGGCAAAGGCGGTGAGCGTGATCAGCTTGTGCATGCCGATCCATGCGCCGACGAAATAGATACCCATCACGATGGCGCCGAAGATCAGCTTGGCCGTGCGGCCCGTGATGCCGAAGAGATCGGGCAGGTCGCGGTTCACCTCGAAGATCAGGCGGTTGTGGTCCCAGGTGACGCCGGGCCAGAACCACATCCAGCCGGGGCCGCGGATGATCGTGCCGATGACGATCATGCTGACCCACAGAGCGATGAATCCGAACAGGAAGGTAAGGATCGAGAACTTGCGCTGCTTGTAGGTGTAATAGCCGTTACCCAGAGGATTGGCGTCAATATAGGGAATCACCATCAGGCCGATGATGATCAGGCTGGGGAAGACCACGCCCGCCATCCAGGGATCGAAGTAGACGAGCATCTCCTGCAGGCCGAGAAAGTACCAGGGGGCCTTGGCCGGATTCATGGTCAGAGTAGGGTTGGCAGGCTCTTCGAGGGGCGCGTTCAGGGTAATCGACCACACCATCAGAATGATGGTGACGATAATGGCTGCCAGAAACTCAATGCGCAGCAGGTAGGGCCAGACGTGCACCTCGCGGACCCAGCCGGGTTTCCATGACTGGGTCTTGCGGTGACTCGTTTTGGCCAACGCCGGGTCGGCCTCAAGCTGGCCGATCAGACGGTCGTTGGCGAAGGCCTGGCGCATCCCGTACCAGGTGTAGAACGGCACCACGAAAAGCAGCAGCACGATGGGGACGTTGTCCGGCGTGCTGAATATTGTCCAGAGTTGGTGAAAGTCCATTTGAACCCCGTGGCTGGTGGCTAGTGGCTGGTGGCTGGTGGTTTAGCCAGCACCCAGCACCCAGAACCCAGCACCCTCTTAGAGCTTCCTTGGCTCCTTAATTTCCGACTCCAGCATGACCGGCGCAGGGCCCGAAATGCCGCCGTCTTTGCGTACGCGCCAGAAGTGCACGACCATGAACGTGGAGGCGATGATGGGGATCGCCACGCAATGCCAGATGTAGGCGCGCAACAGGGCATTCGCATCCACGATCGAGCCGCCCAGTAGCCCGAAGCGCACATCGTTAAATGGAGTCATCCCCAGCATGTGGCCGAAGGGACCGTCGTGGCCCAGCAGCGGTGTCGCGCGCGCCATATTCGTTCCCACGGTAACCGCCCAGAAGCCGAGTTGATCGTCGGGCAGCAGGTAACCGGTGAAGCTGAGCAGCAGGGTCAAGACCAGCAGCAGGACTCCCACCACCCAGTTGAACTGCCGCGGCGGTTTGTACGATCCGGTAAGAAAGACGCGGAACATGTGCAACTCGACCATGATCACCATCAGGTGCGCGCCCCACCGGTGCATGTTGCGCAGCAGCTTGCCGAAGGGCACGTCGTGTTCGAGATACAGGATGTCGCGGAAGGCCACGACCTTGGAGGGGTGATAGTAGAACATGAGCAGCGTACCGGTGAACACCAGCGTGATGTAGACGTAGAACGTCATGCCGCCCATGCCCCAGGTGTAGTTGTAAGCTACTGCGTCGCGATTGATTTTGGCCGGATGCAGGTGCAGGAAGACGTTGGAGAGCACGCCCAGCGCGCGGCTGCGCGGCGTTTCGTCGTGCTTGACGCGCAGCACCGATTTCCAGAGGTCGGTCTTTTCGGGCTGCTTGAGCGCTTTGAGCTCTTCGGCCGCGCGCTCGCGCACTACTTTGCCGCCTTCCAGCAGCGCGGTTATTTTGCCTTTGCCATTGCCTCCGTTGGAGCCGGCGGGCGTTCCACCGACAGAGGGTGACGCGGGCGCTCCGTTTTTTCCGTCTGTTTCAGCCATGATTACACCTCACACATTCCGCAGAATGGCGCCTTCATCGCCGAACTGCGAGGGCTCGCCCTTGGGCCACCGATAGACGTGACTCAGATCCACGACGATCTGGCCTTCGGGATCGAGTTCCACGTGGGCGCGGTCCATGGGCCGGGGCGCCGGGCCTTCAAAGTTGATGCCTTCCGGATCGTACCCGCTGCCATGACACGGGCACTTGAATTTGTTTTCGCTGGGCTTCCAGTCCGGCGTGCAGCCCAGGTGCGTGCAGATGGCGGAGATCACGAAGATGCCCTCGGTGTTACGCACCACCCAGATGCGGTATTGATTTTGGAACTTGGTGTCGACGCCGAAGCCGAAGTCCGACGGATAGCCGATGCGGAAGCGGGTCTTGGGTTCGTAGAGAGCGCGCGGGAAGAAGAAGCGCAGGAACATCAGGAAGTTCACGCCCAGCACGCCCAGCACCGAGGCGATGACAAAGCGGCGACGGCGGATGACCACTTTTTGCGGATCGGAATCCGCCGGATCGGGATCTTTGAGAATCTTAAAGATCGCTTGAGAAAGCGAAGGTTTCGACGGTGGCGGCGGGGGTGTCTTCCCCGCGGGAGATTCGGGGGTCGGATTTGCCATTACTTTCCTCTAGACCGGGATTGGCCGGCCGTGCCTTGATTCATAGCGAATTGCAGGGACCCGGTGGACGACGCTGGTTCCGCCAGCCGAAGGAATGGCGACTCCCTTATAGAGAGTATGGAAAGCCTGGTTGATTAATAATTGGGGGCCCTATAAAATCGTTGCCAAAGAGCCGCCCTCTCCCCACTACGCTGACATCCCTCAGCGCCGCATCCCGAGTGCTCCTCAAATATTACCCAGTGAACATCTTACACCCGTTGCGGAATTTTGCAAGTGGCGGGCGGAAAAAAGCGACGATGGAAGCCGCTATGATGGTCCATTGACTGTTTGGCGCCTTGGGCGACACACCCTTCCTCCGATCATACTGGCGCTGTTTCTGACCGGCTGCAAGCCGCCTGAACAGCCTGCAGTCACGTCCATTGTGGGCGCGGTTCTGATCGACGGTACGGGCGGGCCGCCGATATCCGATTCGGTGGTAACGATTGAGAACGGGCGGATTCGCGCGGTAGGCGCGCGCGTGAGTTTGCCGGTGCCGGCGGAGGCGGAGAAGATCGATGGCGCGGGGAAGTTCGTAGTACCTGCCCCGATCGATGTGTTGCGCCGCAGCGCCGGCGCCGGAAGCGTGGGATATACAGTCGTCCGGCCGGGCGATGCCGACTCTGTCCTGGAGCAGGCGCGGCGGGACCGGACGCCGCTATTTGCCGACATCTTCTCCTTGCGCGACGCCCGCACCATGGTAGACCGCGGCGTCACGGGATTCCTGCACATGATCCGCGACACCGAGGCGATCGATCCGGCGTTTGTTGCGCGGCTGCGGGATCTCCGGATCGTCTTCGTTCCGCTGCTCGCCGAAGAACGCAACGCGGCGGCGTTGGCTCTGGCAAAACGCAATACCAAACGCCTGGCGGATGGCGGCGTGGCGATCGCGGTGGGATCGGGCAGCGATACGTACCGCGAAATGGATTTGCTGGTGGAAGCCGGGATTTCGCCGGCGGACGTGCTGGTGGCGGCAACTCGTAATGGCGCGGCAGCGCTGCACGTTCTCGATCGGGAGGGCACCGTTGAGCCTGGCAAGCGCTCCGATCTGTTGGTGCTCTCGGCCAATCCGGTGGAAGATATTCGCAATTTGCGGAAGGTCGAGCGGGTCATGCGGGCGGGGCTGTGGATACCATGACGGATGCGGGGCTGAGAGCCCCGCGCAGGCTGAGAGCCTGCCCCACAAGTCAAAAACGGGTGACTTCGGTGAAGTGGAAGTCACGGACCTTCATGGCGGGGACTACCATGTCGAAGGCCTCTTCGCCGGATGCGCGCTCTTCCGGCGACAGTTCTTCGACATTGGAGAGCATCTCCGGCAGGGCTTGATTGAAGCGGAAATTGCGTACGCCGCGACTGACGCGGCCGTCCTCGATCAGAAACGTGCCGTCGCGGGTCATGCCGGTCATGATCTTCTCGTAAGGATCGACCTCGCGGATATACCAAAGGCGCGTAACCAGGATGCCGCGCGCGGTGGAGGCGATCATGGCTTCGATGGGCGTGGCGCCACCCGCGATGACGATGTTCATGGGCGCTTCCCCGGACTCGTTGGGCAACGGGAAGCCGTGGCCGGTTGGTTGGACGCCGGCGGCGTGCGCGGCCTGGCGGCAAAAGGCCACATCGCGCACCACGCCCTGGTCCACCAGCGCGAGTTTGCGCCGCGGCAGGCCCTCGCCATCGAAAGGCGCGCCGGCTTGCAGCGGGTGATAGGCATCGTCGTAGATGGCGATGTTGTCGCCGAATAGCTTCTGGCCCATGCGGTCGCGCAGGAAGCTGCGGCCGTCGGAGATGGCGGTGGCGCTGAAGTCCCCGAACATCTGGCCGACGAGGTCCAGCACGGCGGCGGGTTCCAGAATTACGGTGTAGGTGCCAGGCGGCAGTTCGACAGGCTCGCGCGAAAAATGCGCTTTTCCGGCAGCGGCGCGGGCCATGGCCACGGGGTTCAGGTCGTGGTGTGAGCAGGCGCTGCCTTTCGCCCAGCCCGAACTGTCGGCCGCCATGGCGGTGATGGAGAAGTTGGCCATAGTCTCGGGGTAATAGGCGAAGACGCCGCGCGAGTTCAGCAGCGCGAAGACGGCTTCGGAGGTGGAGTAGATGCCGGCGGCGGTCTGGCCGGCTTCTTCGACCAGCGCGATGGCCTCGGCAACGGCTTGGGCGCGATTGGTGGGAGTCACGCGGGCGGTGGCCTCGTGCCAGCGGGCGACAGGTGACGCGGGGGCGGGATCGGCCAGTGGCAGGAGGGCGGGGTCGGGTTCCTGCAGCTTTGTCAGGGATACGGATTCTTCTACGACTTGGCGGATGGACTCGTCGTCGAACTGGTTGGTGGTGGCGCGTGCGGTGCGCCCGTCGATCTGCACACGTACCGAAAGATGGCAGCTACGCTCGGCCACGTTTTGATGGATGGCGTTGTTGGCGAAGCGCGTGAGCGCGCTGGATCCGGCGGCTACGATGGCCTCGACGTCGGCGATGCCTAGCGCGCGGGCCGCGTCCGCTACCTGGTCGAAGATGGCGTGGCAGCGCGCGGGTTCAATCAGCATACGCGCCCCCGATCTTGATGCGGCTGAAACGCGCGGGACTTGCGCCGTGTCCGGTGCCCATGATCTGTTCCGGCTGCCCTTTGCCGCAGTTGGGCGTGCCCCACAGCATCCAGTGCTGGGGTCCGGCAATGGCCGCGCAGGCATTCCAGAATTCCGTCGAGATGCCGCTGTAGCTGGGATTCTTCAGCATGCGGACGCGCTTACCGTGGCGGATCTCCCAGCCGATCTCGCAGCCGAACTGGAAGTTGTAGCGCTTGTCGTCGATGGACCAGCTTCGGTTGGTCTCCATATATATGGCGTGATCGACGCCGCCGAATACTTCGTCGAGCGACTGCTGGCCGGGCCGCAGGCTGACGTTGGTCATGCGGATGAGCGGCATGCGCGACCAGCCGTCGGCGCGCATGGTGCCGTTGGAGCGCGATTCGCCCACTGCCGCGGCGGTCTCGCGCGAGGTCATGTAGCCGGTGAACAGGCCGTTGCGGATGATGTCGGTGGATTGCGCGGGCACGCCCTCGTCGTCGAAGGCGAAGGTGCCGAGGCCGGGACCGTGCTGGGGGCGCGCATCGCAAACCACGTTCACGATTTCGGAGCCGTAACGCAGGCGGCGCAATTGATCGAGCGTGAGGAAGCTCATGCCCGCGTAGTTGGCCTCGCTGCCGAGGACGCGGTCGAGCTCGATGGGATGTCCGATCGACTCGTGGATCTGCAAGCCCAGTTGCGAGCTATCGAGGATGAGGTCGAACTCGCCCTCCGGGCACTGATCGGCTGAGTGCAGCGCGACGGCTTCTTCGGCGATGCGCGCGGCGTTGCCGACGAGGTCCCACTCGTCGACTAACTCATAGCCCTTGAGCTGGTGCTGACCTCCGAAGGAGTTCGGATACGACCGCTTCTGGATCTCGCCATCCTTGTAAGCCAGCGCGGCGTAGCCGACGCCGCTGAGGTAGCGGGTCTGATCGATGAGGCTGCCGAGCGAGGAGGCGAAGACCTGGCGGCGGCACTCGAAAGTCATGGCGCCTTCGGCCAGGGTGACGCCTGGATTGCGGCGCAGTTCGCGGTCGATATCGAGGAGCAGGGCCACGTTGCGGTCCACCGGAATGGTGAAGGGATCGATGCGGATGGGCGAGACCCATTCGGCCTCGTACTTCTCTTCGGGTGCGAGGATGACGTCTTGCTTTTTGGCGAGGGTACCAGCGCGGGCGATTTCCAGCGCCAGGGCAGCGGCGGCTTGGATGCCATCGGGGGTGAGATCGTCGGTAGCGGCGAAGCCCCAACAGCCGTCGGCCAGGACACGAATCGCGAGGCCCATGGAGACGCCGCTCGAGACATGGCCGGTCTTGCCGTTCTTGGTGGAGACCTGGCGGTCGCGGATTTCCATGACGCGCGTGTCGGCGTAGGTGATCGCGGGGCCGGTGGCGGCGGCGAGGGCTTCCAGGGCCAGGTGTTTCATAGGGTCCAACTAACAGGGTACGCTATTGTTATGGCAGCTTCAGATCGAGGGCGTAGATATCGGAGTTCGACCGGCTCACCGAGACGATCGGCGCATCGTCGGGTGTCAGGCCGCCGAAGAAATAGGCCGTCACATTCGATTGGGGCACATGCTTCAAGTCCATCATCCGTTCTACTTTTCGGTTGCTGACGCGAACGCGGGATATGGCCTGCTCCGGACCTCCAAATTCCTCCTGATAGTAAACGTACTTGCCGTCGTGGGACCAATACGGGCGCCCCAGGCCGAGGCCGTCCCCCAGCTCGGTCCACTGCCGCGTCCGCAGGTCGAAGAGCAGGAGTTGAGCGCGATCCCGGTGCGCCACAATGTACCGGCCGTCCGGCGACCATACGGGCTGCATCAACTCCTGGGATCCCTCCAGAAACGTGACCTTCCGCTCTGCAAGGTCCATGAGGTAGACCCCCGCTTTAACCGGTACGCCCGCAAAAGAGGCACACCCAAACACGAGAGACTTTCCGTCTGGAGACCAACTCGCTCCGCCGGAGACGTAGGCGGCCGCCGGGAGCGGTTGCGGCGCGCCGCCCGCGGCCTGGATTAGATACACCATCTCCGGCAGACCCGCTTGCGCGCCGCCAAAGGCGATCTGGGAACCGTCGGGCGACCAGCGTGGTTGGTGGACGTTGAGGGACGCCGGCGTCAATTGCACTGCCTCGCTGCCATCCGGGCGGCTGCGCCAAAGGGCGCCTTCGGGATAAGTCACGTAGACCACCCATCGCCCGTCCTTCGAGTAAGCGGCCCAGCGGCCGGCCACGCCGGGAAGATACGGCACAAACTGGCGGAGCCTGCGATCATAGCGCATGAATTCGCGGCGCTCCTGACCCGCGCCAATGAAAATCCGGCGGTCGTCGGGAGCCACCGCCAGTGAATCCAAATCCATCGACGTGGAATATAGCTCGATCGGAGACGCGTGGAATGGGGGCAGAAGACTGCGTTCCTCACGCATAGTCCAAATGGTTGTGTCCCGGCCATGCCAGGACAGAAAGAAGTAATACTTTCCAGAGTGGGTCCAGGCTCCGGCGCGTTCGTTGTGGTGTTCCGCGCCGGGATTCCACTCCGGAAGCATACGGTGCAAGCCCCGGCCGTCGGCGGCAACTTCCCAGAGGGCCGATTGCTTCTTGTGATCTACCACGTGAAAGCGCAACACATCCGGCCGGGATCCAGGCGCCCAGTGGATTAGATCGGCAAAGCCGGGGGTGTCGAGCAGCTTGTGGCTATTGGTACCATCGCTCGCGACCCGATACAAGGAGTTGCCAAACGCGAAGACGATCCGGCTGCCATCGCGCGACCAGGCGCCGGCGTGCCCGGACAGGTTCCCGAGCCGGCGGGGTGCTGCACCGCCGGTGGGCACAACCCAGAGGGACTGCTCATTTTCTTCGCTACCGGCCGCCACCAGCAAACTGGATCGGTCGGGCGAGATGTCCAGAACATCCGGGCGAATGAGCGATTGCGCCGCCGGCAGGGGTCGCGGCGCTCCACCCTCCACCGGAACCTGCGCCAGCCGCCAGCTTCCCCCCGCTCGTTCGGCGAAATACACTCGCGCGCCATCGGTCGCCACGGGACCGCCGACCTCCACGCGTCCCGTCTGGGTAAGCTGCGTCACTTGGGAGACGCGCGGCACAAGCTTCTCGGGCCCTCGCCGCGCACTCAGGCTGAGAACCAGTCCTTCCACCACGATGGCGGCAACCGCAACGCCTGCGGCCACCCGTTTCCGCCGGATCAACTTAGACAGACGATAGGTGAGACTGTCGGCGCGCGCCGCAACTGGAAGCCCGTCCAGATGGCGCTGGATATCGCGCGCCATTTCCCCCGCCGAAGCGTAGCGCCGCTCGGGCTCCTTGCGGATGGCCATGCGGATCATGTTGTCCAGGTCGCCCGCGAGTTGCGGGTTCAGCAAAACGGGCGCGGCGGGCTCTGTCTGGCAGACAACGTGCGCGATCGGGCCAGGCGTGTACTCGGTGATTTTCTGGGCTTTCTGGCCGGTCAACATTTCATAGAGGATGAGGCCCAGTGCGTAGACATCCGCAGCCGGAGTCACCAGATCGCCGCGCACCTGCTCGGGGGAAGCGTAGTCCGGCGTCATTATCTGCAGCCCGGTGAGGGTGACTTGTTCGGCTTCGGCGCTGGAATCGAGCAGCTTGGCGATCCCAAAATCCAGCAGTTTGGGCGCACCATCCGCGGTCACCAGGATATTGGCCGGCTTCAGGTCGCGATGCACCACCAGGCTCTTGTGCGCGAATTCGACGGCCTCGCATACCGGCAGGAACAGACGCAGCCGCTCCGGGATGCTGAGCGCGCGCCGTTCGCACCAGGCGATGATGGACTCGCCTTCGATGAACTCCATCACCAGGTAGGGCACGCCCTCAGGAGTGGACCCGCCGTCCAGCAGGCGCGCGATATTGGGATGGGTGAGCCGCGCCAGGATCTGGCGTTCCTGCCTGAAACGCCGCAGCGTGCTGGGAGAGGCGGCCGCGGCGCGAACCAGTTTGATGGCCACCCGCTGGTGATATTCGGCGTCGTCGCGCGCGGCCCGATAGACGGCTCCCATGCCGCCGTGACCTACGATGGCTTCCACTTTGTAGGGACCCAGGCGCGCACCGATCAACTGGTGGTCGGGGTCCTTATCGAGCGCCACGGCCCCGGCCACCGCGGCAATCGCCGCGCTGGCGGTAGGCAGCCCGCCGCCGGAATGCCGCAGGAGCGAGGCCACTTCCTGGCGCACGTCCGCATCGGGGCACTCAGTTTCGAGGAAGGCTGCACGGTCGACCGGCGGCAACTCGGCGGCACGCTCGAAGAGCTGTCCGACCAGGGTCCATTGATCGCCGTTCAGCTCGGCCATGGTGCCTCGGCCCGCTGGCCGGACAGCATGCGGTGCAGCCAAGCCTCCGCGACTGCGATGTCGCGCTTCACCGTAGCCAAACTCACGCCCAGCGCAGCGCCGATCTCCGCATGATCGAGCCCGCCAAAGTACTTCAGCTCGATCGCCTGGGCCTTACGCGCATCGCGCTCCGCCAGGCGTTCCAGGGCTTCATCCAGCGCCAGCAGTTCCTCGGACTGTCGATCCGGGATCGGCAAATCTTCCTCGAATGCGACGCGCTCCCCGCCGTTGCGCTTCTGGGCGCGAAAACGCCGGGCGTGGGCGATCAGAAGCTGGCGCATGATGTGCGCCGCCACACCGTAGAAATGGGCGCGGCTCTGGAAGTCCGGCGGGTCGTGCAGCACAAGCTGCAGGTAGGCTTCGTGGATCAGCGCGGTGGGCTGGAGGGTGCCGCCCGGCCGTTCGTTCCGCATCAAAGAGGCGGCCAGCCGGTGCAACTCCGCGTAGACCACAGGTGTCAGCGCATCCAGAGCCTCCTTGTTGCCCTTGGAGCACTGTTGAAGGAGAACGGTGAATTCACCCGGCTGCACGGTTGTCAGAACTGCGTCTCACCATGATAACGAATCCGGGTGGGTGGCGCGCCGGCACGAGGCGCGGGATGCGCGGCCATCGCTATGGCGTGAACTCGAAGGCTACGCCGCCAGTGGTATCCCCGGACGGTCCGCCCCAGAGGGTGGTCCCGTAAATATTGCCGGCAGCGTCGAGCACGGGAGCCGAGCTTGGATAGGCGCCATCGTCTCCGGCTGTGAAGCTGTACAACACGGTTTCCTGCCAGCCGTCGCTGTTGTGGATCATTTTGAAAATCGTTCCGGGATTATCGACGCCTCCGCCCGTACTTGTGCCATACAAATCGCCGTGCGCGTCGAAGACCAGGCCGTTGGGATTTTCTCCATCCTGGTAGGTTACTCCGAGGAAGGTGTGCAGCAGGTGCTCGGTCCAGCCACCCGCGGGATTGGGCTGGAGCGCAAAAGCGATCCCGCAGTTTGCCGTACCACCGTAGCTGGTGGTCCCGTACAAGTTGCCGTGTTGGTCGAAGATCAGTCCCGCGAGCGGATTGGCGCCGTCGGTGCCGCCTATGAAGGTGTGCAGCACGTGTTCGGTGAACCCGCCGTTGGGTTGTGGCGCGAGCATGTAGACGATTCCCAGGTTGTGGGCGCCGCCCACGTTGGTGGTGCCGTACAGATTGCCCGCGGCATCGAGAACCGGAGTGGGATAGGGGGCCGCTCCGTCGGGCCGTCCGCCGAAGCTGTACAATACCGTCTGCGTCCACTCGCCGGTTGAGCTGGGCGACACCTTGTATACCGCGCCCGCGCCGGATGCGCCGCCGGATATGGCCGCGCCATATAGATTCCCGGCGGAATCCATGGTGACGCCCGCATAGGGAATGGCGCCGTCTGCGCCGCCGGTGAAGCGATAGAGCACGCTCTCCTGCCACTGACCCGCGGTGGCCGCGAGCATGAACACGGTGCCGCAGCCGGTTCGGCACGTCTTGCCGGCAAGACCTCCGTTCACCGTCGTGCCATAGAGATTGCCGGCGCTGTCGGCCATGAGCGTGGCGTGCGGGCTGGCGCCATCCTGCGCCCCGCCTTTGAAATTGTAGAGGACGGTTTCGGTCCATGCGCCGCCCGGGGCGCGCGACAGCTCGTAGACCACGCCGAAGCCGTAGGTGCCGCCGCTTTCGGCAACGCCATAGAGATTGCCGGACGAGTCGAGGATGAGACCCGCGTACAGGTCGCTCCCCTCGCGCAAGCTGCCTGTGCCAAAAGCTTGCAGCACCTTCAGCGTACCGGCGGCCCAGGCGCCGTTGGCAAGTATCAGAACCAGAATCGGGAGTTTACGCATTCTGTTCACAGTTTACGGCGTGGGCTGAGGTGAACAGGCTTCGCAGATGTGAACAGTTTGTAAAATGAAACGGATGAATATGCAGCCTGTGGCGGTCGATGTGCGGATGGGACCGCTCTCGCTCGATCAGCATGCGGATTTGTGCGAGGCGGGGCACGGTGACACTGAGACGTGGGGATCGCGGAGACGGGGGCGATTGGGTTTGCTTCGTAGTTCAAACAGAATTGGGCGTTTTTGTGCATCATTGTGCGCTTCTGTGCATGTGGGGAACGGGTGCGGTCCGGGCACAAAACTGGGCGAACAAACCCGTTGTGCCTGTGAAATAAGGAGTTAGCAATGGCCTTCGGCCGGATGGCCCGCAGCCGGGCTGATTGCAGCCTGGCGCGACTGGGCCGGGCCGCCCGGGACGCGTGTGGCGGCCCGATGTTCCCGATCCGTGTTGCATTTCGTAACATGGCGTTGCATCGTGTTCGGGTGGAATGGGACGGTGGTAGCCCGCGAGTTGGACGAACAAAGCCCATGATGCTGATAATAAACGGTTTGTGTACACGTGACGTCTAGCGGCTTGCGGATGGCCTCCGGCGTAGGGTGGATTCGGGGTGGGCATTCGTGTTCTTGAACGAACAAACCCAGTCTTGTGGTGCGTTCTTTACGCCTGACGGCCGCGGCGCACCGGCAAGTCTGTCTATATGTGGCCTGACGAGGGGAAACTTCTCGCGCTCCGACGGCGACATATGGCGGATCACCACGGCGCGTTCGATACGTCGGTCTGCGAGAAATCGTTGCCCTTGAAGAGAAGCGGTTCGCCGGAGGTCCGCGCCAGGGCGTATGAAAAACAGTCCCCGAAGTTCCATGGCCGCAGGTTGGCGGCCCTTGCCGTACGTGCTGAAGGCTTGACGGCCGTCATCCATCTGGTCCGGAGTCACCAGCGACGATCTGAATCTCTGCTTTGTACAACAACAGATCCAGTTCTCTGCCGCCGATGTCGCCATACCGTGCCCCAGCCGCAATCGCCGTTTCGAGGACCGCGGCGGCCGAGATCAGGCGAACGGGATCGGCGCCGATCTCGGCTTCGAGGAGGTTCCGCTTCCGGTTCGTTGGCCAGGATGGCGATGAATACTGAGGAGTCGATGACCATCAGCGCGGCAGCCCTTGGTCATCGTAACCGAGGATTTCGTCGGCACTGCGAGCGTCCAAGACCGGATACTGCCGCATCTTTCGCGGATAGCGCGGAGTTCGTCGCGCGCGCGTGGACTTCAGGACTTTCCGCGCTGCCGCGTCAGGCGCTCGCGCAGGGCGTTGAGTACAGCTTCAGTCAGGGTTTCGCCGGTCGCGGCGGCGAGCTCGCGCGCCAATCGGTCGGCCTCCGGGTTTTTGATGCTTAGGGCCATAGGGGGTGGGAAAGGGTCTACTCCACAATCGCCTGCATTACGCCGTTCTCGAAGTCTCTCTGCACCGACGGAACC
>JBEKPZ010000159.1:0-16847 GCA_049520215.1 Bryobacteraceae bacterium | reverse complement strand
ATACTGTTCACTTTGGTGGGGCAGACCATCGCACTTCGTGGTCTGCCGCCTTCGGGGAGCGCTGGCAGACGACATAAAACGATCGTCTGCCCCACCGAAACATCTTTAAGTGAACAGCATTGCTTCTAGCGGGAAGAAAAACGGTAGCTACCTCTAGTACGCCGAGCCCGACAAGGGCACCTGCTGCGGGCTGCCTCCGCCACTGTCACTGATGGAGACATCGCCGCTGAAGCTCCCAATCCCTGTTGGCCTGAAGGTCGCGGTGATCGTGCAGGATGCTCCCGCCGCAACACTGGCGCCGCACGTGTTCGTCTGGGGAAAAGTAGCAGAACCTGTGATCGTGATGCTGCTAATGCTGAGCGCCGTGTTGCCCGTGTTGCTCAGCGTCGTCGTTAGCGCTTTGGAGTCGCCTCTTTTCACGCTGCCAAAGCGCAGGCTGGCCGGATTGAATTCCACCACCGTGCCTGTGCCCGTCAGACTCACCGTTTGCGGGCTGCCCGCCGCGTTATCGGTTATCGACAACGTCCCCGTTCGAGTTCCCCTCTGCGTGGGTTTGAAGATCAAGCTGATGGCGCAGCTCGCTTCCGCCGCCAGGCTCGAACCGCAAGTGTTCGTCTGGCTGAAGTCCCCGCTCGCGGCGATGCTGGCGATACCGAGCGCCATCTTGCCATAGTTGGTCAGCGCGACCAACTGCGCTGAGCTGGAAGTCCCCACCAACTGCGTGGCAAAAGTCAGGCTGCTTGGTGAAGGAGTAGCGTTCGGTCCTGAAACGAGTCCGGTGCCACTCAAGCCGATCGTTTGCAGACTTCCCGCGGCGTTGTCCGTGATGTTGACGGAAGCAGTCCGCGGCCCAGTCTGGGTCGGCTTGAATGTTACGGTGATGGTGCAGCTTGCGCCAACTGCGAGGCCCGTGCCGCAGGTATTGGTTTGGCTGAAATCGGCCGCGTTAGTTCCTGTGACCGCTACGCTGCTAATGGTCAACGCGAGACCGCTGGGATTGGAGAGCGTCACCTGGTTCGGCGCACTTGTGGCCCCGACCAACTCATTGCCAAAATTCAGACTTGTGCTCGAAAGCGAAGCAAGGGGGGTCTGCAGCAGGAGGCTGGCAGGGGCGGCCAGATCCAGCCTGCCGTCGCCATTAAAATCTCCCACCGCCACCGACGTCTGCCCTGCCCCGGCGCCGTAGTTCACGGCGGCCTGGAAGGTGCCGTCGCCGTTGCCCAAGAGCACGCTGACGACGCTGACGTTGTCGCTCTCGACGCCCCCGACGACCAGGTCCAGCTTGCCGTCACCGTTAAAATCTCCCACCGCCACCGAGCCGGGGGTCGCGGGATAGTTTTCGGTCCCGATGCCGTAGTCGACGGCAGCCTGGAAGGTGCCGTCGCCCTTGCCCAAGAGTATGCTGACGTTATTGCTCTCATAGTTCGCTACGGCCAGGTCCAGCTTGCCGTCGCCGTTGAAATCCGCCACCGCCACCGAGATGGGCTCGAGCCCGGCAACGTACTGCACGGCGGTTTTGAACGTCCCATCGCCGTTGCCCAAGAGCACGCTGACGTAGTCGCTGCCCCCACTCGCGACCGCCAGGTCCAGCTTACCGTCCCCGTTAAAATCTCCCACCGCCACCGAGAACAGCGACAACCCGGCGCCGTAGTTCACGGCAGCTTGGAACGTCCCATCGCCGTTCCCCAAAAGTATGCTGAAGTTGTTGCTGAGCTCGTTCACAACGGCTAAGTCCAGCTTACCGTCCCCGTTGAAATCTCCCACCGCCACCGACGTCGGCGCCGACCCCACGCCGTAGTTCACGGCGGCCTGGAACGTCCCGTCGCCGTTGCCCAAGAGGATGCTGACGTTATCGCTCCCATCGTTCGCCACCACCAGGTCCAGCTTGCCGTCGTCCCTAAAATCCCCCACCGCCACCGAGCTGGGATTTGACCCGGCGCCGTAGTCGACGGCAGCCTGGAAGGTTCCGTCGCTTTTTCCCAAGAGTATGCTGACGTTATTGCTGCCCTCGTTCGCTACGGCCAGGTCCAGCTTGCCGTCCCCGTTAAAATCTCCCGCCGCCGCCGAGTCGGGGTCGGTCCCGGCGCCGAAGGCCGACGGGGCACTCAGTGCGATCGAGGAACTAGAGGGAGTAACCGCGAAGAACATCACATTCGACGTGCCCCCGCCTGGACTCGGGTTCACCACGGTCACCGAGGCTGTGCTAGCCGCGGCGATGTCCGAAGCCGGCACTGTGGCCGTTAACTGTGAGTCCTTGACGAAAGTGGTCGCGAGCGAACTGTCGTTCCAGTTCACCACCGCGCCCGAGACGAAGCCCGTGCCATGCACCACCAGGATGAATCCCGCCCCGCCCGGCGCAATGGCGTCGGGCACCAGGGGCTGGTTGATCATGGGTACGGGGTTTTCACCGGCAAAGGCCGTCGAACTCAAGATCTCCAAGGGACCGAAGGCGGCCAACACCACCCCCAAGAGCAGTCCATAAGTCAATCCCTGCTTTTTACGCGTCGACATGACATCCTCATTATGTTCGGCTAGCGTGCTCGTTGTGGACATAGTAGTTTCTCGCCCAAAAAACGTTTGTCAATTATTTGCGCATCGGCCCGCCGGCCCGCGCCAAAGCGCCTCGTCTAAGGCGTATAACTTGTCGCGTACTCAGTGTGCACGCCGGCGGTGTCGTAGGCGGAATAAACGACGATGGCGCTTCCCGCGGAACTCACTGCGGCGGCTTCCGGCGCGAGTTCGCTGCCCGGTCCGGAGACAGTGACCGGGCTGCCCCAGGTCCCCGTACCGGTGGCTCTGACGACGGCATGGATCTGCGGAGTCGCGCTGCCCGTCACCCAAACGGTCAGTGCCGGGCCGCCCGGAGCGACAGCAAAGTACACCGATCCGACACTGGTGTCGCTGCCGGACAAAACCACGGGCGCCGACCACACGTTATTGCTAATGGCGCCGCTGACCGCGAACACCTGCGAAGTGGAGAAACCGATGACCTCGTAGACCAGCGTCGCCTGCCCCGCATCGTCACTCGCCAGATCGGTAGTGAGCACGATGCCTTGCGGAGCCACAATCGTTTTGAGCGCGCTCCAAGCGCCGCCGGAGACGCCCTGTGTGGCGGAAGTGTAGGCGGCGGAACTGTTCAGAGCCACCAGCATCGCACCCCCGGCCAAATCCAGCGCGACGCGCGCGTCATGCGTGGCGCCGTCAGGCCCCAATAGCGCGCCCGAGTCCACCCAGGCGCCGGTACCCGCATTTTGCCGGGAGGCATGCAGAACAAAGCTGTTCTGCGTACAATAATGTTTCTTGCAAACCAAATTGTAGGTTTCCCAGGTCACGATCACCGCACCATTGTCGCCGATCCCTGCGTGATCGGCGGCAACAAATGTACCGCTGGCGACCGTCTGTTGAGAAGTCCAGACGCCCCCAGCAGGCCGCACTACGGCCAATACCGAGCTGCCGCTGCCCGGGGGGTTTCCCACAGTCCAGGCGATCGCCCCCGCGCCTTGCGAGTTCATTACGAAAATAGGATTGGACGCGCCGGGGATGAGAAGCTGAGCGGGATTCCAGTTCGAAGCGGCCGGGCGATCGGCTGTCCAGACGCCGCTATTATCGCTCCATACCGCTGTTGCGAATCCTGCCGCGCTGATCCGCACAACCGGAAGAGGGGAGTTTGTCTGGAGTGCGGGGGAGACCTCCGTCACGGACCCCCAACTGCCGCCGCGCGGTTTCGAGCGTGACCAGAGCTGGTCCAAGGTTGTGATCTCATCCCAGAGCGCCACCGAGTTGCCATTTTCATCTATGGCGACGGCTGCTTCAAAACCCTGACCGCCCGTGCTGAGCGCCACGGGTGGAGCCCAGGCGCCGGCCTGTGCGGACACCGCCGCCACAAACGCAACTGCAATGCAAACCAATCGAGCTTTCGTATTGATACCGATCATCTTTTGAGTCCTCTGTCTTCAAGATAAGCGCACAGTGGTAGGAACACATGTGAACTCTGTGCAAGTACAGTGACCTTAAGTACAACGTGAAGGCGCTGATTTCAAGTGACGACAGTCACATTTACGGGTCACTACGTCGTCTGACAAGAAGTGACTATTACTATAAGTAAGTGGACGTTTGGAAACGCTCGCGCAGGTGATGCCATTTAACCAGATACAATCGTTACTTGTGTCATGGAGATTTAAAAGGTTTGTCAATTAATCGATTAACGCGTTGCCGGCCGAACATCTCGCAGCACGGCGCTCCACGGCGGCAAATCGCGCGCGGCGGAGTAAGCGTCGTCCTCGAGGGTGAAGGCCACATCCACGCGCGCGCCGGCCTGCAACTCCGCCACGCGTTCGACGAAGTTCCAGGCTTTCACCATCAGGGTGCGCCCGTTCTGCCGCAGCATCAGGCGCAGGTGCTTTTCCTTCATCACCACAGGCGGACCGGCCACCTCCGCGCCCAGCGCGGCGAACAGCGGCGCGGGATTGCCGCAGCCGAAGGGCGCCAGGCGGAGCACTTCCGCCACGCTGCGGTCGTCGATCTCGCGCAATTCCAGCACGGCGTCGATCTCCAACTGCGGCGCGAGATCCGCGAGCGTCAGCCGCGCGGCGGCGTACTCGTTGAAGCGCGCGCGGAACTCGTCGACCTTATCGGAAGCCAGCGTCACCCCCGCTGCTTGCCGGTGCCCTCCGAAACGCTCGAACAATTCCGGCATGGCCTCCAGCGCCTGCAGCAGATGGAACGGCGGGATGCTGCGTCCGGAACCCTGCGTCCGGCCATCCTCCGGGTCGCGGCTGAGCACGAAGACCGGCCGGTGGAAGCGCGTCACCAGGCGCGAGGCCACAATACCCAATACTCCGCGATGCCAGTTGTCCGCCGCGAATACCAGCGCGCGCTGCCCATCTTCGATCGGCACGCGCTCGCACTCCTCCACGATCTGCTGGGTGACTTCGGCTTCCGCCTGCCGGCGCTCGCCATTCAGCGTGTGCAGTTGTTCGGCCAGCACACGCGCCCGCGCGGGATCGGCGGTGAGGAACATTTCGATCACGGCGTTGGCCGTATCCATTCGCCCAGCGGCGTTAATGCGCGGCGCGATGCGGAAAGCCACGCTGGTGGCGGACGGCACGCGGCCACCGGTAAAGCCGGCCACGTCCAGCAGCGCGCGCAGCCCCGGATTACGCACGTCGCCCAGGCCGCTCAGCCCGTGCTTTACGATGATGCGGTTCTCGCCCATCAGCGGCACGACGTCAGCGACCGTGCCGATGGCCACCAGCTTCAGAAACGATTCGATGACCCGCTGCAGTTTACCGGGCGGCCACTCGAGCGAGGCGAGCAATGCCTGCACCAGCTTGAACGCCACACCCACGCCACACAAGTTCTTGTCGGGATAAGCGCAATCCGGCCGGTTGGGGTTTAGCACGGCCAGCGCCGGCGGCAGTTCGGCTTCGGGCAGATGGTGGTCGGTGACGATCACGTCGATCGACAACTCGTTGGCGCGCCGCACGACCTCCGCCGCGCGAATGCCGGTGTCCACGCTGACGATCAGCTTGACGCCCTCGGCGGCGGCCTTTTCCACCACGTCGGTACGCATCCCGTAGCCGTCGCGCAGTCGGTGCGGGATGAAGAAAGCTGCCGCGCCGCCAGCCATTTCGATGGCTTTTTTCAGGATGACCACGGAGGTGGTTCCGTCCACGTCGTAATCGCCGTAGATCAGGATTTGCTCGCCGCCGGCGATCGCCCGGCGCAGTCGCGCGACAGCCTCTTGCATGCCGCGCAACGCGCCGGGGGGATGCAGATCGGCGAGCGATGGATGGAGGAAGCGGCGCGCGGCTTCCGGATCGCCCAACTCACGGGCCAGCAGAACGCGCGCGGCGGGCAGGCGGATACCCAGCGCCGCGGCCAACGCCTGGGCTTCCTGCGGGTTGCCTTCGGGAATCAGCCAGCGAGCCTGCATGGGCAATGCGGCGCGTCAGTTATTCGAAAAATAGCCGAAGGAGCCGTCGTCTTCCTGTTCTGTTTCGTTGGCTGGCAGATGCACGGCGATTTCGTCGCCGATGCTCAAGAATTCGTCGTACCAGTCGGGGCGGATTTCATACACGTACATGCGTGCATGGTGATCGAAGGCCAGTTCCAGCGAGCAGGTCACGCCTTCGTGTACGCGCAGCTCGCGCAGCCGGGCTTGCAGGTCGCGGCGTTCTTCGCGGCTCAAATCGCAGTCGTCGAGTTCCTCGACGGCTTCGTCGATTTCCGGGGCGTCGAACTCGCGCGAGGCGAACAGAATCATCTTAGCGCCGGTCTTGCGCGCGGTGTCCAGGAACATCTGGTAATCGGGGTAACGTTCCACGTCCCAGGGCACGATAGGCAGGCCTTCCAACCCGCCCGGAGCGCTGCGGAAGACGGCAAATTCCGACTGCTCGAGGTACCCGAGGATTTCCTGCTTCAACGTGTCCAGATTCAGGTCCATAAGTCCTTCTTTGCGCTTAAGCCAACACCAGGATATCAGAGGGTGAGGCTAAATCGCGCGCCGATGGAGTCACGATCGTCTTGGGCCCGATGTAAATCTTTCGGGATTGCTTGATGGCGGTACGCACATCCTCCTCGCAGACGAAGTCCACGATCTGCGGTTTGGGGGGGGCGGGGGCTGGCGCGGGTGTCTCGCAGGCGGGGCAGGAAGAGTGGGGCGGAGCATCGCGTTTCGTGGTCTGCCGCTCGGGCTCAGTTACGGCAGACGACGCAAAACGATCGTCTGCCCCACTAGTGGTCTGGCTACTCGCGCCCCGGCGCGCCAGGAATCTATCCACGACGTCCGTGGCGGTGCCGGCCGCGGGGACCTTCCCCGCCGGAGTCTCAAACGCCTCGGCCGGTGTGCGCACGGCGTATGCCAGCCGCTTGATGTTAAAGAGGTGCTGCGGCCCCACGTTGTCGCTAGTGATATTGCCCGCCGCCGCGCCGCAGCCCAGCGTCATGGAAGGGAACACATTGGTGGTGATGCCGGTGGAACCTTGCGGCGTCGGCGTATTCACCAGTACGCGATTGGCCGGCATGCGCTGCGCGTATTCGCGAATGCGCGCGTCGTCGGTGGAGTAGATCGCGCAAGTGTGTCCCAGCCCGCCGAAGCGCAGCAGGCTCTCGCAAATGTTCATCCCGGAGGCGAAATCTTTCACCCAGTACACTGCCAACACGGGCGAAAGCTTCTCCATGGAAAGCGGATGCTGCTTGCCGACGCCATCCAATTCGACGACAAGAATGGAGGTCTCCAGCGGAACCGTGAACCCCGCCATGTTGGCGATCTTGGTGGGCGCTTGTCCCACGCACGCGGGATTGATGGTCCAGTTCGGCGTCACCAGCAGGCGGCCCAGCGCCTGCTTCTGTTCGGCGTTGCAGAAGTGCGCTTTGCCGGCCTTCAACTCGGCCAGCACGCGGTCCTTCAGCACATCTTCCACCACGATGGCCTGCTCGCTGGAGCAGACCGTGCCGTAGTCGAACGACTTGCCTTCGATGACTTTGGCGATGGCTTCGGGGATGGCGGCGGTGCGCTCGATCAGCACCGGCACGTTGCCCGGCCCCACGCCGAATGCGGGCTTGCCGCTGGAGTAAGCCGCGCGCACGATGCCGTGTCCGCCGGTGGAGAGAATCACGCCGGTGCGCTCGTGGCGCATGAGGGCGTTGGTGCCGTCCAGGCTGGCGTACCCCAGGCACTGCACGATATCCTCGGGCGCGCCGGCTTCGAGCGCCGCGCGATACAGCAGGTCGGCGGTGGCGCAGGTGGAGCGCACGGCGCGCGGGTGCGGGCTGAGCACGATGGCGTTGCCGGCTTTGAGCGAAATCAGAATCTTGAAAATGGCGGTGGAGGTGGGGTTGGTGGTGGGCAGGATGGCGGCCACTACGCCCACCGGGACGGCATACTCGACGATGCGCTCTTCGGGAATCTCGCGCAGCATCCCGATGGTGCGCATGCCACGCATCTTGCGCGGCAGCAGGTCCGCGTTCAGCAGGTTCTTGGCGATCTTGTCTTTAACGTTGCCGTAGCCGGTTTCTTCGACCGCCATGGCGGCCAGACGTTCGGCGTTGGCGCGGCCCGCGGCGGCCATGCGTTCCACGATCGCATCCACCTGCGCCTGGTTGTACGCGCGGTACTTCTGCCAGGCGGCGTAGGCCTTCTCCACCTTGGTGCGGACCTCTTGAATGGAGACGAGGTCTTTGTCTTCGAGCATCAGCCGAGAGATTTCTTGACCGGCCCAGCGCCAGGCAGCACCTTTTCGGTCTCCTCATGCGGGCGCGGGATGACATGCACGGCCACCAGTTCGCCGACGCGCCGGGCGGCGGCTGCGCCCGCGTCGGTGGCGGCCTTAACGGCACCCACGTCGCCGCGCACGCTGACCACAACGTATCCGGCGCCGATGAATTCCTTGCCGGTGAGGACCACGTTGGCCGTTTTTACCATGGCGTCGGCCGCTTCGATTGCGCCGGTCAGTCCCTTCGTTTCGATCAGGCCAAGGGCCTCCATCGACATTATTTGCCTCCAGTACGGAACGAAACTCTACCGTATCACAGAAGAGGGGGCTGGTTGGTGGGGCTGGGGGCCGCAAGGACGCGACGAATGGATCTTGGGGACTATAAGGCGGGTGCGCGACATAAAAGTGGAGATTCCGGCAACGCACTTGAGCCGCCGGATCAGGGTTATCGGCGTTCATCGGCGGCCATATGTGCTTTTCCCCGGTCCAACGCGAATACGAAAACCCCATATTGGCCGCCGATGAACGCCGATGAACGCCGATAAAAACGAGCCAGACGGGAGTTTTCCTGAGCGGACGAACGAAGTGTGCGGCCGGGAAGCGCGTGTCCCCTCGCCCGGCGTGGCTCACCGAGCGGCCTGCAGTACGGGTATGCAAGGATCTTGCGGCTTTCTTTGAGTTTTTAACGCCTCTCCACTTTTGTGTCGCACGCCTTTATAAGGCTATAAGGCCTGAATCGCTGCTATGGCAGCCCGCGAATGATATAATCTTCTGTTCGGCACGGCCGATCGGAGTCCGGGGAAATGGACAAGTCGCTGGGTCTGGTGATGACCGGCGGAGGGGCGCGCGGCGCCTACCAGGCGGGCGTCCTGGAGCGCATTGGAGAGATCAAGCGGATTCGCGCGCAAGGCAATCCGTTCGCCATCATCGGAGGCACTTCAGCCGGCGCGATCAATGGCGGCGCCCTGGCCGCGGGCAGCTACGATTTCGCGTCAACCACCGAAACGCTGGCGCGGCTCTGGTCCAACCTCAAACCTTCGGACGTTTTTCGCTGCGATGTCCTGACGCAGGCGCAGAATTCTCTTACCTGGATCATGGACCTCTCGTTTGGAGGAATTGCGGGAGGCGGTAACGCCCATTCCCTGTTAGATGCGGCGCCCTTGAATCATTTTCTCAAGAAGCACCTGGATTGCGATCGCATCGAAGCCAACATCAAAGGCGGGTTTCTGTACGCCCTGGCGGTTTCCGCGACCAACTACAACTCGGGGAAAAGCTACCTGTTCATTCAAGGGAAAAAAGGGCATCCGATGTGGAACAGGAGCCGGCGAGTGACGCTGGCGACCAAGATTACGGTCGATCATATTTGCGCGTCGGCGGCGATCCCTTTGGTCTTCCGACCGGTGAAGCTGCAAACGGCGCTGGGGACGGCCTTCTTCGGCGATGGCTGCATCCGCCTGCAGCAGCCTCTCAGCCCGGTGGTGCGCCTGGGGGCGAAAAGGATCGTGGCGATCGGCGCGCGCGGCGAAAGTCTGGAACATCAGGAAGAAGCCACGGATCACAGAGATCCTTCACTGGCGCAGATCATGGGAGTGCTTTTCAATGTCATGTTTCTGGATCATCTGGCGACGGACATCGAGCATCTGGAGCGGCTGAATCAGTTGCTCAGCGATGGCC
Organism: Bryobacteraceae bacterium; assembly: GCA_049520215.1. GTDB lineage: Bacteria > Acidobacteriota > Terriglobia > Bryobacterales > Bryobacteraceae > Bog-159. The sequence continues at coordinate 6,957 of JBEKPZ010000159.1, read as the reverse complement.
ACATCGGACAGCCGGGCACGGAGGCGTGCGAGAAGATGCGTCCTCTCAAGGTGCTGGCCCTCACGCCTTCCGTCAATCTGTCCCAAGTGGCCGAGCGGCACCAGAAGGACATGCCGTATCTGATCCAGTACTTCATCAATAGCCTGGGGCGGGACGCGGCTTCGTGCGCCGATCTGATGAGCTATTTGTTGTTCACGTCGAAGTACACCAAGGAACTGATCGAGATTGGCTACGGCGACGCGGACAAGCGCATCGACGAGGTCGAGAGCTTTCTGTATACGGCTTAGAAAGTAGGGCGGGCGTCCACGCCTGCAGCGGGTCTCCAGACCCGCCTGCCTCTATTCCTTCGGGAAATTCGCGTTGGCCTTCACTTCGTTTAGCTGCGCCGTATGGCGCTGGCTATGGGCGGAAAGCAGCAGAATCCACTGATAGCCGTCCATGGTCTTCAGCACCGGATGATCGAAGAAGTGGCCGCGCAAGTCGTCCTGCGTATCGCGCACGTAGGCGATGGTGCGCTCGCGGCTCTGCTTGAAATGTTCGATGCTCTCCTGCGGCGTGGCGAACGTCTGCTTGGGTCGAAGCTGCTCGGGCGCCTGGAATTTATGCGAGCGATCCACGACGGCCTTCAGGATGAAGTCGTCCGTCACCGCCGATTTCTGGTCCGGGGCGGCGGGCGCTTGCACGATCTTGGTAACGCTGCCGAAGATCAGATCCTCGCTGAGGGCGATGTGCTCCGCGCATTCGGCCACCGACCAGGTCTTTTCGTCGGGCTTGAAGTTCCATTGCGCCGCGGAAAGGCCGGTCACCGAATCCAGGAACTGCTGGCGGCTGGCGGTCAGCTCGGCAATGGCGCGGTCGCGCTCGGCTTGGGTGAGGCTCGCCGCGAATACAGGTGCGACGGCCAAGGTCAGAGGAAGAATACAGATCAGCGTTTTCATTCTTCCTATACTGCCAGATTTTGCGGGCCGGCGGGGCTACGCCTTAACCGGTTTGTTAACCACTTTCTGGTTCTTATCGTCCCAGTATAGGACGCGCCCTTCGCGGTACGACTGCACCGCCATGGAGATGGTGACCTGGGCGTGGTAGCCCGTGTCTACATCCAGCGTAGGTTTCTCGCGCGTGCGCATGCAATCCAGGAAGTTGGTGATGTGGGCCACCATTTCGTTCTTCTGCTCGACCGGAATCCTGGTCTCCGCATCGTCGCCGAACTTGGCCTTGTAGGCGTCGTCGATCACCCGGCGCTCGGGAAGCAGCGTGATGTGGTCGGTGTGGCCCTCGAACATGCCGTGGTCCACCATGACGATGGTGCCCTCGTGGCCGCGGATCAGACCCGGGATATGGTGGGAGTTCGCCATGCTGGAACTCAGCACCAGCGAATGGCCCTGCGGGAATTCCGCCATCAGATGGAAGGTGTCCGGCACTTCGCGTTCGTCTTTGAATATGTAAATGCCGCCGCTGGCCGTCACCCGGGTGGGGAATTGCGGCTCGGACCAGCAGATGTTCAGCGGCGCCACTACGTGGAAGAACAAGTCGGTTGCGATGCCGCCGGAGTAATCCCAGTACTTGCGGAAACGGAAGAAGCGGTCGGCGTCGAAGTTGCGCTTCGGCGCTTTGCCCAGCCACATCTTCCAATCGATGTAGTTGTCGCCTTTGCCGTCGGGGCCGGCGTCCTTGTCGATCTCCCAGTTCCACTCGCCTTCATTGTCGCGGCGATTGGCCGCATCGAATTTCGAGTTGCGGTGATAGGAACCCTGGCTCATGATCATCTTGCCGATGGCGCCGTCGGCGATGTACTTCTTGGCCAGGTGCCACTGCAATGCCGAGGTGGTCTGCGAGCCGACCTGCAGCACGCGCTTGGTCTCCTTCACGGTTTGGGAAAGGTGCCGGGCCTCCTCGATGGTGTGGCACATGGGCTTTTCGAGATATACGTCCTTGCCATGGTCCAGAGCCTCCAGCGCGATGGGGGCATGCCAGTGATCGGGGGTGGCCACCACCACGGCATCGATATCCGCGCGGTTGATAATCTCGCGGTAGTCCAGATAGCCGTCGCACTTGTGCTTCTCGGCGGCCTGTCTCTTGCGCTTTTCGTAGACGTCGGCCACGGCCACGATCTTGCAGGCGCCGGTGCGCTCGCCGATGGTGGCATACTGGCCGGCCAAATAGGAGCCGCGTCCGCCGACGCCGATGATCCCTACGTTGATGCGGTCGTTGGCGCCAATGACCTTTCCAGTGGCCGCCGCTTTAGCGGGTTTGGCGAACATCTCTCTGGCGGCCCCGAGCGCGCCGGTCACCACGGCGGTCTTGACCATGAAATCTCTGCGATTGACGGAATCTTGATTGTCGGGCATGGACACACCTCTTTGAGTTGGCTTAAAGGACCAGTGTACCCGAAATCGTGACGGGCAGCGCGGCTGGATCTGGAGGGGGGCCGAGATTGGCCGCCCTCCAACCCGGCGAGCGCCACGGTATCATGAAAATTCGGCCCGCGGAGCGACCTCATGACCAACGAGCAACTAGACCAGCTTACGATCAACACCATTCGCACCCTCTCCATAGACGCGGTGCAGCAAGCCAATTCCGGACATCCGGGCGCACCCATGGCGCTGGCGCCGGTAGCCTACACGGTGTGGCAGCATTTCCTGCGCTTCGATCCCGAAGATCCCATTTGGCCCAACCGCGACCGATTCGTGCTCTCCAACGGCCACGCCTCCATGCTGCTTTATTCGCTGCTGCATCTCTGCGGCGTGAAGGCGGTCAACCCGCAATACGAAACACTGGGCGAACTGGCCGTAAAGCTCGAAGACATTGAGCGTTTCCGGCAGCTCGACAGCCGCTGTCCCGGCCACCCCGAGTACCGCTGGACGTCGGGCGTCGAAACCACCACCGGTCCGCTGGGTCAGGGCGTCGGCAATAGCGTGGGTATGGCTATGGCGCGCTGGTGGATGGCGAAGCATTTCAACCGCCCCGGCTTCGATATGTTCGATTACGACGTCTACGCCATTTGCGGCGATGGCGACATGATGGAGGGCGTCAGCGGGGAATCCGCGTCGCTGGCTGGCCACCATCGCCTTTCCAATCTCTGCTGGATTTACGACAACAACAAGATCACCATCGAAGGCCACACCGCGCTGGCGTTCAGCGAGGACGTGGCCCTCCGCTTCATCGGTTATGGCTGGAATGTCACGCGGGTCAGCGACGCCAACGATCTGGAGATGCTGGAGCGTGCGCTGAACGTGTTCCAGAGCACCAGCGACCGGCCTACCCTGATCATCGTGGACAGCCATATCGCCTACGGTGCGCCGCACAAACAGGACACCAGCGGAGCGCACGGCGAGCCGCTGGGAGAAGAGGAAGTGCGCCTCGCCAAGCGCGCTTACGGCTGGCCCGAAGACGCTAAATTCCTGGTCCCCGAAGGTGTGCGCGAACATTTACGCGCGGGGATGGGCGAGCGCGGCCAGCAGTTGCGCGACGCCTGGATGGCCCGCTTCGAGGAATACAAGGCCGAACATGCGGACCTGGCCGGCCAGCTCGACAGCATGCTGCACCGGCAGCTTCCGGAAGGCTGGGACAACGATTTGCCCACCTTCCCGGCCGATGCCAAGGGCTTGGCCACGCGCGACTCGTCCGGCCGGGTGGAAAACAAGATCGCCTGGAACATTCCATGGCTGATGGGCGGCGCGGCGGACCTATTCCCTTCCACCAAGACGCGCCTCACCTTCGAAGGCGCCGGCGACTTCGAAGCCGACGATCGCGGCGGACGCAACATGCACTTCGGCATTCGCGAGCACGCCATGGGCGCTATCGTGAACGGGTTGTCGCTTTCCAAGATCCGGGCTTTCGGCTCCACGTTCCTGATTTTCAGCGATTACATGAAGCCGCCCATCCGGCTGGCCGCCATCATGGATCTGCCGGTGATCCACATCTTCACCCACGATTCGATCGGCGTGGGCGAAGACGGCCCCACGCACCAGCCTATCGAGCAACTTGCCTCGCTGCGCGCGGTGCCCGGGCTGGTCACGCTGCGGCCCGCGGACGCCAACGAAGTAGTGGAGTGCTGGCGGTTCACCATGAAACAGCGCCATCAACCGGTGGCGCTGATCCTGACGCGGCAGGCGGTGCCGACGCTCGATCGCACGAAGTATGCGGCGGCATCGGGCGTGGAGAAAGGCGCTTACGTTCTCGCCGACGCGCCCGACGGCAAGCCCGACGTGCTGTTGCTCGGGACCGGCAGTGAAGTGTCTTTATGCGTGCAGGCCTATGAACAGCTCACGGCGGAGGGCGTGAAGGCGCGCGTGGTGAGTATGCCGAGTTGGGAACTGTTTGAACGGCAGCCGCGGGAGTATCGCGAGGCGGTCCTGCCGCCGGCGGTAACGGCGCGCGTTTCTGTGGAGCAGGCATCCGTTCTGGGATGGGACCGTTACGTCGGTCCGCGCGGGCGCACGATCGGTATGCACACGTTCGGCGCGTCCGCGCCATTGAAAGAAGTACAGAAGAAATTCGGGTTTCTGCCGGCCACCGTGGTGGCGGCCGCCCGCGAGGTCCTTGCTGGCACAGGCTTCAGCGTGTGATGCCGCGTTTATCGTGGGGCGGTCCCCCTGTCGCCGCTTGGAAAAGGGCGGGTCTGGAGACCCGCCGCAGGCGCGGACGCCCGCCCCACAAGGACGCTTATCCCAGCACGCTGGTACCGCCGGCATTCGAACTCGCGCTTTGCGTCTGATAAGCTCCCAGCACCTGCTGCAACATATTGTCGATGAGGGTGTTGGCGGCCGTGCCGCTGCTGGCGCCATCGGCCGGCTGCAACAGCGCGGCTGCCATCGAATCGCTCAGAAAGGCTTGAAAATTGCCCTGCTGCTGCAGCGCCTGCACTTCCGCCGTCGCGCTGACCCCGGCGCTCGCGCCGGCCGCGCTAGCGGTAGACGAAGTCGGGGGCAGGCTCTGGTAGGCGCTTGTATCTAAATAACTCAGGGGACTTATGGAACTGGCCATAATGCGCCTCCTGTTTACCTTATCGGCCAGTTGGACCGCAGTTTGCGTCAATGCGCCGAGTATTGTTCCTGGGGCGAGTTCAGCTTCACGTCGATGGTCTTGGCGAGCTCATTCACCTCAAACGTCTGGCCGAAGGTCTGATAACCCGTCGCGATCACCTGGATCAGAATGGTGCCCTGCGGCAGCTCCGGTACTTTCGCGACGCCTTCCTGATTCGTACGCATCTCCCAGCTTGTGGTGATTTTCCTGCCCAACTCGATCACGGAGCGGCCCGACACGAACTTCACCACTACGTCGGCGTGGTCGATGGGCTTGCCGCCCTGCGTAGTGACGTGCACATTGAGCTTGGTCATCGCCGAAATCAGTTTCACCTCGATAGTCTTTTTGTCTTCATGCACCTCGAACGTCTGGCTAAAGGGCGCAAACTCGGCGGCGTTCACCTCCACGAGAATGGAGCCCTGCGGGATCTGCGTCTCGGCGGGCGTTTTCGCGATGCCGTCCTCGTGCGTGCGCAGCCTCCAGTAGGTGCGCGGTTTCTCGCCCTTCACCAGCTTGACCGCCACCTCGGCGTGCTCGACAGGCACGCCCTCCATCGAAGTGACCAGCACATCGATCCTGGTCACTGGCGATTTGGCCCCGGCTGCGAACGCGCAGAGGAGCACTGCTGTCGGAAGCGCAAAACGGGAACGCATGCTTCGATTATGACATGCCGCTTTACGCGATATCCGGCAGCAGAAAGCGCGCCGGCCGGCCGCTGGCGCGCGCCACTCCCTCGGCGGCGAGATATCCGCTGCGGACGGCGCCTTCCATGGTGGCGGGCCAGCCCGAGCGCGTCCAATCGCCGGCCAGAAACAGATCCGGACGGCTGGTCTCCGGCGGCGGCCGCAGGGCTTCGGTCCCCGGTGCGGCCGAGAAGGTCGCGCGCAGTTCTTTAATCACGTGCGCCTTTTCCAGGCGCGCCGCGCGCGCGCGGGGAAAGAATTCGCCCAGTTCCTTGACCGCCAACGCGATAATATCAGCGCGGCTCCGGGCCGCCAGTTCGCGCGAAGCGCTCACTACAAGCTGCACGTAGCGGCCTTCCGATTTGTTGAACATCCATTGCACCGTGCGGTCGAGCAGCGTGGCGTGCGGCAGGTCGGTCACCGCGCGATCGAACCACAGATGAATGCCCGTAATCGGGGAATGCTCGAAAGCGGGCGCGGGCAGACCCAGCGCCGGCAGGCGTTCGAAAGGCAGGGCGCAGATATAGTAATCGGCCGCGTGACGCTCACCGCCGGCGGTGATGCCATCCCGATCGATACGTTCGACGGGCGTGCGCAGCCGCAGCGAGACATCGCCGGCCGCCTGCCAAAGTTCCGCGCGGTAGAGTTCCCCCAACGGGATGGCGGGCACCCCCATCTCGTATCCCTCGGCGCGCGCCAGGAACCCGAGCCAGAAAACCTGAAATCCGTGGCGGGCGGCCATGCGGCCGATATCCTCATTGATGGCGCTAACCAGCACCTGCTGCCAGAAGCGCTCGATGGCGCGCGGCGTCTGCCGTTTCTCGCGCAGCCAGTCGAGCATGGTGATGCGATCCAGATCGTCGCGGCGGGTGCGCTCGCGCCGCAGCGCCAGCAACCCGCGCGCGATGGCCAGCTTGTCGCCGGTTTCAAGGAAGCGCAGGCGCAGGAACGATCCGGTGAAATGCAGAGGAGCGGGCAGCGCGCCGCGGCGCAGCGTGGAGATGCGGCCGCCGGGTTCGATGAAGTAGAACTCGCGATAGAAGCGGATGCGGTCGCGCACGCCCAGCCGCCCGTAGAAATCCAGCAAGTTGACGCAGCAGCGCAGCAGCACGTGCTGGCAGTTATCGATCATGACGGAATCGTCGCCGGGCGCCAGGGGAAACGAAGTCGCGCGGCCGCCCAGAAACGGGCGCGCCTCGAACACCTGGACCCGGAACCCGGCGCCAGCGAGCGCCGCCGCCGCCGAGAG
>JBEKPZ010000158.1:0-21420 GCA_049520215.1 Bryobacteraceae bacterium | reverse complement strand
CAACCGCCAGGACCAGTGTCCATCAACTGAATCAGCTAGGCAAAGCAGCATGACCAGAATCGTCGCGGCGCGCAAAGATTTCAGAGTTTAGTAATACAGGCTTCAGCCTGTGAGAGCCTTTTTCAGCATCCTGCTAGGACGGTAGCCGTAACCATCCGGCCGCCAATTGCATCACAAGAGGTAGCCCTTAACGCTGTACGTCCGGAGTTTTACCAGGATACCCTTATTCATGCTAATACGCCTCCGCCGATCCCGGCGCCTGCTATCCGGCTTTTTTGCTTTAGCCCTGGCAGGACAAGCGCGTCTTCGGAGTGTTTCCCAACTACCGGACCACGGATGGCAACGTGCCGTTTCAAGAGATCACTCCCCGTCAGAAGCTCCTTATTGGCTTGAAGGACTCGTTCGATTGGCCGGTCTATCCGGTAGGGGGACTTTTCGCGGCCCTCTACCAACTCGAAAACCAGAACCCGTCGTTCGGGCAGGGGATGAAAGGTTACGCGCGGCGATACGGCACGGCCCTCGGCGACCAGATCATCGGCAACATGATGACGGAGAGCTTTATGCCGACCCTGCTGCACCAGGATCCGCGCTATTTCCGGATCGGCAGCAAACGCGGTGGCGTGCTGTACCGGGCGGGATACGCGGCGTCGCGGATTTTCGTCAGCCGCACCGACAGCGGGGGGCAGCAATTCAATGCCTCGGAATGGCTCGGGAACGGGGCGGCCGTCGCCATATCGAACGCCTACTATCCGGATACGCGAACCGTGTCCGACAACATCCAGAGGCTGGGGATCGCCTGCGCCACGGACGCCTTCTCGCAGGTCATGAAGGAATTCTGGCCGGATGTGAAACACGCACTCTTCCACCGGCACGAGACCGACACGCAGCCCCTTCTGAGCGAATCACAGCCGATCGCTCACTGAGTGGGGCAGGTTGGTAACCTGCAGGCCGATTGTCAATCGGCCTTCCGCTACGATTCCAGCGCGGCGTTCAACGTGATTTTCGTATTGAACAGTTTGGAGACTGGGCAGCCGGCCTTGGCGTTGCCTGCTGCCGTATCGAAGGCGGCCTAGGTGGCTTTCGGTTATGGCGAAGCCGCTTTCGGTCTTCTCCAGCGAGACGGTGGCGGTGACTTCGATGCGATCGGCGGTCAGGCCCGCGGCGCCCAGTTGCCCGGACAACGCCATGGCGAAGCAGCCCGCGTGCGCGGCGGCCAGCAGTTCCTCCGGATTGGTTCCAACGCCATCTTCAAAGCGCGTCGCGAACGAGTATTGCGTATTGGAAAGCACGCCGCTGGCGGTTGATACGGCTCCCTTGCCTTGTTTGAGATCGCCTTGCCAGACGGCCGATGCGTTACGTTTCATGAATCCTCCTGGGACCAGCTTAATGGATGCTGGGGCGCCGCGGAGGGATACGGGAAACAAGACTGCAAGTCAGGAGTCAGCCCAGCCACCGGCAACGCCGGATTGAACGTGGATGTGACTTCTCAGGACCACCGATTCCGCCACGAAATGTGGGGCGGGCAATTCTGCCCTGGGATCCCCTTTGGGGACGGCTTTTAGTTAGCCGTCTTGGCCGCCTGAAAGGCGGCTGCGGCCAGGATTGGCCGCCCCACAACCAGCCTCCTGCCTTCTGACTTCTGTCTTCTGACTCCCGTCTTCTGCGTTTATCAGCGACCACGCGGTTTCCCAGTCCGTGGGCTTGCCGAAGTAGTAGCCTTGCGCGTACTCGCAACCGAGAGCTTTCAGTTGGGCGAGTTGTGGCGCCGTCTCCACGCCCTCGGCAATGACGTCCATTCCCAGATTGTGGGCCAGCGCCACAATCGTCCGGATGATCTCCAGGCTATCCGCCTCCAGGCCGATCCGGCTGACAAAGGCGCGGTCGATCTTGAGGGTCTGGACCGGCAAGTGCTGCAACTGGCTCAGCGAGGAGTAGCCGGTGCCAAAATCGTCGATATCCAGGCCGATGTGCATGTCCCGCAGGCGCGCCAACAGCATCGCGACGGTGTCGGAATTCCGCATCATGGTGCTTTCGGTGATTTCGAAGCTCAGTAAGAATCCGCGGTTGCCCGGCCAGCTCCGCCGCAGGATGCGCTCAATTTCGTCGATCGCACTCAGTTCCGCCAATTGCACAGGGGAGAAATTCAGGTGCAGGGTCAGGGGACCACCGGCGGGCAATGGCGCGGGCCCCGGCGCCGTCTCCAGCCAGCGCTGCGTGTCCCGGCAGGCTTGCTCGAGGACCCAATATCCCAGCGGAACGATCAGCCCGGTCTCCTCGGCTACGGGGATGAATTCCAAAGGCGGGAGCAGGCCGCGCAGTGGATGCAGCCAGCGCACCAGGGCTTCAAATCCCGCAATGGCGCCGGTGCCAAGGTTCACAATCGGCTGGTAGTGCAACCGTAGTTCGTTACGTTCCAAAGCCCGGCGCAAGTCGGTTTCCACCTGCAGACGGGTGATGGCGCGGCGACGCATGTTCGCATCGAAGATCTCGTAGCGGGCTCTGCCTGCCGCTTTGGCGCAGTGCAGGGCCGTATCGGCGTCGCGCATTAAGTCCTCCGCGCGTTCGTAGCCGGTCGCGCTACCGGCGATCCCAATGCTGGCAGTCACGAAAACCTCCTGCCCCTGCAGCACGAAGGGAGCGCGGATCGCTGCGCCGATGCGCTCGGCCACCGGTACGGCATCGCCGGCTTGCCGGATCTCATCCAGCAGCACGGCGAACTCATCGCCCGCCAGGCGTGCGATGCCGCAGTCGCCCTGCAGCCGTGCCACGGTGTCGGCGGCGCGCAGCCCGTCCCGCAGCCGTCTGGCAAGGGCCTGGAGCAACAGGTCCCCAGCCAGGTGTCCCAGGCTGTCGTTGACATTCTTAAAGCGGTCCACACCCAGCAGCAGGACCGCAAATTCGCCCGCCGGGCGCAGGTTGGAGAGTTCGATGCGGCGCTCGAGGCGGTCCATGAATAGCAGCCGGTTGGGTAGACCGGTCAGCGGGTCGGCAACCTTCGCCGCGGTAATGTCGGTCTGGGAGCCAGCGATGCGGATGGCCTCGCCGCTTTCGTTCCACACCGCCAACCCGCGGCTCAGCATCCAGCGATAGGCGCCGTCCTTGCAGTGGACACGGTGTTCGCATTCCAGTTGCGGAGTCTCCCGCCGGCAGTGCGCCGCCACGGCCGCCTGCCAGCGCACGAAGTCGTCCGGATGTACGCGGCCCTGCCATTCGTCGGGCCGGTGGCCGATTTCGCCGTCCTGGTAACCGAGCATCTCTTTCCAGCGGGGCGAGAAATAGATCTCACCCTTCTCCAGGTCCCAGTCCCACAAGCCGTCGTTGGCGCCCCGCGCCGCACGGGCGTAGCGCTCCTCGCTTTCGCGCAAGGCCGCCGATAGCGCCTTTTGGGATAGCAGCGTCCGGATGCGCGCCAGCGCCACCGGCATGTCCAGCGGCTTGGTGATATAGTCGCTGGCGCCCATTTGCAGAGCTTCCACGATGCTGGCGCTCTGACCCTCCGCGGTCACCATGATCACCGGAAGCTGGGTGGGGGAGTGGCGCAGGCGAATCTCTTGCAGCACTTCGATGCCGCTCATACCCGGCATGCGGGCGTCCAGCAGCACGAGGTCCGGCGTTTGGTTGCGGATGGAGGCCAGCGCCTGGATCCCGTCTTCGGCCAGCGTCACCTCGAATCCCTCGCGCTGGAAGCGGCGGGACAGTATGTCCCGGTTGCTCGCCTCATCGTCCACAATCAGCAGCGCCATCCGTTAATTAGATCGGCAGTTCCGCGGGCCAACTCCACACCTGTTCTGTGGGGCAGGTTGCCAACCTGCAAGGCCGATTGTCAATCGGCCTTCCGTTCACGCGGGATTCTACAATAGGAGAGAGAACCCACCAACCTCCCGTGCCCGATACTCATCGCTCTTTCGTCTTCCACGATCCCAGCGGCAAGCGCTGGCAGCGCTTCCGCCGCGGCCTCCAGACCTGCGCCCTCTTCTTCGGTATCGTCCTGATCCTGTTCGTGCTGAGTATGGCGATCAACCCGCAGATCCCGGCGTTGGGCCTGCCGCCGGTCGAGCACATCCCCGACCTGCGTGAAGTCCCCGCCATCATCCGCGGCGAACGGCCCATGCGCAATGTTCCCTTCAAGCTGCGCACGGCCGCGCGCAACATCAAGTACGTGCGGTCGGCCTCGCCCGTGCTGCACCCCAAGACCGCCGCGCGCGTCCAGACCAACAGCCCCATCGTGTTCGGCTTCTATGTGAACTGGGACCCGGGCAGCATGGTCTCGCTGCGCATACACCTCGCGCATCTCACGCACCTGGTTCCGGAATGGCTGCTTCTGCGCAATGCCAAGGGCGATCTGGACGACCAGAGCGATCCCACCGTGATCGCCATCGCCGCGCAAGCCAAGCTGCCCATCCTGGCCCTGGTCACCAACTACCGCGATGGCTGGCAGCCCGGCGACGTGCGCAAAATCCTGCACGACGCCGAGGCCCGTGCCGACCTCGTCGATAACATCTACAACAACCTCGCGGAACACCGCTTTGCCGGCGTGGTCTGCTGCTCACCGAAAGTGTCCCCATCGAGGACCCGGCTTACGACCTTAAGCAACTGGCCCAGGTCAACGACTACATCGTGCCCATGGTCTACGACGAGCACTATCAGTCCGGCGAACCCGGACCCATTGCGTCGGGAGCCTGGTTCCAGAAGCAAATCGACCGCCTGGGCCAGATCGCGCCGCCCCAGAAGATGGTGATCGGCGTGGGCAATTATGGCTACGACTGGACCATCGGGGGCACAGGGTCCGTCGAGACTAAGTTCGGCGAGGTCATGTCCCAGGCGGCGGCCAACCACTCGGCCGTCGAGTGGAATGCCAGTATGGCCAATCCGGTGTACCGTTACCAGTCCGGCGGGCAGCGGCACGAAGTCTGGTTCCTGGATGCGGTCACCGCCTTGAACCAGGCGCGCGGCGTGGCGGACGGCGGCTTCCGCGGCGTGGCCCTGTGGCGCTTGGGCGCCGAAGATCCGGACCTGTGGAGCGTGCTCGCAACCAATACCTGGCCCGGCGCCGATTACGATCCCAAGCAGCTATCCGTGCTGACCGCGCAAAAATCGGTGATTCCCTACGGCGATGGCGATGTCCTGCGCATCGTCGAGACGCCGCACGACGGCAGCCGCCGGGTCTGGCGCGATGCCGATGGCCGCTACGCCGAGCAGTACGGACAGTTGCCGTCATATTACGTAATCGAATCGAGCGGCGGCACGCATGCCAAAGGACCGGCCGGCAAAGTCCTGTGCCTCACTTTCGACGATGGCCCGGACCCACGCTACACGCCCCAGATCCTCGACATCCTGCGCAGCCACGGCGTGCGCGCGACATTCTTCATCATCGGCGCTAATGCCGACCAGAACATCGGCTTGGTGAAACGCGAATACGCCGAAGGCCACGACATCGGCAACCACACTTACACGCATCCCAACATCGCGCTGGTTTCCGAGGAGCGCGCCGCGCTGGAACTGAGCACCACCCAACGCATCATCGAAAACGCGCTGGGCGTTTCGACCGTGCTGTTCCGGCCGCCGTACAACGCCGACAGCCAGCCGCAGACTCCCGAGGAAATCCTGCCGGTGCTGCGCGCGCAGAAGGCCGGCTACGTGACGGTGGGGGAGCGCATCGACCCGCGCGATTGGGAGAAAGGCGTTTCCGCGGATGAGATCGTGTCGGAGATCTCGAGCGAACTGCACTCCCCCGAAGACCCCGGCCACGTGATCCTGCTGCACGATGCCGGCGGCGATCGCTCGGCCACCGTGGCGGCGCTGCCGCGCATCCTCGACAGCTTGCAATCGCAAGGCTACCGGTTCGTGCCGCTCAGTGAACTGCTGGGGCAGACCCGCGCGCAGATCATGCCTGCGCCTTCCGGCGTGGAGATGCGCTGGGCGCGCATCGAGGGTAGCGCCTTCGACTCACAGGGAATGTTTAAAAAGATCGTGGGCATGTTGTTCCTGTGGGCCATTTACCTGACGCTGGGCCGTTCGCTGTTTTTCGGCGTTCTGGCGCTGGCGCAAAAGTGGCGCGCACGGCATGCCCGCTTCGACGCCGCTTTCCGCCCGCCGGTCTCCGTGATTATCGCCGCATATAACGAGGAGAAGGTGATCGCGCGCACGGTCGAATCGATTCTGCGCAATGGCTATGACGATCTCGAACTGGTGATCGTCGACGATGGGTCGACCGACGCCACGCTGGAAGTCCTGCGGCGGAACTTCGGCGATCGTGCCAATGTGCAAATCCTCTCGCAACCCAACGGCGGCAAATCGGTGGCGCTGAACAACGCCATCGCGCATGCCCGCCACGACATCCTGATCGCGCTGGATGCGGACACCATCTTCCGCGCGGGCACCATCGGCAAGCTGGTGCGGCACTTCGCCGATCCGGCGGTGGGCGCAGTCTCCGGCAACGCGCGCGTGGGCAACCGCAACAGTTGGATCACGCGCTTCCAGTCGATCGAGTACATCTACGGCTTCAACCTGGATCGCCGTGCGCTGGACCTGCTGAACGCCATCACGGTGGTGCCCGGTGCGGTGGGCGCCTGGCGCAAACCCCTGATCCTGGAGCTGGGCGGATTCGGCGGCGACACGCTGGCCGAAGATACCGACCTGACCTTGAAGATTCGCCGCGAGGGCTACCAGATCCGCTATGAAGAGCAAGCCGTGGCCTTCACCGAGGCGCCCGAAGACACGCGCGGGCTCGCCAAGCAGCGCTTCCGTTGGGCCTTTGGGACTTTGCAGGCCGCCTGGAAGCACCGCGACGCGCTGTTCGTTCCCAAATATGGGACGCTCGGTTTCGTCGCACTCCCCAGCATCTGGGTTTTTCAGGTGCTGCTGGCGGCGCTCTCGCCTTTCGCCGAGTTGGCCATGATCGTGGCGCTGTTCGCGGGCAACTGGCGCATCGTGCTGGTGTTCTATCTCGGCTTCTTCGTGCTGGAGCTTCTTACCGGCCTGCTGGCTTATGGGCTGGAAGGCGAAAAGCCCTGGGACCTGGCACTGCTGTTTTTTCAGCGCATCTATTACCGCGAGTTGATGTACTACGTGGTGGCCAAGTCGCTGATCTACGCGGTGCGCGGGCGCGTGGTGGGCTGGGGCAAGCTGGAGCGGCGCGCGACAGTGCGGGGAGTTTAGCGGCCTTGCTGAGCGTGCTTTTTCGTCAGCGAGTCAAGAAGTTCTCCCGGGATCCTAAAATTTGTCCGGCGGAGACGGTTGGCCGCCTGAGCAAAGTTGACGAGGCCGCGTTGGGCGGCAAGATCTAGAACGCCCACCGTTCCAGTCACACGAAGTCCCTTGCCGCGAGCCACGATTACACCCTTCCGATCGTCCATGCGCACCAGGTCCGCGCCGAGCGAAATGGCCAATGCGATTGCGGCCGCCTCCCCTTCATCGAGCCCTTCCACGGAAGCTTGGCCGAATGGACGGGCTGGCGTTTCCTGGACATCAAGCCATGCCGGCGGATCGGCAATCCAGTTCCGCACCGACGGCGGAGCGTCCGGGTCGGCCAACTCCGCTTCCACGGCGGATGGCAGGATCACTTTCTCGAACAGAACTGGAAGGACATCGATGCTTCCGATCAGCACCAGGTAGTTGATCGGCCCGGTATCGGCGATGACCAGCCGCACCGGTTAGAATCCCAATTGTTTCAGAGCGTCGCGGTCCCGCTCAAAATCTTCCATGGTGTAGTCTTCATACACGTCGTGGGATTTTAGAAACCCATCGAGCCGGTACCTGGTTCCAAAACCGAGCCGCCGCCGCAGCTCAGGCTTGGTGATGCGGCCGCTCTTGAATTCTTCGAGCGCCAGAGCTTCGAGGGCGCGGCGCGAGAGGTCGCCGCCGGATGCACTCATGCGATGGACCAGCTCATCGGGAATCTGAACGGTGAGTTCCATCCTCTTTCACCCTACTCCATCCGCATAATCCGGTCAAGGAGATAGCCGAACATGAAACGGCGATTGTGAGCTTTAGAGGTGCGCTGGGCCCGCATCGCTGGCGGCGTCTTCGACTTTCATGGAGCGTTCAAGAAGATCGTCGTGCTTGGCGCTGTTGTTTTTTCAGCGCATCTATTACCGCGAGCTGATGTACTACGTAGTGGCCAAGTCGCTGATCTACGCGGTACGCGGGCGCGTGGTGGGATGGGGCAAGCTGGAGCGGCGCGCGACAGTGCGGGGAGTTTAGCGTACAATCTCAGTTATGAGCACCACCACGGCGCCGATGACGGTCGAGGAGTTCCTGAAGCTGCCTGAGGTCGAGGGCGAGAAGATGGAGTTGATCCACGGAGAGGTGGTTTCGATGGCGTACGCCGGATTTGTGCATGAGACCGTCAAATCCAACTTGATTGACATCGTAGCGGCTTGGCTCCGCCAACACCGGATCGGCCGACTGTACGCCGAAACTACGTATCGCCTGGTGGGAGATGCCCTAGCGCCAGACTTGAGTGTACTGCGCAACGAACGCCTGACGCCGGTGACCAAGGATCTGCCGCTTGGAGCGCCCGACCTTGCGATCGAGGTTGTCTCTTCCGAGACAGCCGCCCGTCTGAGAACTAAGATCGGGCTCTATCTGGAGCACGGCTGCAAGGCCGTTTGGGTGGTCTACCCGGAAGCGCGCCTGGTGGAAACTCACGACGCGAACGGCCAAGTCAGGATATTCAAGCAAGACCAGATTCTCGAAGACCCCGGCGTGCTGCCCGGTTTCAGCACTCCCGTCAGCGCAGTGTTTGAGGGGCTGTAGCCGCGGCATCGGTCGGCGGGACTGGCGGTACCGGCGCCTCCGGCGGCTTGCAAACGCCGATCGACACCGAAAATGCGGCAATGCCGCGCCAACCGCCGCCCACGCGCCGCTCGATGTGGTACGACTTGCTGGCGGCATCCGCGCGCAGCCGCCAGTCCGCATCCGCGGTCCCGCCCGCGTGCTTCATCTGAATGGGCTGCGGGTTGGTCTGGCGCAGCATCCAGGTCTCGCCCGCATTGGGAGTTTCATACAACTCGTAGCGGCCGGATTCGCTGGTCCGTCCGCGATCGATCACCAGGCCGCCGTTGCTGCGCGAGCCAAACCAGAATTGCAGGATGGAGCCGAACTGCGGCTCCGCGAAGATGGGGTGCGCCCGCCACGTCTTGCCGCCGTCCGTCGTGGCCAGCAGGAACGGATCGCGTGGCAGCGGATGCTGCACTTCGCCGCCTGCCCAGCCGTTTTCGAAATCGATGAATTGGATGCGATCGAGGCCCGCCAGGCGGACGCGCTCGTACGGCTCGCGCCAGGTCTTGCCGCCATCGTCGCTGGCCAGCAGCACCGACGCGAGCGTAGTCGTGGACGAGTGAATGTTACCCGCGGCGAATATCCGATTTCCCACCGTCTCCACCGATGCAAGCTCCAGGAATACGGGGCAGGGATCGTCGATCGTGCAGCTCAAACCGGCCAATCGGATGTCTTCCTCCGCACAACGGTAATCCACCATCATGGGCTTGCCGGCATTCTGCAGAGGCGTGTTTTCCGCGGGTCGCTCAACCTGCGCCGCCGCGACACAAGCGACCGAGAACGCGAGCAAAAGCCTCATCCTTCCCGATTGTATCGCTTCGTAAGTGTGCGAAACATTACAAATCGGATATTTTCCCCCTGTAACCCTCCTTGAGAGACCGTCGTCTTCTCGCCAAATCCCCGTTACGATAAGCGGGCGCACTCACCCCTTTCACCCAAACGCGCCCGCTTTTTATTTGTGGGGCAGGCCCGTGGTCTGCGGCGGCCTCTCAGGCCGGCTTGCTGCACTATCGATATGCGGCTTCGATCAGCTTGCGAATGGGCGGTTCCACGCTGAGCAGCAGTTCCGCTTTCGGCTTCTTGGCGCGATCCAGTAACGCCCGCGTCTCCGCAAGCCAAGCCGCATCGTGCGTCTTGTCGAGCGCCTCCAAGCCGGCCGCCGCAATGGCCGACAAATCCTTGGAAATCTCGGCGTCTTCGGCGAGCAGCGCGGAATTCGCCATGACCGGCGCCAGGCGCGCGTGGTTGTCGCGCCAAAGCGTCAGGTACTCGCGAATCCGCGGCAGATCCTCGGCCCCCATCCGGTCCACCAGCGCGACAAACCGGCGTACGGCTTCGCTGTCGGGGCGCGCGGCATCGATCAGCCGGTTCAACGGCGTGAAGCGGTCGTAAGGATGCGCGTCCTCCCGCGCATAGTCTTTCACCGGCTCGACCACCTCGGCCAGCGTGCGCACCGGCGCCACCGGACCGCCGCCCGCCAGCCTCGCCAGCATCTTCTCGTATTCCGAAACGTGCGTCAGGCCCAGCCAATCGAGCGAGCGGCTCACCGCGCCCAGCCTGCGGTACATGTCGGCCACGTCCGTCACATTTTGCGGCGACCAGAAGCGCTCGGCGATGGCCGCCATGCGCGGCCAGACGCGCGTGTCCAGCAACTCCGGCGTCACGAATTCCGACCACATGCACGCTTCGCCGCCCAGCACGCGCTTCTTCTCCTCCGCGCTCAGATCCGCCGCGCCTTCGCCCAGCGGATCGACGGCGTAGTGATACGCTGCCGGGTAACCCAGATCCAGATAATATCCGTTCGACAGGATGCCGCTGACGCCCTGCCGCGCCGCATCGGCCAGCGCCTTCGGCCCGCGCCACGATTGCACCACGACATTGCGGGGCATGTCCTTGCTCAGGATCTCGTCCCAGCCGATCATCTTCTTGCCGTGCTTCTCGACGATAACCTGCACGCGCCGAGTGAAATACGCCTGCAGCTCTTCGTTGCTCTTGATCCCGTGCGCGCGCATGAATTCCTGGATGCGCGGATTGGCCGCCCACTGTTTGCCATTCACTTCGTCGCCGCCGATGTGGAAGTACTCATCCGGAAACAGCGCCGCCATCTCGCCGATGAACGCATCCAGAAACTGGTAGGTTTCCTCGCGAGTAGGGTCCATGGCCGGATCGAAAATGCCCCACTGGCGCTCGATCTGGTAAGGCCCCGGCGCGGGGGGCGCCCCACTTGCCAACTCGGGATAACCCGGGAACCAGGCGGTGGCGTGGCCTGGCATGTCGAATTCGGGAATCACGCGAATGCCCCGGTCGCGCGCGTGGGCGATGGCCTCGCGCACCTGATCCTGCGTATAGTATTGGCCATCGGAACCCATTTCCTGCAGCTTCGGAAAGCGTTTGCTTTCGATGCGGAAGCCCTGGTTCTCCGAGAGGTGCCAATGGAAGACGTTCAATTTCACGGCGGCCATGCCGTCCAGCGTACGCTTTACGTCCGCAAGCGGGAGCCAGTGGCGCGCCACATCCAGCATCAGGCCGCGCCACGGGAAACGCGGATGGTCGTCGATGGTCACCGCCGGCACGCCGAAGCCGCTCGCATCCAGATCGACCAGTTGCAGGAAGGTTTCCATGCCGCGCAGCACGCCCAGCGGATTGGGCGCGTCCAGGCGGGCGCCCACGGGCGTGACGTTGAGCCGGTAGGATTCGTCCTCCTGCGCGGCTTGGACGGGCGCGCTGGCATGATCGCAATAGACCACCAGCGGTGCAGCGGGCGCATGCACACCGGTGCCTGGCGCCATGGGAATGCCGGTCTTGCGCGCCACATGCTCCACCAGACGCGCGGCGGCGGCTTCCAGGCGCGGCTCGCGATATCCGGTCAACTGCACGAATGCGAAATTCCGGTCGATGCGCATGCGTCCCGCGCCCGGCTGGAGCTTCGCCGGCACGGGCATCAGGTCATGGGCAAATAGCGCAAGCGGGGCCATCAGGAGAATTGGAGCTTTAGGCATCATTACCAGACTAGTGTAGTGCGTCGCGTAGGTCGACGATTATGTGCACACCGTGGGGCGGGCTATTCAGCCCGCGGACCCTCTAGCGGGGTCCAGCCGCCTGAAAAGGCGGCTGCGGCCAGGATTGGCCGCCCCACACGGGCGTCTGACTACTCTCCAGGATTTCGGACGCACTACACTAGCTGTTTTGTACTTATACTGTGGGCATCATGAGAATTCTACGGCGAACCGCGATCTTTGGCCTGTTGCTGGCGTTGTGCCCGTTGCACGTGATGGCAGCGCCGCCCGCCAACTTCTATTTGCACGATGGCGAACGCGTGGTCTTCTACGGCGACAGCATCACGGACCAGCGTTTGTACACCACGTTCGTTGAGACGTATGTGATCACCCGCTTCCCCCAATTGAAGGTCGGTTTCGTGCACTCCGGTGTGGGCGGCGATCGCGTGACCGGCGGCGGGGCCGGACCTATCGACGTGCGCCTGCCCCGCGATGTGGTCGCCTACAAGCCGGCCGTCATGACCATCATGCTGGGCATGAACGACGGCAGCTACCGCGCGTTCGATCAGAAGATCTTCGATACGTATGCCGCCGGGTACCGGCACATCGTTGAAAGCGTGAAAAATGCGCTGCCGGGAATTCGCATTACCGCCATCCAACCCTCGCCGTTCGATGACGTGACCCGCCCGCCTACTTTCGAGGGCGGTTATAACAAGGTGTTGGTGCGCTACGGCGAGTTCGTGAAGCAGTTGGCCCGCGAAGAGAACCTCGCGGTGGCCGACTTGAACGGGCCGGTGGTGGCGGCGCTGGAGAAAGCCAATAAGCTGGACGCCGAGACGGCCAAGAAGCTGGTGCCCGACCGCGTGCATCCCGCGCCGGCCGGCCACTTGTTGATGGCCGAAGCCCTGCTGAAGGCGTGGCAGGCGCCGGCCATTGTGACATCGGTGGAGATCGATGCGGCTGAGCCAGCCATAGCGAGCCTCACTAACACGCAGGTCACAGATCTGGCGGTAAGTGACCGCGTCACCTGGACACAGTTGGACGAAAACCTGCCCATGCCGGTCGATACAAAAGACGATGTGGTAGCGCTGGCTCTGCGTGCTTCCGATTTCATGGAAGCCATGGATCAGGAGCCGCTGAAAGTCACTGGCCTCACTGCCGCCCGCTACACTTTGAAGATCGATGACGAAGTGGTGGGCACTTTCACCAAAGAAGAATGGGCCAAGGGCGTGAACCTGGCGACGCTCGCGACGCCCATGGCGAAGCAGGCTGCCGCGGTGCACGATCTCACGCTGAAGCACAATGTGGTGCACTTCGCGCGCTGGCGCCAGGCTGGAGTGAATCTCGACAGTCTGGCTCTTCCGCCCGTGCATTTACAGGCTGCGGCCGATGCGCTGGACGCATTGGAAGCGGATGTCGTGCAGCAGCAGCGCGCTGCGGCGCAGCCCAAGAGCCATCGGTACGAGTTAGTGCCGGAGTAACATCGCGGGGCGCCGGAGTTGCACGGTCGAAACGGCAGCCGCTTGTTAGCTTGAGAAGGCGGGTGGCCGACAGTAATCCCGGGATCAGCGCCCGAAAAGCCACGGTGAAGGGCCGTGCACCGCCCGCAGGATTAGTTAACCGATATTGATACCTGAAAATAATTATTGACAAAAAAAAAAGGGAAGACGCATAATTAGTCGAGCTTGCGCCAAAGAAGCGTCCCAAGGGGAAGGGGCAAGCACCGAAGCGCACGCCCAGATGCTTATTGCTGCGACCCCGCCGCCATGACGGGGTCTAGATCTGGACCCGGCCTCGATAGGCGGCGAACTCAGTTCGGCAAGGAATGGGCAGGATGCAAGCACACACACGTTTATACCTTGGGATTCCGCTAATGTTGCTGGCGGGTTCTCTCTGTCTGCTGCGACAGGGAATTGCGCAAGACGCGCTGCACGGTTGGAAGACTGAGGCAAGGACCACGGCCATCGAGCTAGCGGCGGTCGAACAGCCCGGTCGCACCACAGCGTCCACAACGTTCGTCCTGAAGAATGTTTCCCCCAATCCAATAATGACCATAGCCGTATCGCTCGACGGCGGGGAAACCTTCGAGCTGGCGGACTATTTCCATACACCAACGACACTGCAACCCGGCGCTACGTACTCGTTATACGTTCCCAAACGGGCGTGGCGTGATAAGGCCCTTGTATTGTTGGCCGTCGTGTTCGCGAGCGGCGCAGCCGAAGGCCGGGAAGACGCGATAGGCTACATACGGGCCAACCACCTCGGCCAAGCCCTCGAGGTCGAGAGAATAAAGGACGTGCTGTACAGGCAGGCGGTGCAGGACGGGCAAGACCCGGACGACTTGGTGCTGGACACCATCGACGGCAAGGTTGGTACCCGCCCGAACTCCCCCGCGGAGGCTTTTGCCGCCGTCCAGGGCGTCCGGATGCCGGGCGCCGATACCAACGCGGTCAAGTCCGCTGGGGACTTGGCCATAAACGGCTTCTACTCGGGCGTTAGCGCAGCCAGGATGCTCGCGCGGGGTACGCTGGAACAACTCCGCCGGGTTCCCGTGGGCCGTTTGGATCCGCCCACCAGGGCTGACCTATTTTCGGAGTGGAAGAAGTCTTGCGCGACGGCCAGTGCGCGCAACCATGCCTTGCTGGAGGCTGCGGGAGGAGTGCGATGACGTCGGCAAGGAGCATTCCCACGCTGGCCGCCATGCTGGCATCCTGCGCGCACTGCCTGCCGGCCCAGTGCGTGCCGACGGCGGGTGGGTACTACTACGACCCGCTTGGATGCATCGGGCCCCCGCCAGGCGGTTCGCAATGCGCGCCGAACGCCAGCCCGATATGCGCCCAGGGCGAATGGACAGGAGTGACCTTTCCAGACGGCTGGTCGCCTTCATATGTCCCCTATGTGGCGGGCAACGGGCAGGGAGTCACCTGTTACAACGGGTGTCAGCAGGCTTCCGAGACATGCTACAACCCCCAGACTTACTCGTGCCCGCCGACATTCGGCTCGGCGGTCAGCCCGGGGGCGTTCACGGGCTACGCATATGACCAGACAGCAACAATCACCCGCCTGCAATGCGGCGTCGTCCAGTTCAACGCGTACGCGCTCTGCTCGAACAATACCGCCGCCAGCCGCTACACGGTCGTCCCACACACGTGCGCCTGCACCGGCAGCCCCGCGTTCATGTGTTCGGTCCCGGCCGATATCGGGTATGTTAGCCCCACGTGCCAGAATGGCCAATTCACCTGCGCAGGTGGCGCCTATCAATGTCCAATGCCACCTCCAGGGTATTGCGGAGGCGGCTATGTCCTCAGCTGCACGGAAAACGGGTGGATGTGCATGTGTGAGGGCGGTTGTGGGAGCTGCCCAATCATTATCGATACCCAGAATCAGGGATTCCACTTGACTGACTGGGAGCACGGCGTCACTTTCGGTTTCTTTCCCGACCAGGCCCCGATACAGTTGGCCTGGACGGACGCCTCCTACTCAAACGGCTGGCTCGCCCTGGACCGCGACGGGAATGGACTGATCGACAACGGCACCGAACTCTTCGGCAACATCACGCCCCAGCCGCCGAGCGCCACTCCGAACGGGTTCCTTGCGCTAGCGGTCTTAGACGACCCCGCTAATGGTGGCAACGGCAACGGCTTCATCGACCCGGGAGACGCCGTCTATTCCCATTTGCTGGTCTGGATCGACGCGAACCACGACGGCATCAGCCAGCCCGACGAACTGAAGACCCTGCCGGAACTGGGAATCTTCCGGATCGATCTCCAATACCACAACTCGCCCTTTGTTGACAGGTACGGCAACCAGTTCCGGTACCGGGGGACAGACTGGGACGACGCGGGCAACAGCCGCCAGGCGTGCTACGACGTGTTTCTGACACACGCACCAGGTAACTAACTCGGGAGGATCGCGATGAGTCTCCGTGTTTGCTGTCTCTCGGGCGTCCGCGCCGCGACCCTGCTCTTTGCCGCGGGGTCCTGTCTTCTGGCGCAAGGCATCGGTTGTACGCAGCCGCTCTCACCTGAGCGGCAGCGGACTTTTCTCGACTACGTTCGGAAGAGATACATGCTGCCCGATTCGATCACGCTGGAGCTCAACAAGCAGAGCTCTGTTAAGGATACCTGCTATCGTGAGCTAACCTTTCGGGGTACGAGTCAGGTCCGCACCTGGGACCTGACTCTCTACCTCTCCCCGGATTCCCGTTTCCTGAGTACCGACATCCTGGACACGTCGGTCGATCTGGCGGCGGAACAGCGCGCCAAGGACGCCGCCCTGCTCAACGGCCTGGCGCCTGGCGCGCCGGCGGTCCGCGGTCCGGACAAATCGCCGGTGACCCTCGCTGTGTTCTCCGACTTCCAGTGCCCGTACTGCCGCCGCTTCGCGCAGTATCTGGATGAGCTTCTCGCCGATGGCACGGAGGACGTGCGCGTGGTCTTTCACCATTTGCCCCTCGGCGGGCACCCCTGGGCGCGACCGGCTGCCGTGGGCGCCGCGTGCGCACAACAACAGAGCAGTGCGGCGTTCTGGGCGTTGCACGACCAGATCTTCCGCAATCAGGAGAGCATCGCTCCGTCCAACCTGAAAGACAAGCTGGGCGAGTTCGCCAAGAGCGTCAAGGGGCTGGACACAAAGGCGTTCCAGCAGTGCGTGGACGGCGGCATGTCGCTAGGCCTGGTGCTGCAGGACATCAACCTTGCCGCGGCCGCCCACGTCGAGGGAACGCCGACGGTGTTCGTCAACGGTAACCGGGCGCCGGGCGTCGGGAGTGCGGCGGAGCTGCGGGAACTGATCTCTCGTGCGCGTAAGGAGGCGGCGGGACGCGGTTCATCCAGGGAGCCTTAACCCGAGGCGCTTCCCAGGCCAGACATTTATTCGAGCTGGCCGCCACTCTTACGACGGGTCCCACAGCGCCAAATTGTTAACGTCTTTGATCAGAATGCCATGGCCCAGGACCACCGGATGCGCCCACGTGGCGCTATCTGCCACCGTATATTTCCGCAGCGGTTCGAATCCCTTGCCGCTTTGGCGTGCCACGGTCAGCTCGCCGTCGGTTGTGAGAATCAGCCAGACGGAACCGGCCGCCACCACCGCGGCGTTGTCCGCCTGGCGGCCCTCGGACGACCACAGCGTCGTGCCGTCGCTGGGCTTCAGGCAGAAGAACTGTCCGCGCTTGCGTTCCGTAAAACCGAGCAGCAGATCGCCGCTCACCACCGGCGAGCTCATGTACATGGAGAAATCCTTGTTCTCCCAGACGGTCTCGGTGGTCCACTCCGCGCCGTGCTTGAGCACCTTGACGCCCATCACCGGATTGCCGATGCCCGAGAAGATCAGCATGTCGCGGTACACGGCCGGCGTGACGATGTTCTGCGTGTATACCGTCTTGTAAGGAATCCGCCAGAGCAGGTCGCCGGTGGCTGCCGCAACTCCCACAATGTTGTTGCGGCTTTGCGTCACCACCTGGCGGGTTCCGGCCAACTCCACGACGATAGGCGATGCGTACGCCGGTCCGTCGCCTTTCCAACTCCATTTTTCGGCGCCCGTGGCGGCGTCGAACGCGGTGAGTGCGCCGGCGTTACCGCCCACGTGCACGATTGCCAGGCCGCGGTCCACCACTGGCGAGGTGGCCACGCCGAAATCGGGCGAGCCGAATTCCTTGCGCCATTGCGGCTTGCCGGTCTTGGCGTCAAAGCAGGAGAGCGTGCCGTTGATGCCGAAGGTGAAGATACGCCCGTCCTCGACCACGGGCGTCGATTTCACGCCTTTGCCGTGGCCGGCGGCCGCGGGATTCATTTTGTAAGGCGCATCGTAGCTTTCCTGCCAGACGGTCTGGCCGTTTTCGGGGCGCATCGCGGTGACCACTTCGCGATCGCCCTGCCGCGTATGCACGTAGATTCTGCCATCGGCTACCACGGGCGACGCGTGGCCTTCACCCACGGCGACTTTCCACTTCAGCGTGAGCTTTTCCGGCCAGGCCTTGGGCTCGGGGAAGCCGACGGCGACACCGTCGCGGTGGAGGCCGCGCCATTGCGGCCAATCTTCGGCCCAGGCGATGGCGAGGAAAGCAACGAGACAAAGGGTTAGGCGGCGCATGCTTCAGGTTACCCCGATCCGAGGGTCGCCGGCGATGCGCCGCCAAGGTTGTTTAGGGCAACGGGACGTGCGGAATCAACTGCCCGCTGACCGTGCCGCTGGACAGGGTGATGGTGACGCCACCAGCCTCCTGGACCGTCGTGTAGCTGCCGGCAAACTTATTCCCCTTGCTGTTCAGCGCCAGTAACATGGTGGTGACGTTCTGGGCGTACAGGGACCCATCCAGGTTCAAGACCAGGCTGATGTATTCAACGTAAAGAGAGCCGGGTGTGGGACCGGTCTGCCAGATGCCGTGGCCCGGCGTACGGGCATTGATCGGCGTGGTCGACGGATTGGGAACAAACTCCGAACCGTCCGTCTCGATCGCCGAACCGTCCGTAGTAAACGTCACCAGGCCTGGAATCTGAATAACCGGCGGTGTAGGTGGGGCCGTGGGCGTTAGAGTAAACTGCCACGATCCCGCCAGGGTTGGCGTCGCGGCTGCCGCGGACTTGGGCTGGACCGCGATAGCGATCAGCCCGCAAACGATGGATGCAAGAAACACTGTTCTGCGCATATACCCTCCTCCGCTGCAATTGTAAGCCGGCGGACCCGCGCACGCGTCATGTTTTTTGCGGATAGAGTACTGTACTGGAATTCTTAACCGGCGTTACAATTCTTTACACGCCGCACAAACTCCCTTTACAATCGCGCACTAACCTGGAAACTGAGGAGAGTAGAAACACCATGAAAAACACTTGGTTACGTTTTGCGGCAGCAGCGGCGATAGCCGGAGGCATGCTTCTGTCCGCTCAAGAAGTGGGCAGCCAGCCCGAGCCACCCGCCGTGCAACAACAACGCCGGCATAATGGCGGCGCGCGCCTGGCCCAATACCTGAATCTGACCCCGGCGCAGGCAGCCCAGGCCAACGCGGAGTTTCAAGCGGCCCGCCAATCCGCGCAACCCATCCGCGGGCAGTTGAAACAGGTTCGCTTGGCAATGTCCCAGGCGGTCCGGGCCAACGACACGGCCAAGATCGACCAACTCAGCGCCCAGGAAGCCAACCTGAAGGGCCAGATATCGGCGCTGCGTCATCAGGCCTTCGCCAGACTCTATACCACCTTGACCCCGGAACAGAAGGCCAAAGCCGACCAACTCCCGGCCCAGATGCGGCAACACCGGATGGAAAGCCGTCAGAATACCCCCAACGGCTAATTGGTGTGCTCACCGCTCGGCTGACTCAAAACCCAGGCGCCAGCCGAGCCTCCGGGAGTCGAACCACGAAATCTTCACGCCGAACCAGCGCGTTTCCGAATCCGCCTGATAGCGGCCGCGCCGCTGATCCAGCACGAATGCGCAGGGCGCTTCGCCAAACTGCGCCAGGCGTTCGGCCAGCCACGAGTCTGCCGTAAGCGGTTGCGCCAGCACCACGGGCGCGCCGCCTAGCAGCGCCAGGTGCGCTCCAAAACCCGCATCCACCTGCTTGATCGCCGGCGGTGTCCCGTAAGCCTGGCCGTAACGCTTCAACGACGCCTCCAGATCGTGCACCGCGATCACCACCTTGGTCACCCCGCCGAAATCCTTGTTCAGCGGCTTGCCCTGCGGAAATGCGCGCTGCTCGCGGGGTGTGAAGTCGTGAATCAGAAACGGGAAAAACGTGCCGTTGGGCTCCCTGCCCACCTGCGCGGTTTCCCAATCGAGCCGCACTCCATCCGGCCGTTGCCGCCCATTCCGTACCGGAGCCGAAACCGCGATGCCCGCCGCGCGCAACCGCTCTACTTCCGCCGCCACATCCTTCTCCCGCACCGCCCAGGCGCAGGGCCCGCCATCCGCCCGCATGAACTTCGCCCACGGCTGGCGCGCCAGCGCTTGCGAATCGGCGTTCGCCTGTGGCGCCATCAGTTCGAGGTAGGATCCGTCCGGAAAACTGACCAGCGCCATCTCCGTTGCCCCGTTGCTGTGCGGCCCTCCGTACACGGTTTCAATGCCGAGCGCCGAGAGATTGGCCTGCAGTTGTTTCAGGTTGCTCCCGGCGGCTGTGACGTGGTCGATCTTCAGATCGGCAGCGGCCAGCGCAACCGCGCAGAGGGCCAGCATGAAGGCAAAGCGCATAAGGCGATTGTAAGCTGAAGCGTCTAGCCTAGGCCCGCGCGAACACCAGCAAAGGAGCAATGTCATGATCGTCGGCGGCGCGCAAGGCTTCGACATACCGCGCTCGCGCCGCGCCGGCTGTGCGCAGACTGCCCCGTCCCCACGAAAACCGCTCACGCCCAAGCTGCATCGCCAGCAGATCGGCCATGAGGCGGGAGTGGCGGCCGTTGCCATTCGGAAACGGGTGAATCTGCACCAGCCGGTGATGGAAGCGCACCGCGATTTCATCGGGCGGGTAGGCGCTGTATTCGATCCACGCCTTGGCGTCGTCCAGCAATTGGCGCAATGCCACGGGAATCTGCCAGTAGTCGATCCCGATGTTTCGCGCGCTGGTGCGGAACTTCCCCGCCCATCGCCAGACGTCGCCGAGCATCCGCCGGTGCAGGTCTTTGACGAATTTCTCGCTCAGCACATCGCGGCGTCGGCTCAGCGCCCACGCCTGCGCCAGCACAATGTTCTCCTGCTCGGCTTCATTCAATTCGCGGCGATAGGCGATATGCGCCGGGATCAGATCGCGCATCTCCTCCGGCGTCAGCGGCGTCGCCGCATCGTCCGGCCGTTCGAAAATGTCGCTCACGGTTTAGTCCCAAAACAGCCGTGGGTTCGTCTCGCGGATAATCTCATCAAGGCGCGCTTTGGAGTCCTTCGCTTTCGCCCTCACCTTCTGGTCCTCCAGCAGCATGGAGTGCTCCACGGGATCGAGACGCCGCCGCGCGAACGTGCGCGCCCGGTCGCGGACCGTGGCTTCCAGCGGCTTGTTGGGTACCAGCGCGTAAACCAGGGTGCAATCGAGCGCCGCGGCCACCCGCCGCAGGGTTGCCAGTTCCATGGTGCCCTTCGTTTCCGATTGTTCGAGCGCCACGACCGAAGGCTGCTTGACCCGCAACCGCTTCGCCAGTTGCGCCGTAGACATGCCCAGCGCCGTGCGGATGGCCTTGATCCATCCGCGCACCGGCGGCGCGAACCGCGCGGGGGGCCGCAGCTTCCGGAAGCGTTCATCGAGATGCGCGCGGGATCGGCCCGCAAGTTTCGCTTTCCTCATAGGCTACACCGTATTATCCATTCACCATATAATAGATTATAACCTATTACAAATGATCATTTCGATAGGCTATAACCTATCGAATATGGTGAGCCAAGATCGTCGCCGTTTCGGCTACGGATATCCGCGCCCGTCCGGCTGTACTTGCTTTCGCCCGCAAACGACAATAGAATAAGGCCTGAAAGACTTATATATGGAAACCAATTCCCGCCGTTCCTTCCTCCAACTGGCTGCCACCCTGGGCGCGCTGGCGCCCGCCGCCGCCAAAGCCGCCGTCGAGCCCGCGGCGCCGCCGCTCCCGACCGTCAAGTTCGGCAAGTTCGACATCTCCCGCATGATCGTCGGCTCCAACCCGCTCTACGGCTACTCGCACTTCAA
>JBEKPZ010000157.1:0-16903 GCA_049520215.1 Bryobacteraceae bacterium | reverse complement strand
AAGGGACTTCCTCGCCGCCAATCCACCTGAGGAAGATTAGCGAGACAGCACATGAAAATTCCGGGCCCGAGCACGGACGAATTGCGAGCCGACTCCAGGGCTCTTCGTTTGACTATGGTCGACCCAGTCAGGATCGTTCGCGTGTAACGCCGTAGTGTCCACCCAATCCGCGCTCGTATGCGTTCAGCAACTCCCTGGGAAACGGCGATGTCGGAAGTTGCAGCTCGCTCGGGCGGGTGACGCGCCACTCGGAGAATGCTCGGTTGCGGTAAGGCCCCGGCCAGGTCTGGAAGACTGGCGGGACTCCTCCCGTGGAACGCCGCTTACGGAAATGGGTACCGCTGCGTCGGCCTGGGCCTCGGCGATCCGACCCCTTCAATCGCCACCTATCTGACAACATCTCATAGCACCTCGCCATCCGCGATCAATCACCGAGTGTACCCATCCGCTAACCACCTGAAAACAATCGCCAAGCGGCGTCGCTCCACCCGGAATCCGGAACAACTAGTGCTATCCTTATCTCAGGTAACCTATATCCCCGCTGTCCTTGGAAGGCTCCCGCACTCGCCGCAAGGTGTTCTGCGCGGATCCGCCCCCGCTCTTTGACAATTTCACCAGATGCCGGAGACGACCATGGCCCCTCTTCCACAATTGGCTTCGCCATTTTCTCAACTGTAAGTGAAGAAAAAAGCATTGGCTTCGTTCGTCCAAAAATGAGATTTATGCCACCCAAAAACCAAATCTGGCCGCGGGCGATCCCAACCAGATTACGAAGCGAACCCAATTCGATCCTTTGTTTTCAATAAAAGCTCGAAACGAAAGCCAATTTCCACCCACTAGGCGGCTCGAACATCTTGAAAGCCGTCGGCGTGAACCTGGCGTGAACCTGGCGCGAATCGGCGGCCGGAATAGCTGCCATAAGCCACTCAAAACAAAACATTTCTGCGAAATTGGTTTCGTTTGTTCAAAAAGCCGAAGGTGATCCCGAAGCGCCGAAAATGCCGCGCACAAAAACGCACCTCCGTGCCCATCCGAGGCGGTGGCGCTGAGGTCCCGTCGCATGCGGCGCTCGGCTCACTTCGTAGAATCGCCGCTCAGTCCCGGCGCGCCAGCGCACCCCACCTATACTCCCCCACTTATACTGAGGATTCATGGAATCGTCTGAAACGCTCCTGTTCCGCGTCGCGCGATGGCTCACCTTCGGCTCGGCGGTAGCCATTCTGTTTTCCATCGCGGCGTCGCAAATCCTGCTGGCGCTGGCGCTGGCGGCCCTGCTGCTGTCCGGAGGGCGCATGCGGCTGCCGCGCATCTGGCTCCCGCTCGGCCTGTTCCTGTTGGGCACGCTGATCTCGCTGGCCCTCTCGCCCGACCCCGCGGCCGGGCTGCCGCAAGTCCGCAAAATCTTCGTCTTCACCACCCTGCTGGTGGTCTTCTCCACCCTGCGCGACATGCGCATCATTCGATGGTTGTTCCTCTGCTGGGCCGGCGCCGGTACGCTCACCGCGCTGCGCGGCCTCGTGCAGTTCGGCCACAAAGTGCAGGAAGCGCACGCGCAAGGCAGCAGCTTTTACAACTACTACGTCGCCGAGCGCATCACCGGCTTCACCAGCCATTGGATGACCTTCGGCGGCGAGGAAATGTTCGCGCTGCTCATGATCACCGCGTTTCTGTTCTTCGCCTGCCTCGCCCGCAAGCGCGCCTGGCTGTGGCTGCTGTGCGCTTTCCTGATGGCGCTCGCGATGCTCTTGGGCTTCACGCGCAGCATCTGGCTGGCCAGCGCCGGCGCCGGCGTCTACCTGCTTTGGTTCTGGAAGCGTGCGTTGGTCGTGGTGCTGCCGGTGGTGCTGTTGCTGATCGCCT
Organism: Bryobacteraceae bacterium; assembly: GCA_049520215.1. Taxonomy (GTDB): domain Bacteria; phylum Acidobacteriota; class Terriglobia; order Bryobacterales; family Bryobacteraceae; genus Bog-159. Next base: position 15,043 of record JBEKPZ010000157.1, on the reverse strand, counting down.
TGCTGGCTCCGGCGTCGATTCGCGAGCGCTTTTCGTCCATGCTCAAGCCCGGCAAAGTAGATTCCAACCAGCACCGCATCGTCACCTGGCGCACGGGCATCGAAATGATCCGCGCGCATCCCTGGTTCGGGCTGGGTCCCGAAGAGGTCAAGCTGCAGTTTGATCGCTACGTGCCGTCCGATATCCCGCGCCCCCTGCCGGAGGGCTGGTACGGCCACCTGCACAACATCTATCTGCAATACGCGGCCGAGCGCGGCATTCCCACCATGCTGATGATGCTGTGGATGCTGGGCCAAGTCCTCTGGGACTGCCTGCGCCGCCTCTGGCGCCTTCCGCCGGGGCGCAGTGATTTGAAATTCGTGCTGCACGGCGCCGTTGCGGTGGTCGTCGCCACCATGATCGCCGGCATCTTCGAATACAACCTCGGCGATAGCGAGGTGCTGACCATGTTCCTGGTGGTGGTGGGTTGCGCCTACGCAGCCATGGCCATAAATACGGACTCCGCCGTTGCCTGACGCACTCGATATCGAAGACGCTCCGGCGCTGCTCGACTACCTGCAGCGGACCGGCCGCATCGCGTCCGGCGAGCAACCGCGCATCGCGATTCTGCAGGGCGGGGTTTCGAACCGCACCGTGTGGGTCGAGCGCGAATCGGGCGAGGCGTGGGTATTGAAACAGGCGCTCGCCAAGCTGCGTGTTCCAGTGGACTGGTTCAGCTCGCCTGAGCGCATTCATCGGGAAGCGCTGGGCTTGGAATGGCTGGCGCGCTTGGCGCCGCCTGGCTCCATCGCGCCGCTGTTATTTGAAGATCGCGAGCGGTATCTGCTGGCCATGCAGGCCGTCCCGGAGCCGCACGCCAACTGGAAGACGGTGCTGCTCGGCGGAACGATTTGCGCCGATCATGTTCGCCAGTTCGCCACGCTGCTCGCGACCATTCATCGCGAAGCATACCAGCAGCGCGCGGACCTGGCGGAAGTATTCGGCGATCGCGCCTTCTTCGAATCGCTGCGCCTGGAGCCTTATTACGGCTATTCCGCGCAGCATGCGCCGCTCGCCGCGGCTTTCCTGGACTCCCTCATACGCGAAACGCTAGACTGTCGGATCACCCTGGTGCACGGCGATTACAGTCCCAAGAACGTGCTCATTCACCAAGACCGCCTGGTGCTGCTCGATCACGAAGTGATCCACTTCGGCGATCCGGCCTTCGATCTGGGTTTCTCCCTCACGCACTTCCTCAGCAAAGCGCACCGCTTGCCGGCGCTGCGGCGCGAGTTCGCCTCCGCCGCATTGGAATACTGGCGCGTCTATTCGGAGGCGCTCGGCGCGCCGGAGTGGGCAGCCGACCTGGAGCCGCGCGCCGTCCGCCACACCCTGGCATGCCTGTTGGCCCGTGCGGTGGGCCGTTCGCCGCTGGAGTACCTTTCGCCTGCCGAGCGCATCCGCCAACGCGATGTGGTGCTGCGCTTCATCCCGTCCGTGCCTGCCACCATCGCAGATCTGATTTCTCAATTCGAGGAGCAACTATGCCTACTATCGAGCGTGTGACCGCCGCCGAAATCCTGGACAGCCGCGGCCGTCCGACCGTCAGCGCAACCTGCACTCTGGCAGGCGGCGCACTGGCCTCCGCTTCCGTACCCTCGGGCGCATCCACCGGCACGGCCGAAGCGCTGGAACTTCGCGATGCCGATCCGCAGCGTTATGGCGGTCTCGGCTGCCGCAAAGCCGTCGCGCACGTCAACGGGGAGATCCATCAAGCGCTTGCCGGTGCGAGTTTCGCCGATCAAGCCGAACTCGACGGCGCGCTGGTCGCTCTCGATGGCACGCCCAACAAATCGCGCCTCGGCGCGAATGCCATCTTGGCCGTCTCCGTCGCCTTCGCGCGGGCGAGTGCGCTCGAGCGCGGCGTGCCGCTCTACCAACATTTCGCCGGCATGTTGGGGCTCGCGCCGGACACCCTGCCGCGCCTCACCATCAACCTCCTCAGCGGCGGCAAACACGCGGGCCGGCAGGTGGCCATCCAGGATGTGCTGATCGTGCCCGCCCGCCCCACTTCCATCGACGAGTCGCTGGCCATGGCTTACGACATCTACCAGGCCGCCGCCGCCCTGATTCTGAAACGCTATCGCATGCGGCTGCTCACCGCCGACGAAGGCGGACTCGCGCCGCCATGTGAGAGCGCCGAAGAGCTGATCGAGACCGTCATTGTGGCGATTAAATCGGCCGGCTACCGCCCCGGCTCCGACGTAATGCTGGCGCTCGACGTGGCGGCCAGTCACTTCTACGCCCACGGCAAATACTATCTCGATGGCGCTCAACTCGACAGCCCCGGCATGATCGCCCGGCTGGTCCGCTGGGTGGAGCGCTATCCCATCGTGAGCCTCGAAGACGGCCTCGCCGAGGACGATTGGGAATGGTGGCCCACCCTCCGGCAGGCGCTGGGCAAGCGCGCGCTGGTCGTAGGCGACGACTTGCTCTGCACTAATCCGCAACGCATCCAACGCGCCATCGACGCGCGGGCCTGCAATACGCTGCTGTTGAAGCCCAACCAGATCGGCACGCTGACGGAAGCGGCCCAAGCCTGGCGGCTGGCCACCGAAGCCGGCTGGCAGGTGACCATCAGCGTGCGCAGCGGCGAAACGGAAGACAACTGGATCGCCGACCTGGCCGTGGGCTGGCGCGGCGATCAGTTCAAGCCCGGCTCTATCACCCAATCGGAGCGCCTGGCCAAGTACAACCGTCTGCTGGCGATCGAAGCGGAAACGCAGTGGCCGGTGGTGCGCTGGCCGAAAGTTGTAGACTAACGGGGATATGGCATCAGAAACCTTCTGGGTAATCGCGGTCGCAGTGGTCTTGATTCTAGCCCCCCTGTACGGCTACTGGATCGGCACAGTCGGTAAGCGGCGCTCCTGGAGCGCTGGCAGGCTGGGGCAAGTCTTGTTGATTACACTCTTGATCGCTGTGTTTGGCGGGTGGCAGTTGGTGGATAGCCACCAGGTTTCCAAATGGGTTAGAGTCGCCGTCTTTGCCGCAGTCTACAGCTATATTCTTCTGACGGCCTTCTTCGCGGCTGCCAAGTCTTCGGGAATTCCGATAAGAAAGCTGCTCTCCTCCCGAGGCGACTTGGGAACCGAACTAAAAGGTAAATGCGATCTTTCGATCCGCTGAGCATGTGACGTCTTAATGGACCCTGTAACCAGCTATCGCGCCTGGCCTAAGGCTGAGTTGCATCTGCACCTGGAAGGGTCCGTGGAGCCGGACACCATGCTGGAACTGGACCCCGGCCTCTCCGTGGAAGCGGTGCGCGCCATGTATCGCTTTCACGGTTTTCAAGGGTTCATTCAGGCGTACAAATCGGTGGTCGAGCGCCTGCGCACGCCCGAGGACTACGCGCGCATCACGCGGGCCTTGTTGCGGCGCCTGGCGGCCGAAACGGTGCAGTATGCCGAAATTACGCTTTCGGCCGGAGTGGTGCTGTGGAAAGGCCAGGAGTTCGCGCCCATTTACACCGCTGTGCGGCAAGCGGCGGCGGAGTCTCCCGTCGACGTGCATTGGATACTGGACGCCGTCCGGCATTTTGGCGTCCAGCATGCCATGCGGGTCGCGGAACTGGCGGCTGAGCGCGTGACCGATGGCGTGGTGGCCTTCGGCATCGGCGGCGACGAAGAGCGCGGACCGGCCGCCTGGTTCGGCGAGGTGTACCGGTTCGCGAAGGTTGCTGGGCTGCGGCCGACCGCGCATGCGGGCGAGACGGTGGGGCCGGAATCGGTGTGGGCGGCGCTGGAGATCGGCGCGGAGCGCATCGGTCACGGCATCCGCGCCGTGGAAGATCCTGCATTGCTGCGGCATTTGCGCGATCGCGGAATTCCGCTGGAGGTGTGTATCACTAGCAACGTAGCGACCGGGGCGGTGGAATCGCTGGAGTCGCATCCGGTGCGGCGCCTCTACGATGCAGGCGTGCCGATTACCCTGAACACGGACGATCCCGCCATTTTCTTGACGACGCTATCGGGCGAATATGAGTTGGCCGCGCGCCAGTTCGGGTTTTCCGAAGCCGAGTTGCGCGGGATTGCGCAGAACGCTTTCCGCTACCGGTTTCGTTAGGTCAACGGAGCAGGATCAGCCCGGCTGCCGGCGCGACCAGCAGTAACGCCAGCACCACCCACGTCCAGCGGTTGCCGAAGTTCAGAGTGTACCCGATGCCGAAGCGCTTCTCGACCAGAATCGACGGATCTGCGGCATTGACGTAAACGAGGCCCCACTTCCAGCAGGCATCGGGCGTACGATCGCCCACAGGCGCGGCCCCTGCGGCGACCGTTGCGTGGCTGCCGCCCTGGCCTCCTCGCATCAGGCTCACAGTGAAGCCGATGATCGCGGTCGCCAACGCCAAACCCCAGACGTTCATAACGGCCGCGGCCGGTTGGAACAGCGCAAACCATGCAGGACAAGCAAGGAAATACTCGCAAACGATCGACAATTGCACGATACGCCTGCGAAAGTGACGCTCGGCGGCGGCGCCCTCACCCGCGGTCGAGATGCGGCGCGACCAGTTCAGCAGTCCCCAGGCGAGCCCGGCCAGCAGCAGGCACACGAAAGCTTGAACTGCCAGGAAACCGAACACCGTGGCGGGCGTCGTGTTCAGCCACCGGTCCGCCCCGTCGATCCCCCAATGCACGGGCAAACGCCGCGGCAAGCGATCCCAATGGAAACCCACCCAGAGGCCCAAAGCGGCCAGCGACAACACCGGGAGCAGTGCCACTATCAGCCCTCCGGGCAGGCGCTCCCGCGGCGCCGCCAAATCCACTTCCAGAACCGCACTGGGCGCCGCGGCGTATGCCCGCACCGCCCGGTTCGCGCTGACCAGCCCCCATAGATACCCAATCGCCTGCAGCAGCACCGCCGCCACCGCCATGCCAGCCGCCAGAGCCATGCCGCTCGCTATCAGCGTAGCGATCCAAACGATGGCCCGATACCTCCCCAGTATCCGCCGCGCGGCGGAGCTGCGGCGGAATTCGGGCGCAACCGTAACGGCGAAGAAAAGGTCGGGCCGGGTCAAGCCGGGCATGATGTGGAACAATCCGCCTATCAGGATAAGAAGCGGAACGAACAGCATGGTCTCCGTGGACATCGACTAACTCCTCTCCAAGGTCTTGGCAAGCAGCCGCAGTTCGCGCGCGATGCGGTCGCGCGGAAGGCCGCGGGCCTGGACCTCGGCCACCATCTCTCTCAGGCGGCGCTCGAAAGCTTCACCGGTTTGGGGATCGCAACGGTTCTGAGCCGTCCGCGGAACCACACGCGCTCCGCTGCGACGGCCAATCTCCAGCCACCCTTCTTCTTCTAATGTGCGATACGCCTCGGCCACCGTATTGAAATGGACGCCGAGATCGAGTGCCAGGCGCCGTACCGGCGGCAACGCATCGCCGGGACTCAGGTCTCCGTTGACGAGCAGAATGCGAACGGCATCCACAATCTGGCGGTACACCGGCGCCGGCGATTTGAGATCCACCCGCAAAATAATCATTGTACTTTGTACATATACACTGTACAATGAGGCTATGAAAAAGGCAATATGTATTTTCCCGCTGCTGCTTGCCGGAGCAGTTTTGGCTGCCGAACCGGTCCGCCTGGATACGGGGACCGGTACGCTGTACGGGACGATCGAGACGCCTGCCGCGAAACCACCCTATCCCGTGGTCCTGATCATTGCGGGTTCCGGTCCTACCGACCGGGACGGAAACTCACCTCTACTTCCGGGCAAAAACGACAGCCTCAAGATGCTGGCCGAAGGACTGGCCGCCCGTGGGATTGCTTCGTTGCGTTACGACAAGCGCCTCGTCGGCGAAAGCAAAATCATCGGGTTGAAAGAAGAGGATCTGCGATTCGAAGCCTATGTGGACGATGCGGTCCGCTGGGGCGAGTATCTGCGGAAGGACTCTCGCTTCCGGTCTTTGGTCGTCGCCGGCCACAGCGAAGGGTCGCTGATCGGCATGCTGGCGGCCCAAAAACTTGCGGCCAATGGGTACGTCTCGATCGCGGGCGCGGGCCGGCCCGCGGGGCAAGTCGTCCTGGAACAGTTTCGGTCCCGGCCGCTGCCCGCCGATTTGATGAAACAGGTGGAGGACAACGTCAAGGCGCTGGACGCGGGGCACACTGTGGAATCCGTTCCGCCGGCGCTCGCGGCGCTCTTCCGCCCGAGTGTACAACCGTACCTGATTTCCTGGTTCCGGTACGACCCGGCGCACGAGATCGCCAGGCTCAACATGCCCGTCCTCATCTTGCAGGGAACCACCGATATTCAGGTGAGCGTCGCCGACGCAAAACTGCTGGCGCAAGCCTGTCCGGCGGCGAGGCTCGTGGTGATCGAAGGCATGAACCACGTCCTGAAGGAAGTGCCTGCCGCGATGGACAAACAGGTCGCGTCGTATGGCGATCCCTCGCTGCCCTTAGCCGCCAAACTCGTCAACGAAATCGCCAGTCTGATTGATGGTCTGAAGGCGGCGAACTGACTTGCCGCCTACCGCGCGCCCACCAGCGGCAGCACCACGCGATCCAACTCCGCGTCGGTAAAGTCGCGGAGCTTCACATTCTTGTGCAGCGTCCAATGTTCGACGTGCTCGAGTGAAGCGCCGGGCCTCAGATGTTGCAACGGACCGAGCGTTTCCAGTTCCAGGAAATCGGCGTTAGTGAAGGTTTCAAACGAGCAGCCGAAATCCGGGTAGTCCTTCGGCGTATCCTGCGCGTCGTAGCGCTTGATGAACAGCCCGCCGCTCAACGAGTAAGCGGCCCATGTGCTCTTGTTGAAGCTGCCCAGCTTGGTCGGTTCGCTGTTGGCCGGGTCCTGGTGCAGCATCAGGTATTTGCGGGTGTAGCGCCAGCGGTGATCGGACAGGTTGCTGAAGGCCCACATTACCAGCGGGTTGGTGGGATAGAGCACCTCGGGATGCTTGCCGCGCGGCGGGAAGCCGTGGATGCCTACGCCGCCCTGGGCCATCATGGTGAGCGCCCAGGGCGCCAGGTCCAGCGTTTTCTTGCCGGCGTTCTTGATGCGGTGCAGTACTTCCACGCTCGTGCCCTGCGGCGACAATTTCACCACAATCTGTTTCTCGAGGCCGGTGAGCGCCTCCACCGGCTCAGTAACTTCCAGCACATCGCCCTTGATCTCAATGCGTACCGGGCCGTTGTCCGTTGCGTAGGTGCGGACGGCGTCCTCGGGAGCGGCCCAGATGCGATGTCCGCCGCGGGCGACCCAGGCGGGTTCGCCGGATTTGCCGAGGGCCTCGGCGAATTCCTTAAAGAAGTTTGGTCCGCCCACAAAAGCGTAGCGCATGATGCGGGGGCCGATGACGCTCGGCACGATCAACTCGACTTCTCCGTTGGTGATGCGGTAACTGTTGGGCCAACCCTTGAAATTGGTCTTCTCGATTTTGACTGCGGCGGTGGCACTCATGGTCAGCAGCAACAGGGATGCAGCAAATCTCAGCATACGGCCTAGAATAACAGAATGACGGAAACGTCCCCCTTCATCTGGGAACCCTCGCGCGAGTTCATCGCAAACACCAACGTATACCGTTTCATGCGGCGCCTGGGCATCGCCACACACCACGAATTCATCCGCTACTCCCAGGATCACCTTGAAGAATTCTGGGACAAGATGGTGCGCGAACTCGCCATCGAATGGTTCGAGCCATACACTCAGGTGTTGGACGCGTCGCGCGGCGTGGAGTGGGCGCGCTGGTTCACCGGCGGCAAGTTGAACATCGCGTGGAACTGCCTGGACCGGCACGCCAACGGCGTTGCGCGCGACCGGCTGGCGGTCATTTGGGAAGGCGAAGACGGCAGCACTCGCACTCTCACCTTCAGCGAATTACGGCGTGAAACGGAGCGGCTGGCAAAAGCCTTGCGCGCCCTCGGCTTGGCGCCGGGAGACCGCGTGGCGCTCTATATGCCGATGGTTCCGGAAGTGGTCGTGATTCTCTATGCGTGCTTCAAGTTGGGGCTCATCGCGGTGCCCATCTTTTCCGGTTTCGGTTACGGCGCCACAGCCGTGCGGCTGCAAGATTCGGGCGCCAAAGTGCTGTTCACCGCCGATTTCCTGGAGCGGCGCGGGCGGCCGATCCCGCTGAAGGAGAAAGCCGACGAGGCGCTGGCCCAGGGCTGCGCCGTCGCCAAAGTGGTCGTCTGGCGCTACAAAGGCGGCGATGTCCCGTGGACCGCCGGTCGCGACGTCTGGTGGCGCGATTTTGTTGCCGGCCAGCCGGAGCAATGCGCGGCGCTGCCGCTCGATTCCGAAGCGCCCGCGCTGCTGCTATACACCTCCGGAACCACCGGCCGCCCCAAGGGAGCCGTGCACACGCACGCCGGTGCGCTGGCGCAGACCGCCAAGGAAATCTACCTGACCTTCGATCGCCAGCCGGACGACCGCTTCTGGTGGGTCTCCGACATCGGCTGGATGATGGGGCCGTGGGAGATCATCGGGAACCACCACCTCGGCGGAGCCATCGTGCTGTACGATGGCGCGCCCGACCACCCCACTCCGGAGCGCTTCTGGCAAATGATCGAGCGGCATCGCGTGACCACCTTTGGCATTTCGCCGACGGCCATCCGGCTGCTGATGCGCAAGGCCGGCGCGGGCTCGGATGCGTTCGATCTTACTTCCCTGCGGCTGCTGGGCTCGACTGGTGAGCCATGGGACGAAAGCTCGTACCGCTGGTTCTTCGAGCGCGTGGGCCGTGGCCGGTGCCCAATTATGAATATCTCCGGCGGAACGGAGATCATCGGCGGTTTCCTTGCGCCGCTGCCGATCCAGCCGTTGAAGGCCTGCTCTCTGGGCGGACCGTCGCCGGGCATGGCCACCGACGTCTTCGACGCGGAAGGCCGGCCCGTGCGCGGCCAGTTGGGCTACCTGGTCTGCACCAAACCGGCGCCTTCCATGACCCGCGGAGTGTGGAACGATCCCCAACGCTATCTGGAGGCCTACTGGTCCCGCTGGCCCGGTGTCTGGTATCACGGCGATTGGGCCATCGTGGATGCGGACGGCCAGTGGTTTTTGCAGGGGCGGGCGGACGAATCGTTCAACGTGGCGGGACGCAAAGTGGGTCCGGCGGAGGTGGAGGCGTGCTTGATCGCGCATGCCGCGGTTTCCGAAGCGGCCGTGATTGGCGTGCCAGATGAGCTCACCGGCGAAAGCGTGGTGGCGTTTGTGGTGTTGAAGCCGGACGCCGCGCTCACCGACGTTAGCGGCGAATTGGCGGCGCACGTGGCGCGGTCGATGGGTCCCACCTTCCGTCCGCGCGCCATCCACGCGGTTGCGGAGTTGCCCAAGACGCAAAGTGGGAAGGTGGTGCGGCGGTTGATCCGCTTGGCATATCTGAGAGAGCCTCTGGGCGACACCTCGACAGTGGAGAATCCCGCTGCCCTGGAGCTCCGTGGGGCGGGCGTCCACGCCTGCGGCGGGTCTCCAGACCCGCCCGGGGCTTTAGCCCCGAAATCGGCGATTTAACTTCGCTCTTTTTGAAATGTGCGCCATAATACGTAGATCGACGCTCAGTAAGCGCCTTTGGGGATACACTGAAATTGCGTGCCAGGGTTCCGGCCATGTCATCGTTAAAGGGTCTTCCGATTCGGAGTCTCCGCGTAGCGCTCGGTATGCTGTTGTTAGCCGTCGCCGGGCGCGGGCAGTCGATTCTGCCGGGCTCCGGCCCGAGTGGCGTAGCGCACCTCTTTAACACCGACGCGGCCGTTTTGGAATCGCAGGAGCCGCGCAAGGACCTGCCCTGTACCGCCACCTCCGTCAAACCCACCCTCGGCTTCGACCTGAAGTTTCATTCCGGTTACGAAGTGAATGTCCCCTTGAAGGAACTCGCCGGATCGCAAAACCTCCTCACCATGATCTACAGGGTCACGCCGGATGCGCATCGCGACGAGCCGGTTTACATGTCGCAACGGGTGAACGTGCCGGAGATCGAAGAAAACGCGCATGGCGACGCCTATTTGCAAGGCAGCTTCGACGTGGGCGAAGGCAAGTATCACGTGGACTGGCTGATGCGGGACCGCGCCGAGCGCGTGTGCTCGGCCTTCTGGGATATCGATGCCAGCGTGCCGCCCAAGGACAAGCCGGTGATTTTGGACATCCCGCCGAACACCATCCTGGGCGCCGATAACGAGCCGTTCAAGGACGAGCCGCCCGTGCCGCAGAAGGCGCATGGCGCTCCGCTGAATGTGAAGGTGATTGTGAACTTCGCTCCCCAGGAACCTGCGGCGGCTGTTTTGCACCCGCTGGACGTAAACGCCCTGATCTCGATTTTGCGCGGCATCGCCCGCGAACCGCGCATCGGGAAGTTCTCGATAGTGGCCTTCAATCTCCAGGAGCGGCGGGTCGTCTACCGGGAGGAGGAGGCGTCGCGAATCGATTTCCCGGCCTTGGGCGAGGCTTTGCACTCGCTCAATCTGGGGACGGTGGACCTGAAGCGGCTCAGCCAGAAGCGCGGGGAAACGGAGTTCCTGACCAACCTGTTCACCGACGAACTGAAGACGCGCGACCATCCGGATGCCGTCATCTTCGCCGGGCCGAAAGTGATCCTGGACAATGGTGTGCCGCAGGAGTCGCTCAAGAAAGTCGCGGATGTGGAATACCCGCTCTTCTACATGAACTATAACCTCGACCCGCAAGGCGTGCCGTGGCGCGACGCCATCGGAAACGCGGTGAAATACCTCAAGGGAATCGAATATACCATCACCCGGCCGCGCGATTTGTGGAATGCATGGGGCGATATCATGTCCCGTATAGTAAAATCAAAAGTGGATAAGCGCGCGGCGAACGGCGCTTCCCAATAGCGCATGCGGGTTCAAACGTTCTCGACGACGGTCTCGACGGTGGTAGTTCTGGCCTTGGGAGCGTGCGTCCCTGTCTATTCCCAGCAGTTCAGTAAGGACAACCTGGCGCCATATATTCCCAGTCCGCAGGAAGTGGTGGACAGGATGCTGAGCGCCGCGCGGGTAAGGCCGGGCGAGATGGTTTATGACCTGGGCAGCGGCGACGGCCGCATCATCATCACGGCAGCGCAGAAATTCCAGGCGCGCGCGGTAGGCGTGGAACTGCGCGGGGATCTCTGCAAGTCGACCCAGGCGCGGATCAAGTCGCTGGGCCTGCAGGACCGCGTCAAGCTAATGCACGAGAACATGCTGAAGGTGGACCTCAGCCCGGCCGACGTGGTGACCCTGTACCTGCTGACCAGTTCCAACGAACGCCTCCGGCCGAATCTGGAGAAGTATCTGAAGGCCGGCGCCCGCGTTGTGTCGAACGACTACGAGATCCGGGGGTGGACGCCGTCCGGCATCGTGCCCATCACCGCCGGCGGCGTGCTCCACTACATCTACGTGTACGAGATCGCCGCGAAGAATTAGAGGCTCTTGTGGGGCAGGCCCTCGGCCTGCGCGGGGCTCTCAGCCCCGCTCCCCGCGAGCGAAGCTCGCTCATTGCTTCGTTCCGAGGAACCTACGTGCCCTGATACCCCCCTTTTTCATGCCCGGCTCTTGCTGTCTTCCTTGGAGGCGGCGAGAATCGCTCCCTTCCCGTCATTCGTTCGCGCACCGGTCCCGCCAATAAGAAGCTGGCGAAACCCATTGGGCTGCCATTCTTGGAAGCGGCAGACCGCGGTGAGGTCGAGGAGACTTCTTCAGCCGAACTCGCCCGAACCTGGGAGGGCGCGTACGCCAAATCGTCCAGACGCCGCAAGGGCCGAATAACAATCGGCCCGCAGGATTCCATCCTGCCCCACAAGTAACACTACAATAGTTGCGTGTCCCCGCAATTCGATGTGACCGGCGTAGGACTGAACGCCACCGACACCCTGCTCGTCGTCCCCCGCTTCCCGGCCTATGCCGGCAAGGTGCCGTTTGAAGAGGAGATCGTCAGCCCCGGCGGCCAGGTGGCCAGCGCCATGGCGGCCTGCGCGCGGCTGGGCTTGCGCACCAAATACATCGGCACCATCGGCGACGACGAGCGCGGTCGCATCCAACTCGCCAGCCTGCGGGAGGCGGGCATCAATGTCGACCATGTGCAGAGCCGCGCGGGCTGCCCCAATCAGTCGGCCTACATTATCATCGATCGCGCCACCGGCGAGCGCACCGTGCTGTGGTCGCGGCCCGAGTGCCTGCGTATCGATCCCGCCGAGATTACCCCGGACCAGATCCTGTGCGCGCGGTTGCTGCATATCGACGGGCACGACACGCCCGCCGTGGCGCACGCGGCGCGCATCGCGCACGGAGCGGGCATTCCCGTGACGGTGGACGTGGACACCATTTATCACGGCTTCGATCGGGTCTTGCCGCACGTGGACTATCTCATCGCCAGCTCCGAATTCCCGGCGCAGTGGACCAACGAGCGCGATCCTCTGCGCGCGCTGGAGCTGATTCAGCGCGAGTATGGCATGCGGGTGGCGGCCATGACTCTGGGCGCGCACGGCGCGCTGGCGCTGGAGAATGGCACCTTCCTGTATTCGCCGGCGTTTGTAGTCAACTGCGTGGATACCACGGGCGCGGGAGACGTGTTCCACGGCGCCTTCTGCTATTCTGTTTTGAAAGGCATGAGTCTCGCGGACGCACTGGATTTCTCAAACGCCATGGCGGCGCTCAATTGCACGGCCATGGGCGCGCGCGGTGGAATTTGCGGTGCAGCGGAGGTCCGCGCGTTGATGCAGCGAGCGCCCCGCCGCGAGCATCCCGATATGCGGGCCCGCATTGGACGCGCAGTCCCTACCACTTAAATGTTCCCGCTCAAAGACACGCAGCCCAGTTATTCGCGGCCGGTGGTGACCATTGCGCTCATTACCGTGAACCTGCTGGTCTTCCTGTTCGAAGCCTCGCTAGGCCCCCGCACCCTGAATGCCTTCGTCGAATACTACGGACTGGTGCCGGACCACTTCCAACTGAGCAGAATCTTCACCTCCATGTTCCTGCACGGAGGCTGGCTGCACGTGTTGGGCAATATGTGGTTCCTGTGGGTCTTCGGGGACAGGATCGAGGACCTGCTGGGGCATGGGAAGTACCTGCTGTTCTATCTGCTCTGCGGAATCGTGGCGGCGCTGGGCCAGGTGATTGCGAACCCCTACTCCACGGCTCCCATGGTCGGCGCCAGCGGCGCGATCGCGGGCGTGATGGGCGCTTACCTGATCAAGTTTCCGCGAGCGCGGATTCTCACGCTGGTAATGCTCGTCGTGTTCTTCACCACCGTCGAAATCCCGGCGCCCATCATCTTGGGGTATTGGTTCGTCACGCAGTTGTTCAACGGGATCGGCTCGATTGCGCGAACGCACCTTTCCCAGGGCGGGACAGCCTTTTTCGCCCATATAGCCGGATTCGTGGCGGGCATCGTGCTAGTGAAAGTGATGGGGGCGAGCGACCGCTACAATCGGCGGCGGGACCGTTACTGGGAATGACCCGAGTGACTCTCTACACGCGCGTGGGGTGCTGCCTGTGCGACGAGGCGAAACAGGTGCTTCGGGCGGCTCGTGCCCGCGCCGCCTTCGAGTTCGACGAGATCGATATCGACCGCCATCCGGAGTGGCTGCCGCTGTACAACGAGGAGGTGCCGGTGATCGCCATCGACGGACGCAAAGCTTTCAAACACAAGGTATCCATGGACGAATTCCTGAAGCGGCTGGCGGCGCGCGCATGAGCCTGGACGTTCTGGCGATCGCCGCTCATCCCGACGATATCGAGCAGACCTGCGGCGGAACCCTGATCCGCATGGCGGAAAGAGGCTACCGCACGGGAGCGCTCGACCTGACCGCCGGCGACATGGGCACGCGCGGCACTCCGGACGAGCGCCTGGCGGAAGCCGAGGTGGCCGCCGGGCACATGCGCCTCGCCTGGCGCGGCAACCTCCGCTTCCCCGATGCGCGCCTGGAAAACACCCTCAGCGCCCGCATGACACTGGCGGTGAAGATCCGCGAGTTGCGCCCGCGCGTGGTGATCCTGCCGTATTGGGAGGGCCGCCATCCCGATCACTACCGCGCCAGTGAATTGGGCTATGAAGCCTGCTTCCTGGCGGGTCTGAAAAAGCTGGACGAATACTCCGCGCCGCACCGCCCGTACAAGGTGATTTATGCATCGCTATACGCCAATGTGAAGCCGTCGTTCGTGGTGGACATTAGCGGGCAGTTTGAGGCGCGCATGGCGGCTTTGTTGAGCTATCAATCGCAATACGGGGCGCAGGACGAGGGCAGCGGCTTGTTTCCGCAGGAACAGGAAATCCGCGAGCGGCTGGGCGCAACCGCCCGGTTTTACGGCAACCTGATCGGAGTGAAATACGGCGAGCCATTCGTGGTGAAGGAAACCATGCAGGTGGATGACATCGTCAACATGCGTGTACGCAGTATTTAGGCAAGAAGTGGGGCAGGCCCTCGGCCTGCGGCGGCCTCTCAGGCCGCCCCTTTTGGAGACAGGGGGAAATCGCCAATGCACTACGCCGCGCGCGGATCGGTTCTCATCTCGGTGGCCGCCGGTTTCTTGATTGCGAGCTTGCCCGCGCACGCTCAGCAGGACGATACGGGAGTGGGCATCGCCGCCGTTTCGGGAGGAGGGATCTTCGGGCTGGGAGCCCACGGATCGGCTGGCGCGAGCTTGGGCGCGCCGGTTTCGAAGTATCTGGTGCCGTTCATCGATTTCTCATATTCCCCGCTCACCAGCTATGCGTTCACCTATGGCGTGAACCTCACGGGCAAGGGTTTATACACGTCGAGTCTGCTGGATGTCAACGGCGGACTCAAGATCCGCTTTCCCAACAAGAGCGACTGGGTGCCCTACATCGGGCTGGGGGCCGGACTCCTGCGTTTGTCGTCGAGCACTTACACGAGCGGTTTCAGCACCACTGCAACTGTCAACCGCAGCAACAACGATGCGGCTGGCAACGTCAGCGCGGGCGCGCTTTATTACGTCACCAAACGTGTTGGCTTTTGCATGGAACTGAAGGGCTATATGGCGCAGCACAACCGGTTCGGGCGAGCGTCGGCTGGAGTTTTCTACCAGTTTCCGTAGTGGGGCAGGC
>JBEKPZ010000156.1:0-17402 GCA_049520215.1 Bryobacteraceae bacterium | reverse complement strand
TCTACGGGACAACTAACGAGACGATCTTCAAAATCACCCCCAGTGGCACACTCACCACGCTGTACACCTTCTCCTGCGCCTCCGCTTGCCTGGACGGCGCAGCCGCCAGCGGGCTGGTCCAGGCCACGGATGGGGACTTCTACGGAACAACCAGCCAGGGCGGGGCCAACTGTCCGGCCTCCGATTGTGGGACAGTCTTCAGAATTACCCCTCGTGGCACGCTGACAACGCTATACAGCTTCTGCGCCCAAGGCTACCCCAGTTGCACGGACGGCGAGCGGCCCCTCGCGCCGCTGATCCAGGCCACCGACGGCAATTTCTACGGGACAACCCAGTATGGCGGTACCAACGGCGTCGGCACGGTCTTCAGAATCACCCCGAGTGGCACCCTGACGACGCTATACAGCTTCTGCGCGCAAGTGGGATGCCTGGACGGCGAATACCCTCAAGGGGCATTGGTCCAGGCCACCAATGGGGACCTTTACGGGACAACTGCGCAGGGCGGCAGCTACGACAATGCCGGCACCATCTTCCGCCTTTCCGTAGGTCTCGGCCCGTTCGTGAAAACGCAGCCCCACAACGGCAAGGTGGGAGCGCCCATCATGATTCTGGGAACGGACCTGACGGGCGCGACCAGCGTAACCTTCAACGGAACACCGGCGGCCTTCACCATCGTCTCGGCTACTGAAATCACCACCACCGTGCCGGCTGGGGCCACCACCGGCGAGGTCCGGGTGACCACTCCCGGCGGCACGCTGGCGAGCGGCGGTCCCTTCCTGGTGGCGCCATAGGTAAAGCGAAAGGAACACAGATGAAACGAATCGTTAACGCATTGCTGAGTTGGGGACGGTGCACATGTACTGTTCTTGTGCTGTGCGCAGCGACGGCGATTGGCCTGCGCGCACAGACCTTCACCACCCTGCACAGCTTTGACGGCACGGACGGCGCAGACCCCTGGGCCGGGCTGGTCCAAGGCACCGACGGGAACTTCTACGGCACGACGAGCGCTGGCGGGAACAGCGCATGCACGGAGACTTCAGTCCGCTGTGGTACGGTCTTCAAAGTCACCCCAAGCGGCGAGTTTACGACACTTCACTTCTTCTGCCCGGAAAGCAGCGTGTGCCCATACGGCGCCGTGCCCGAGGCGCCCCTCGCCCTGGCCCCCAATGGCGACCTCATCGGTTCCACAAACCCCGAAGGCACGGTATTCAAAATCACCCCGAGCGGCAGGCTGACCACAGTGGCCACCTTCGAGGGCCCCGGCTTGGAGGACCCCTCAGGGCCGTTGGTCTTGGCCGCCAACGGGGATATCTACGGGACAACAGGCCAGGGCGGCGCCAACAACTGGGGCACGGTCTTCAAAATCACTCCGGGGGGCACGCTCACGACGCTGTACAACTTTTGCTCTCAAAGCGGGTGTACGGACGGGCAAGTGCCCACCGGGCTGTACCAGGCTACGAATGGGGACTTGTACGGGACCACTTTCCTGGGCGGGATCAACGGCGCTGGCACGGTTTTTAAAATCACGCCCGGTGGCACACTGACAACCCTACACCGGTTCTGTTCCCAAGGCGTCTACCCGGACTGCCCGGACGGCTCCGGCCCCTCATGGCTGATCGAGGGCGCCGATGGCGACTTCTACGGAACCACCCAGAGTAGCGGAGCTAACCACAGTCCCCGCGGCATTGGCCCGGGAACGGTCTTCAAAATGAGCGCGAGCGGCGCGCTGACAACGCTATACAGCTTCTGCTCGCAAGTCACAAGGGATCAGTGCACGGACGGCGCCCAGCCCACAGCGGGGCTGGTCGAGGCCAGCGACGGCAATTTCTACGGCACAACGGATAGCGGCGGAGACCAGAGCCCATGTGATGGGACCTATGACGGTCCCGGCTGTGGCACGATCTTCCGAATCACCGCCGGCGGGGTAATGACCAAGTTATATACCTTCTGCGGGCTTGATGCCGATTGCACGTTATACACCTTCGCGGGCAGCCCGTACCCGTACGCGGGCTTCGCGGGGCTGCTCCAGGCCACCAACGGGGACTTCTATGGGGCGACGTTCTTCGGAGGAAACACAGGGGGCGACACGGGCGGGGCATGCGGATACGGTTGCGGTACGCTCTTCAGCTTGTCCGTAGGCCTGCGCCCGTTCGTGAAAACACAACCACACTTCGGCGCGGCGGGAGCGGCCATTACCATTCTCGGAACGGACCTGACGGGTAGCACCAGCGTCACCTTTAACGGAACACCGGCCGCATTCACCATCGTCTCGGCGACCGAAATCACCACCACGGTGCCGGCCGCGGCCACTACCGGCGAGGTCCAGGTAACCACGCCCGGCGGCACACTGGCGAGCGGCGGCCCGTTCCTCGTGGCGCCATAGGTAAGAGAACGGAAAATTCCGGTGAAACGAATCGTTAACGCATTGGACGAACTTAAGTGGGGGAAGAGGACGTGCGCTGTCTTCGTGTTGAGCGCAACGACTGTAATTGCCCTGCCCGCGCAGACTCTCACGACACTGTTCACTTTCGATGGCACGGACGGCGCGGGCTCTTCAGGGCTCGTCCAGGGCAGGGACGGGAACTTCTACGGAACAGCCGCGGTTGGTGGCACTAACCCCGGCCACGGCATCTGGGGGGGCACGGTCTTCAAAATCAGCCCGTCTGGCACGTTGACGACGCTGCACAACTTCTGCTCGCAAACAGACTGCGCGGACGGCCAGTCACCCGACAATGGGTTGGTCCAGGCCGCCAACGGGGACTTCTACGGAACTACCCAGTATGGCGGCGCCAGTCCCGACGGCTCGCTCAGCGGGACGGTCTTCAAGATCACGCCCGGTGGCAAGCTGACGACGATATATAGCTTCTGTGCCCAAAGCGGGTGCGCAGATGGCGCCGCGCCTGTGGCGGGGCTAATCCAGGGGAGCGACGGCAACTTCTACGGCACAACCTACCAAGGCGGGAACCCTAGCTGCGAGTATGGCTGCGGGACGGTCTTCCGGATTACCCCAGCCGGCGCGCTGACGACGCTATATAGCTTCTGCGCAGAGGCCGGATGCCCGGACGGTGAAATCCCTGAAGCGGGGCTGTTCGAAGCCACTGACGGAACCTATTACGGGGCGACCTACGCCGGCGGGAACACCCAATGTCCGCGTGGCTGTGGGACAGTCTTCAAGATTACCTCGAGCGGCACGCTGACGACGCTGTACACGTTCTGCTCCCAGACCGGATGCACAGACGGTGCGCACCCCGCTGCAGGTTTGGTCGAGGGCACCGACGGGAATTTCTATGGAACCACGTGGTATGGCGGATCCGGGAACGCTGGCACCATCTTCAAACTGACTCCGGCCGGCGCGCTGACGACGCTACACAGATTCCTTTGCCAAGACCAGTGCCCAGATGGTTCAGACCCAGGCGCACCACTAATCCAGGCTACCGATGGGAACTTCTACGGGACCAGCTACTACGGCGGGGCCAATGGCTTGGGCACGATCTTCAGAATTACTTCGAGTGGTAAGCTGACGACGCTTTACAGCTTCAGCGGAGACCAGGAGTTCCCCTATGGAGCACTACTCCAAGCTACCGATGGGGACTTCTACGGAGCGGCGGGGGAGACGATCTTCAGCATGTCAGAAGGCCTTCGCCCGTTTGTGAAAACACAACCTCACTTCGGCGCGGCGGGAGCGGCCATTACCATTCTCGGAACGGACCTGACGGGTAGCACCAGCGTCACCTTTAACGGGACACCAGCCGCGTTCACCATCGTCTCAGCCACCGAAATCACCACCACCGTGCCGGCCGGGGCCACTAGCGGCGAGGTCCAGGTAACCACGCCCGGCGGCACACTGGCGAGCGGCGGCCCGTTCCTGGTAGCGCCATAGGCAAGCGAAGCGGGCAAATCGGCGGAACGAATCGTTATTGCAATGGACGAGCTTAACTGGGGGCAGAGGGTAGCTATTTCGGACTCCGCGACACGGCAATGGTATTGATCGGTTTACCGGTCGGGTCCGGCGGCTAGTTGGCGGCAGTGAAAAACACTCCGCGGCCGACCCGCGATACGGCTGGCAGCGGGCACCGCCGCCCCTATGCCGCTCACCGAAATTGGCTGCCGCAGCAAGTTATACTCGACCCAGGCCTCGTGAATATGGTGAGGCCGTTTCCCGTCACGTCACTGGAGGAATATGAGCAACCCAAACCGGCGCGCATTCATCCGTGGAGGCGCCCTGGCCGCTGCCGCGAGCGGAGCTGCCAAAGCGCAAACCGGACCCCAGAAAAAGGTCCACTACAGGGGCGAGAAGCCCAAATCCACACCACTGTTCAGTTGCGCGGTTTCCTACGGCAACCTGCTCTTTATATGCGGGAAAGGAGCGCATTTTGCGGGCGACATCAAGGCGCACACCGCCCACGTTCTGGATGAGATTCAAAAGGAGCTGGAGAACGCCGGATCGTCCATGGATAAAGTGCTGAAGTGCAGCGTCTTTCTGAACGACCTGAAGGACTATAAGGGAATGAACGAAGTCTTCCAGGGCCGTTTCGGAGAGAACCCGCCGGTCCGCACTACCATCGCCGCCGCCGGTGGGATTCCGGGCGACTCGCTGGTCGAGATGGACGTGATCGCATATATCTGAGGCCGCGCAGAACCCTATGCTGCCATATCGCCTTGTCTACCACGATGGCTACGACCTGAGGCTGGGAGACCATGTGTTCCCATCCCAGAAATTTCGCTATATCCGCGACCGGCTGCTGCGCGATCGATTCGCCACGGCGGAGGACTTCGTCCAGCCGGAACCGGCCAGCGATGCGGAAATCCTGGCGGTTCACGAGCCGGGCTGGGTGAAGCGGTTGCAGACCGGAACGCTGAGCTACCAGGAGATTATGCAACTGGAAGTTCCCTACAGCCGCGAGTTGGTGGAGGCATACTGGCTGGCGGCGGGAGGCACCACGCTGGCGGCCCGCCTGGCGCTGGAACAGGGGATCGGATTCAACGTCGGCGGCGGATTCCATCACGCCTTTCGCGGACATGGAGAAGGCTTTTGCGCCATCAACGACATCGCCGTGGCCATCCGGAGCTTGCAGCACGGCGGCGATCGTGCCATCCAGCGCGCCATGGTGGTGGATTGCGATGTGCACCACGGAAACGGAACCGCCGGTATTTTCGCGGACGACGCCTCCGTGTTCACGCTGTCCATTCACCAGTTCAACAACTACCCCTCGGAAAAGCCGCCTTCCAGCCTGGACATTCACTTGCCGGACGGCGTCGGCGATGAAGAGTATCTGCACCGGCTGGGCAATGGATATCGCACCGCGATGAACATGTTTCGTCCGGAACTGCTGATCTACGTAGCGGGTGCGGACCCTTATTGCGAAGATCAACTCGGCGGGCTGTCGCTAAGTCTGGAAGGCCTGCGCGAGCGCGACCGGCTGGTCATCTGGACCGCGCTCCACAGCCATATTCCGGTTGCCATCGTGCTGGCCGGCGGCTATGCCATGAATGTGCAGGATACGGTGACCATTCACGCCAATACTGCGCGGGTGGCTAAGGAGGTGCTGGAGAAGACCGGGTGGCAATGATATGCCGTTGCTACCGCGGCTGTGTCACAAGCGGCGCCGCCAATCGTGGCGGCCGCCTACTGCAACGTCACCAGCACCTGAATCACGCCGCTCCCCTCAGCCAGCGGTTCCATGGCCTTGCCCACCACCGCGCCCAGCATACGCCCGCGATCCGTGCCCTTCATGGCGTAGCCCGGGCGGGAAGACGCCACAAGCATGTCCCCAACGCCAATCGCGCCGTTTTCGGCGCTCACTTTGCATGGCACGATGCCCACCACCGCCAGCGGAACTTCGCCGGCGAGCCGGGAGTCGTCCATCGCGTGCGTGGTAGCGAGAATGCCTGGTTTGGTCGAATAAATGCCTGCCACGCGCGTCGAGTAAGCGTCTTGTGAGCGCTCCAAACGCCGGCTACCCGTGGGATCGATGGCCAGCAGATCTCCCGGTTCGTATCGCACACGATTTCCGCGCACCGCGACCGACTCGGCGAAATCGGCGCCGCCGGTCTGCGTGCCGCCGTCGAAATACCCCTTGCCCGTCCCGTCCACCCGGAATACATTCGCGCCGTTATTCTGCCCCACCAACACGGTGCCGCCGGCGGTGTTGTTGAAGATTCCGGCGGTGCCCGTGGCGCTGGCGTCGAAGACCACGATCCCAATCGTACTGCCGGTGGCGGAACCGGCGTCAAATAATCCGGCAATGCCCCCGGAACTGAAGCTATAGGCCGCCATACCAGTTGTCGAGCCAGTGGTGGCAGTAGATTCAAAAATCCCGCCTGTGCCGCTGGTACTGGAGTCATAGGCCGCCACGCCAGTCGTCACCCCGCTTGGGGAAAGAGCGTAGGCCGCTACGCCAATATCGATGGGGCCTCCCACGACTGCCTCCAGGCCAAAGCTCGCATTGGTCGTATCACCGGTGACATCTCCGCGCACGCCAACACCGCCCGGACCCTGCGCGGTGCCCTGTACTCCGCGCTGCCCGCTGCTGGTAGTGGCTAAGGCCTGGCCGAACACACCAACGCCCGACGGGTTGAAATCGGTTCCAAGCACTCCCGTCGTGTTGCCGCTGGTGCCGTTAGACGTGCCGGCAACTCCCGCCGCCAGCGTTCCCGTGGCCGTTGCGGCGCTGTTCACGAGTCCGAGGATGCCATACGCCGTGCCTGATACAGCCTTCGAGTCTCCCTCTATGGCCGGCATTCCCGTGGTGTTGGCGGTCACCACCTCAAACGTCGCGGCCGGGGCCGTTGTCCCGATGCCCACCTTGCCGGCGGTCTGGTATAGCTCGGAATCGCCGAGCGCAGTGGTCGATGTCCACTTGGCGATGTAGTTTGCGTTTCCGCTGCCCGTGATCGTATCCGGGCTGACGGCCGCAGCGGTTTTCGCCGCCGGTCGCCTGGCGTTGTCAGCTTCCTGCGCTAGCGCGAGTGAGAATCCTATTGTCAAGGTGAATGTTGCAATCGTAAAGGCTGTGGCGATGGCTCCCTGGTTCTTCATGCGAATTTTCCCCTTCATGTGGAATTCAACCAGGAGAGTGGCGTCCTGGGTAGACGAATTATACACCCTTCCGGGCTTTCGGGAGTCGTTCTTGCACGGTAATTTCCGGTACCAACCCGGCTGGAACCAGCGCCGCCTCGGCTTGTGGCGTCGGTTCCTTACGATAGCGCTTTGTCAGCAGCGACAGCAGCGTCTTTGTCATAGCCCGAGCCCGTCGGGGCATAGATCAAGCTTGTTCATCGGCGGCCATCCTGTCTGTCTATAGCGGCCCATCCGTGGTATACCACCAACCGGGATGATCCGCGCTCCAGTTGCACCCCGCCACCGGAGCCAGCCAATCCATTCCCGGATCTCCGCCGATGGGAGCGCCAGGCGGCGCGCCGGGGGCAGGCATAGGCTGCGCCGGGTCCGCCGGCCGCTCCAGGAAGCGTTTGATATCGGCGGCCAGCAGCGCGCGCTGCGCCTGTTCGGCCTCGCCCGTTGCGGCTTCGCCCTTCAAGCGTGTAGCCAGCTTTGCCAGCTTCCACGCCGCAATGGCCCGCACCTGTCCATTGGAAGCGCCTGTGGCCAGCCACATCACGCGATCCACCAGCACGCGCTCCTCGGCGCGGCGAGTTTCGGCTTCGTAGGGTGATGCGACCGGCGCATCGAAGGTGGCTTTCGTCAGGCGGTCGATAACTTCTTCCAGGCCCGGCAGCGCAGGCTCGACGGCGTGCTGCGCGACCATGCGGGCCGCGCGGTCCAACTGCAGCACGAAGCCGATGGTCACATCCGCGGCCACCGTGGCCGGACTGAGCGGATCGAAGCCGTCGCCCGTGGTGCGCGGAAATAGCTCCCGGTGACGGCCGAAGCCCGGGGGCCGCGGCGGAATCGCATCCAACACCCGCTTGGGCACCGTCAGCTCAGCGGGCTTCAGCGTGTTGGCCAGTGCCTCCAGCGCCTTCCGCTGATTCGCGGCCGCTTCCCACTTCACGGGCGTGCGGCCATCGCCGCGCATGCCGTAGATGTACTCCTGGCCGCCGATCGAGGACGCCGCAGATTCCACCGAGTAGCGATGATACATGAAGATGGGCACCAGCGGCTCTTCGATCGTCGCCATGGGCGCGCCGGTGCGAATGGTGTGCTCGCCAAGGCGATTCAGCGCGGCGCGGCGAATCTTCATAATGCGATTCAACTCGTCGGCCTGATCCACGCCGTTAGACCACTGATCCACGCGCGGGCGAATGCCCAGATCCTGGTTCGTGAGGTAGATCAGATCCTTGGCCCATGCTTCGTCGAGGATGCGGGCCAGCGCTGCTGCTTCGTCCCCCTGCGGAAGCTGGCTGTAACCGTAGCGGATCGCCACCTTGTCCCATTCGCCGATGCGCGCCGGATACGCCTGCGCCAGATCGATTGTCCCGTCCGGCAGCAGCTTCTCCTGCGGATGCGGGTAGTCCATCACCGAGATCCACCCCTGGCTGCTGTCGTAGTAATTGTGGCCGAGACCCAGCGTGTGGCCGACTTCGTGCGCGGCGAGTTGTCGTATGCGGGCCAACGCCGCCTGATAGAGAATGTCGGGCTTTTCGCCGCCCGTCGTGTATGGCGACAGCAGCCCCTCGAAGATGAGGTAATCCTGACGGTCGCGCAGCGAGCCCAGCGTCACCGTGCCCTTGATGATCTCGCCCGTACGCGGATCGCTGACCGTGCCGCCAAAGCTCCAGCCGCGCGTGGAGCGGTGTACCCAGTTGATCATGTTGTAGCGAATGTCCATGGGATCGGCGCCGTCGGGCAGCACGGCTACCTTGAAGGCATTCCGGAAACCGGCGGCTTCAAACGCCTGGTTCCACCAGCTAGCGCCCTCGATGAGCGCATTGCGCACGTCTTCCGGCGCGCCCGGATCCACCCAATACTCGATGGGCGTCACCGGATCGCTCATGGCTGCGGTAGGGTCTTTCTTCTCCAGGCGATGACGCTGAATGTACCGCCGGACCATGGGTTCGCCGATTGGCGTGCTGTAGTCCACGAAGTTGGGGCCGCCGTAGCCAGCGCGCGGATCGTCCAGGCGCGGCCGGTAGTTGTTGTCCGGCAATTCGACCAGCGAATAGTGTTCGCGCAGCGTGACGGCTTCCGCGCTGGGCGCGACGCTGGCTACGGTGCCGGAGAACAGTCCTCCGCCGAAACCCCGCGCACCACGCCCGGCTGCTGCGCCGGGCGCGGGGACCTGGATGGGAGGCGGTCCTTGCGTTGGCACGAAGCCGCCGCCACGTCCCCCCGACGGTTCATAAGTGAAGGTCAGAGTCACTTCGATTTCGGTGTTCTTAGGGAAGGCTTTGGTGCGTGGCAAGTAGACGGCGCTGCGGGTGTGATCGACCTTATACGCGGCGCCACCAGAGAGCGCAGTGCCGGCGCCCGAGCCGTCGCGGACAAAGAAATCAGTGGCATCTACCAGCACGCGTCCGCCGGTCTCGGCCCCCACGGCGAAACCCCAGAGAATGGACTTGGCGAACGAATCCTCCACCGAACGCCGCTCGGCGGGATTGACGCTGGAGGAGCGAAACGACTCGTTTCCCTGTACCAGCAGCACCTTGGGGCCGACACGCTGAAACGCGACGACTTTGCCGCCGTCCTCTAACCCGCGGTCGAGGCCGATGTCGTTCGACCCCAATCCGGCAGCGATGCCGGCGGCCAACAGGAAATCGTTGTCCAGGCGCGGAATCTCCAGCCACAGATTGCCCGTGCGCTCGTCCCAATACAGCGGGAAATAGCCGTCCAGCTTGCGCATGCCGGCGGTTCGCTCCTCGATGCTGGGCAACTTCTGCGCGTGCAGCGCCGGTAGCAGCAAGAGAGCGTACGAAACGAAGGTGGCGAACGAACGAAAAGCTCTGGACATCCCTGAAATCCTCAGGCTTTATTGTAATCGTGGGGCAGGCTCTCAGCCTGCGGCGGCCTCTCAGGCCGCGCGTGTGCGAGTCTTATGCCCCGCCGGCGGCACTGCGCAGATCGTCGGCTGAGTGGTCGATCTCCAGCTTGTGCATCTTGTACAGCAGCGCCTTATAGTCAATCCTGAGGATCTTAGCCGCCTGTTTGCGGTTCCAGCGGGAAGCGTCTAGCGCTCGCAGGATGGCTTCCGTCTCCGCCTTTCGTTTGGCCTCGTTGACCTTCTCCAGACTGGGGAATCCCAAACTGGATCCGATGCTCGATGCGGCGCCGGCCGGCTGGAAGCGGATCACACCGTCGGGAAGAGATCCATGGGCGCTCGCGGAGAGCTGACGCACGATCTCGTCAGGGTCCTGCAGCACGAGCAGCCGGCGCATCATGTTTTCCATCTCCCGCAAGTTGCCCGGCCACTCGTATTCGAGCATGGCTTGCCGCAGGGCAGGCGAAAGCAACGAGTCGGACGGCCCCTCGGTGCGATGCTTGCGCAGGAAAAACTCCGCGGCTGCCGGGATGTCCGCCTTGCGTTCCCGCAGCGCCGGCACGCGGATATTGACCACATTGAGCCGGTAGTACAAATCGGCGCGGAACCGGCCAGCGTCGATGGCTTTGCGGAGATCGCATTGCGTGGCAGCCATCACGCGCACGTCCAAAGGGATACGGTCCTTCCCGCCGGGACGCTCGCATTCGTTGTCTTCGAGGACGCGCACCAGCTTGCCCTGCAGCCGGATGTCCATGTCGCCGATCTCATCGAGCAGAATGGCGCCCCCATGTGCAAGTTCGTTCTCGGCCAATTCGCCCGGCAGTGCGGCGCAGTTTACCTTCAGGAACGGCTTGCGGGCGCGCGGAGACTGGGCGTGAATCCGGCGCGCGAGCACTTCTTTGCCCGCGCCGGTCTCGCCTTCGATGAGGAGCGGCAGGTCCGAAGCGGCCACCCGCCGCCAGGCCGCCCGCATGTCTTTCCCCATCCAGCTTTCGGTGAGGCACGCTTCGGGTTCCGAGGGATGGCTCTCGACATCCGGCGCGACAGCCTGCGTACCGCCTTCCAACGCACTGCGAATCGCCAGGATGAGATGGTCGTGGTCAATGGGCTTGGCCAGGAAATCCGTGGCGCCGGTCTTGATGGCCTGGACCACATTAGTCGTGGAGGCCGCCTCGGAAAGCATGATCACCGGTTGGTTGCGTCCAGCGTTCCGCATCTCGCGCAGTGTTTCCAGACCGTCCTTGTGGGGCATCTCGAGATCCAGCAATACCAGCGAAATGGCGCGATTGGCGGCCAGACAGGCCAAGGCCTCCTCGCCATCTTCGGCGATCGCGGCGCCATATCCGAAGCACCGGACCACCATTTCAAGGTAGTTGCGCGCGTCCGCATCGTCCTCGACGACGAGAATACTCTTACCGTCTCTCATGCTTTTTCCGCGGACCGATCCTCCTAATGCGTGTCACTCAATTAAACTAGCCAATCGGGTAAGTGTCAATTCCAGACTTGCCCTGGGTGCTTTCTAAGGACTCGCCCAGTGGGTATCTAAGGAATTCCTGAGGCAGGACGGGCTTCAGCCAGTCATCAAGATCAGATAGACCGAACCGCCGCCACTCTCGCGGGTAGCGGCGCGCGAGACAGCGGATTCCGCAGCGCGCGCCCAAAGCCTTCGAAACGCACCTGCATCACGTCGCCATCCTCCAACCGTACGCCGTCTCCGAAGCTGAACGCGTCTGCACCGAAGAAGTGAACATGCAAATCGCCCGGACGGCGGTGGAATTCGAACTTGAAGTGATGATGCTCGATATTGGACAGGCTGTGGCACATGGCGCTCTCTCCGGTCCGTATCTCGCGCGACCAGAGAATCCGCCCGCCGCGAGCGACCGACACCTCGCCGGGCACCAAATCGAAATCGCCATCCACCACGAGTTCCGGGCCGATGGCACAAGTGCGCAGTTTCGAGGCCGCCAGATACAGGTAGTTCTTCCGCTCCAGCAAGTGATCGGAGAACTCATTACCCGCCGTTAAGCCGATCCGTCGCGGCGAACCCTCGGCGTCAATCAGGTAAACACCCGCCACTTCGGGTTCTTCTCCGCCATCCTCGGCGAATTCCGGAACAATCAGCGGCTCATTGTGGGCCCGCAGGACGGTGCCACATCCCTTGTAAAACCACTCGGGCGCGATCCCCGCCTCTCCCGGCGCCGGTTTGCCACCCTCGACGCCCGATTGATACATGCGCGTGCTGTCGGTAACAGCCTGCGCCGCCAAATGCATCGCATCGCGATTCTTGGCGCTAGCCTTATGCGTCAGCCCGGTGCCGCTCACCAGGCATCGCGCTGGCTCGACGGGGTGATCGGCCGACGGACAGATCCGCCAGCCGGACTTGCCTAAGTACACGGCGTCGTAGTCGACAAATTCACGGGATGCGCGACGTTCGATTCCCTCCGGGAGCGAAACGCCTTCGTTCAGACACTCCCAGGCGAGGTCATAAACGGACGGGCAGCCTTCCAGCAATCGAAGCCGGGGCTCCTCGACGAGGGCCACGCGGCGACCGTCCGAGCCTGTCACCTGAACGAGTCTCAATTCGGTAGTATAGCGGGTCAGTTTGCAATTGGAGGGCGGGCAATTCTGCCCGCAGCCGGCTCTGGCCGCCTAAAAAGGCGGCTGCGGCCAAGATTGGCCGCCCTCCAAGGCGATGCCTCGCAACTGCGCCTGCATACCAACAGGCCGCCGTGGACGTTGGCCGCCCGGACCATCCTTCACGCCGTGACCGTCAGGATCGTACTGGCGTAGTTGATCGGCCCGCTCAGGGTGTATTGCGCTTGCACGCGCGGGAGGTACACGCCGGGAGCGACCGGATTGCCATTGTTGTCGGTTCCGTCCCAAACCACGGTTTCCACTCCCGCGGGCCGCTGCGTCCAGCCGTGCAGGGTTTTCACCGAAACGACGCCGGGCGTTGTGTCGCTATCCTGTATGATTTCCACCAGCGTGTAGCACGCTTGCGGCATTTTATAGGAAATGCTGGCCGATTGGCCCTGCTTCAAGGGATTCGGATTCGAATTCGGGTGCCAGACGGTGGGAGGCGTGCCGGCTGGAGTGAACGGCACCGGCGTGTAAGCATCCCCCGTCACGGTGATGCCGTCGGTGACGCTCGTTGGTCCCATGCCGAGACTGCCCGCGTAGTAAAGGTACGGTACCGTAACCTGGGGGATCGCTATGGCCTGTAGCGCGACCAGGTCGACCGCCGTCGGATTGAGACCGGCGAACACCAGATCGGCCTGGATCGCCGTTCCCGAAGTGGGTCCCTCGCCTTCCATTCCCCAAATGCCATCGATGACTGCGAAATCGATGGGCCGCGCACAGTTCAGGTCGATGATGGATTCCGCGATCCCGCGGTAGTGCAGATCCTGGCGGGGCCACATGCTCGGCGCAGTGTAGATGCTGGGCGGCGCCATCCCAACCAGGCATTTCATCGAGAGAGTGGCGCCCACTGACAGGTGCGTCTTCAGCTTGGCGGCGCTGATGAAGATGGCGCCGGAGACGGTCACCGCCTCCGGCAACCACATCGATTGATAAACCATGCCGCCCGGCTTGCCAACTGGCACCAAATTGTCGCGCTCCTGACAAAGATCGACCAGGCTGATGACGCCCGGCGGGCCATAGTTCAGAAAGAAGCCGTAGCCACAGGCGGCGAACGGACAGGGCTGGACACACGATCCTTCGGCGATCAGGATACGCGCCGCCCCGGCATCTAGCGCCAAGTCCACGATGGCCCGCACCACCTGCGGGTCGGTGGTGATTCCGGTGGTGGATGGCTCCGCGATGACCAGATTCGGCTTGATGATGACAGTCTTGCCGGCCATGGCAGCCGACGGAAACTGCCCGCTGGCGGCGATGGCGGTACGGGCGGCCCGGTAGGATTGGCTGGAATGCCCGACTCCCACCACATACCCAGAGGTTGCAGCCGCCCGGCTGGACCTGCCGGTGAGCAGCGCCGTTGGCACGGCCATGGATTGCAAAAAAGCGCGGCGTTTCAACTTCGTATGTCCTCCATTAGTCTTTATCTGACAAGGACCAATTGTACACTAAAACAACACTTAGCAGACCCGTTTATCTCATTCACGGAGTACTGGGTCGATTTGCGAAATCAAACGCGACTGTTGCCGAGCCGCGGCCGTTGCCGAGCCGCGACCGTAAGGGAGCGGTTCGCGCCATATCCATATCTTAACCTCTTAATATCGAGATATACTACAGAGTGTGGTGCTTCTCGACAGTCGAGGGGGCGTTCCGATGTATACACGGCGTGCTTTTATCGTTGGAGTGGGATCAGCCGGGCTTGCGGTCGCCCTGCCACCGGCTCGCGGGTTGGATTGGCCGCAATTTCGGGGGCCCGACCGAAACGGTATCTCTAAGGAAACAGGGCTGTTACGCAAATGGCCAACAGCCGGACCGAAGCTCCTTTGGTCGGTCCCGGTAACCGAGGGCTATGCCGGCGCCGCCATCGTGGCCGGCCGGGTGTATCACCACGACTACGATGAAGCCAAGTCGGAGTGGTCGATCAACTGCCGCTCTCTCGACGCCGGCAAGCCGATCTGGCAGTTTCGCGAGCCGCGCGAAATTCGCCCCAATCATGCCATCACCCGTACCATACCCGCCGTGGACGGCCGGTTCGTCTGCTCCCTGGACCCCAAAGCCGTGCTCCACTGCCTGGACGCCAGGACCGGCAAAGAAATCTGGCGGAAGAGCCTGGTCACCGAGTACCAGGCCACTATCCCCTCCTGGTACAACGGGCAGTGCCCTCTCCAGGAAGCCGGCCGCATTATCGTAGCCGCCGGCGGCGCCGCCATTCTGGTAGCGCTCGACAAGGCCACCGGCAAAGAAATCTGGCGCACCCCCAACCCCAACCACTACTTGATGACGCACGCCTCGGTGATGCCGGCCGTGCTGGGCGGAGTGCGGCAGTATCTCTACGGAACGCTCCAGGGCCCGCTGGGCGTGGCGGCCGCCGACGGCAAGCTGTTGTGGGAATTCGGTCGCAAGTTCAACGTGGCGGTGGCGCCTTCGCCCATCGCGGTGGACCAGGAGCGGGTCTTCATGACCGCCAGTTACGACGCGGGCAGCGTCATGATTCGCGTGCGCCGCGACGGCGCCACTTTCAAAACGGAGCCCCTGTTTGACCTGAAGAACAACGAATGGAATTCGGAAGTGCATACGCCGATCGTGCATCAGGGCCATCTGTTCGCGGTGGGCAAGAAGAAGCGCGGCTTGTTCACCTGTCTCGATTTCGAGGGCAAGGAGGTCTGGACCAGCGAGGGAAAAGCCTCGTTCGGGCTGGGCAGCTTCATGCTGGCTGACGGCATGTTTCTGGTGATGGATGGCAACACGGGGAAATTGCACCTGATCGAGGCGAGCACCACGGCCTACAACGAGATCGCCAGCGCGCAGGTGCTCGCGGGACAGGAAGTGTGGGCGCCTATGGCGTTGTCGGGCGGCAAGCTGGTCTTGCGCGATCTGACCAAAATGATCTGCCTCGACCTTCGAGGGTAGGCAGTAGTTTGTGGAGGGCGGGCTTTAGCCGGCGCGGGGCTTAAGCCCCGCTGTTGCGAAAGGAGGCAAGCGTCATGCAGTATCGGCAGGTTGCAGTCATCGGCGGCAAGGGCGCCGGACCCGGCCAGTTCGCCGCCTCCTTGCGCGGCATCGCGGTCGACGCAGCCGGCAATATCTATGCGGCCAACGACTCCCAGATCACCGTCTTCGATGCCGCCCGCCGCCTCAGGCGCCGGTGGTCGACTTCCCAACCGGTGCACTCCGTGGCGGTGGCCGGCGATGGCGCGGTGTACACCGGCCAAATCCGCCAGATTGAAATTTTCGACCGCGCGGGAAAACTCGTCCGCACTTGGCGCGACGAAGCACTCGTCGGGCGTGTTACTGCCATCGGCTTCGTGGACGGCGGCGTCCTGGCCGGAGACGCGACGGGCCGTGCCATCCGGCGCTTTGACTCCAACGGCAAGTTCCGCAACAACATCGGCACCGACAATCCGCTGAATGGGTTGCTGATCCCCAACGGCGTGGTGGACTTCGGCGTAGACGCCCACGGCATCATCCACGCTGCGAACCCAGGCAAGCATCGCGTGGAGCGTTACACGCCCGCCGGTGAATTGCTCGGACATATCGGACGTTTTCATGGCACCGACCCGGCCGGGTTCGGTGGCTGCTGCAACCCGACCAACGTGGCGGTCCGCGACCGCATCTACGTCACGGAAAAGGCCGGCCCCCGCGCCAAGGTCTACAACTTCAGCGGCGAACTGGAGGCGGTCATCGCCGCCGGCGTCTTCGATGCGAACTGCAAGAACATGAGCGTAGCAGTGGATCGGCGCGGGTGCGTGTATGTCGGCGATACCGTAAAGCTGGCTATCTACGTCTTTGAACCGGTGGCAATATGAGCGATTTCACCAGAAGGGATCTGCTGCACAAAGCCGCCCGCGGCACCGTCCTGGCGACCCTCGGCGGTGGCGCCGCATTCCTGGTCCAGAAAGCCCACGGGCAGGTGGTCTGGCAGGTGGACGCGACGCGCTGCCTCAACAGCAGGCTCGGCGTAGTGGGCGTGGAAGCCTGCAAGCTCTGCACCACCGAGTGCGTGGTCGCCCTGTCGGCCGTGCGCGCCGTGAACGAGCACGCCCGCTGCGGCCGCTGCAACATCTGCCCTGCCTACTTCAACATCACCAGCGCGGTAGACGAGCGCGGTCTGCCGAGCGAGAAACTGTGCCCGCGCGACGCCATCACCCGCAAGCCCATCGGAAAGGCCGATCCCGAGGACCCCGCCAACAACTTCTACGAGTATCTCATCGACGAGGAAAAATGCGACGGCTGCGGCAAGTGTGTCATGCAGTGCAAGGAACCCCTGGGCCTGGGTACAACCGATGCGTGGACTGCAACCGCTGCGCCATTTCCAGGGCGTGCCCTAAGGACGCTCTCATTCAAGTTCCGGTCGAGCAGGCTCTAAGGTCACCAGATGTGGGGCGGACTTAAGCCCGCGCGGGGCTTTAGCCCTGCCGCGGCACTGTTAATCCTGGCCACAGCCCTACCCGCGCAGACGATCCCCTATCAGCGCCCCGTCGACGAGGCCCCCCAGGAACGTTCCATCGGAGGCGGCTACAAAACACCCGCTGTACAGAAGCCTTTGCCGCGAAACTCCTGGCTGCAAATCCTGGATGTCGCGGTGCTGGCCGCGGCCATGGGGATTTCGTCCTGGCTGGTCCTGAAGCGGCGCAGCCGGAAATCGCTGGTCGCACTGGCCATCGGTTCGGTGGCCTATTTCGGCTTCTACCGCGAGGGCTGCATTTGCCCTATCGGTTCTATCCAAAACGTCGCGGTGGCGTTGACCGATCCGCACTACTCCATCCCGATGGTGGTGACGGCCACCTTCTTCTTGCCGCTAGTCATGGCCGTGTTCTTTGGGCGCGCTTTCTG
>JBEKPZ010000155.1:0-17305 GCA_049520215.1 Bryobacteraceae bacterium | reverse complement strand
CGACGGCAGGCGGTTTCACAAGGGTGTGCGCAGACGCGGCCGCAGATGCTGGCCATAGGGTTCGGATCGCGGGCGTAGCGGTACGCCTCTTCGAACCGCCCTTCCGCGATGAGTGATACGTATCGACCGGCGTTGGTGCCGGCCGGACACGCCATCATGCAGGGAAAGTTGCTGTTCAGCCAGTCGCGGTCGACTTTCTTGTCGCGAAAGCGCGTCAGCATACCGGGATTGGTCCTGTTGCCGCTCGTCTCGCCGATTCTTGGACAAGCGGGCTATTTCGTGGGGCAGGACCTTGTCCTGCGACCGGCGTCTCACGCCGTCCTGCTCGAACCCGGATATTGCCGAGGGTTTGCCGGGCGTGGCGGAGCACCGCAAATTGGCATCGGAAGGGGCGGCCTGAGAGGCCGCCGCAGGCCGGGGGCCTGCCCCACAAATATGGCATCATTTCGAGAGCGCGAAATCCACCGTCACATCGCCGCCCACGGTTACAGGCTTCGACTGCGGCGTCTTCATGCCTTCGTGCCACGCTACCAGCGTGTAGCTGCCGGCGGGGACATCGGCGATCTTGAAATTGCCTTCGGCGTCGGTCTCGGCGAAATACGGCGTCGGCGTCACCACCAGGAACCCGGACATTTCCGGGTGCACGTTGCAGAGCAACGGCACGATTCCGGGCGCGTCGAACTTAAAGTCGCGCTTCTGCCCGGTGGGCCAGGTGCCCAGATTGTGCCCCAGTTTCTTATTGCCGCTGATCGCCGGCCAGAAAATGTTGTGCGCCACCTTGTCGCTGTTCAGGAACTCCACCGTGGTTCCCACTTGCACCACCAGGATGTGCGGCGCGAATAGCAACTGTTTCTGATCCATCACCTGAGGCTTGGCGGGCGCGGGAAATGTCTTGCCGGCAACGGCATCCACGTATACCACCGAAGTGCCCTTGCCCGCGGTGACCTTGCCGCTAATATTGGCCGCGTAAGCAGCCAGCGAAGCTGCGAGTAAAACGACTACCACTTTCTTCATAGAACGGTTCCTTCCTTTCATCTCTGTTAATTGTAAGACTTTCCCGGGGTCAATAAACGAATTCCAGAGCCACAACTGCCGTATTGACCCGGAAGGGGCTGAGCGGCTCCTGCAGTCCGGTCGAGGGGTCGGTGACCACCTGGGCAAACTGCTTGGGCCGGAACTGGTATTCAAAGGAGGCTTTGATGTTCGGGTGGATCAGGAACTGAATGCCGGGCGTGAAGCGGTTGCGCGTGGAGTTGAGCGGTCCGAAATAAGCCGTTCCGCTGTTGAGCGCCAGTCCGTTGATGCGGTCGGCGCTGGAGTTGACGCCGTCCCAGCGCCCGATGGCCATGATCCACGGCAGGACTAAGTAATCGGCCTGCACGAATCCGCCGTTGAACTTGGCGGGCACGCTGGTAATAAACCCGACCGGCACCGCGGCGGTAGAACCCACCGGCAGCGGGATCAGGGCGCCGCTCGAATCCACCGGCAGCAGGTTATTGTCGCGGGCGAACATATACAGGCCAAACAGATTGAAGTTGCGGTAGTTGAAGTTGAAATCGCCGCCCGCGCGGTAATAAGGCTCGTGCGCGTAGAGCGTGCTTGGATTCCCGCTGGCATCCGCGCCCACGATGCCCTGTTGAGACTTACCGTGCAGGTAGAACGTGCCCAGGCTCAAGAAGGTGTGGTCGCGCGGTCCAGTCGTGCCCGCGGCCTGGACAGAGTGGCGGCTTTCGCTGTCCCGCTCCAGGTTAAACCGGTAGGAGAAGCGGGCGTAAATATTCTTCAGGCCGGAGTCCGAAGCGAAGCCGACGCCGCCATTGGAGCCGCCCGTGGCCGAGGGGACGTAGACACTGGAATTGGAGGCTTGGTCCACGCCGCTCGTATTCTGATCGATGAGGGCCACTGAATAGTGGTAGCCGCCATAGCTGTGCCCGCCGCTGAACTCGATGCCCCTCTGTCCGTCCGCGAAACTAAACTGGTTCGCCACGTTCTGCTGCAAGGCCACCATGGAGTTGATCGCGCCGACGTTGCTTTCGGTATAAATGTCGTACGGGCTGATGTTGATGCTGCGCGCCTGGGTAAACGGCAGGTCCAGTTCGAATTGTCCCGTGCGGATGCTGAGCGAGTCTGTCGGAAGCTTGAGAAAGCGGCCGACATTGACAAATTTCAGGTAGCCGTCTCCCAGGCCGCCCGCGCTGTTATCCCCGGCCACGCTGAGGTCGTCGTCCACCCAGAAGGCGATATCGCTGCCGAAGTTCCCTGCCATAAAGACGCTGAAGAAGCCGGTTTCGAAATCGCTTCCCGGAATGACTGGCGCCACCGTGCCCGGAGCCGCCAGCGCATTGAAGCGGCTCGCGTTTGCGCCCGTGAATTGCGTGAAGTTGTTCATGCGCAGACCGATGGGCGGCATGCCCGGAATCGTGCCCGGCCAGACGGTGTGCGGCCAGACGTCCTTCTGCGCCGGCGCCCCCAACATTACCGGAGGAGTCTTCAGGAACGTCTCATCGTCTTTGGGAAATTTGAACCCGGCATCCTTGAAGGCTTTGCCAAAGTCGTTGAGCTTGGGAAAGTCCAGGTGGCAGGTCGTGCATGAAGTGCCGTACTGCCGGGAGAACGCCGGGATCGCATAGCTCCTGGTGCTGATGGTCGAGAGTAGCAACGGCGTAATCAGGATACCGGCAGGGATAAATGTCTTGGGCAATCTGCGTAGTTTCAGGGTCCACCTCCTCACTGGGGACTCCGCCTCGTCCGGAGAGGTAGGCCAGATTCCGCAGTTTGGCGTGGTATGGCACCTCAATGCCCAACCTACAAACCGTTTATTTTCAGTTCATGAGACAACCGAGTGCGTGAATCGGCGCAGCCGCGCAGCCCATCGGGGTGGGCGAATTCCCCCAGCGCGGCGCTGGTCACGGGCGCCAACCAACGCATCGGCGCAGCCGCCGCGCGCGCTCTGGCGGGCCGCGGGCAGCAGCAGGACGCTCGAGCGCGCCTGGAGGAAGTTCGCCGAATGGGCCGACGACGACCGTCCGGTGGCCGGCCGCGCGCGCCGTTCGTTCGCGCTGGCGGCGGCATTGGTACGGGTTGCGCGCATGACCGCGGACGAGCCACAGTCTCCCCTGGCGCTCCTGTTGGGCGATGCCGATCAGCTTGCGGCGCGCGTGGATCGCCTGCTGCGGCCGGCCCCGCCCACTGAGGTTCCGGCCGGTCCGCGGCCGATCCTGGCGGTGAGCGCGATCCTACTGATGGCCGGCTCCAGTCCTGCAGCCCGCGGCGCTTTACACCGTGCATCTGGCGCACGGGGCGAATGAGAACAACGGTACCAGTACTTTTGCTGCACTCGCTCGGGCGGAGGTCAGCTATAATATTGGAAAGCGCGGAACCACTGGGTTAGTCCGTTTCGGCGGTTCAATACCATCAGGAAAAAGGAGAATTGGGAATGAGGCGAAGCCCGAGCCGCGCCTGCGGCTGCGTTGCAGTTTTTCTAGCGTCGATTCTGCCGTGCGCGGCGTTGGCACAGAGCACCGCCGTGCTGACGGGGCAATATAACCATTCCCGGACGGGCGCCAATCTTCAGGAGACCACGCTGACGCCGTCCAACGTATCGGCCGGCACGTTTGGCTTGCTGTTCGCTCAGCCGGTGGATGCAAACATTTTCGCGCAGCCGCTGTACGTTCCCAACTTGACCATCAACGGCGCAGTGCATAACGTGGCGTTTGTGGTGACGATGAACAACTCGGTCTACGCTTTCGACGCGGACACCTCCCAGCCGGCATTGTGGCAGGCATCGCTCGGCACTCCGGTCCGGATAGGAACCGCCACGGAGCCTACCGACGGGGTTTTGAGCACACCGGTGATCGACCTCAACTTGAAGGTGATTTTCGTGGTGACCTTCACCAGCGAAAGCGGTACGCCGGTGTACCGGTTGCACGCGCTCAATCTCCTGACGGGGGTCGAGATTACGAATATCGTGGTGCAGGGAGCGGTGCCGGGAACGGGCGACGATTCTCAGGCCACGGCCTGCACTTCATGGAACGGCGGGATGGTCCAGCCGCCGTGCATTCCTTTCATGGCCCACGAACAGTTCCAGCGCCCCGCTCTATTGGAAGGCGCTCTGAGTTCGACGATCTACTTGGGGTTTGGCAACCTCAACGGACAGGAAACCACCAAACCCTACCACGGCTGGATGATCGGTTACCAATACTCGGCCGGCGCGTTCACGCAGGTGATGATCTTCAACACCACACAAAATGCGACGCAGACGGGGCCGGCGTGTACCGGCCCGAATCCCGCCACGAATCAATGCGGCCATGGGGCGGGAATCTGGATGTCAGGCCGTGGGCCTGCATTGGATTCGACGGGAATCTATATGGCGACGGCCAACGGCGGATACGGGGGCGCCGGCACCGGCAATTGGGGCGAATCGGTATTGCGGCTGAACGGCAGCGGGGCCGTCGAAGATTCCTTCACGTCGTTCAACTACGGCGTGCTGAACCGTGACGACCTGGATCTCTGCGAAGGCGGTGTGATTCTGTTCAATAGCACTAACGTAACGGTTCCGAACCTGGCGTTGGTGGGCGGCAAGTCCGGACTGGTAATCGTCATGAACCGGGCGCGCCTCGGCGGACTCAGTTCGGGGAACGAGGGCGCGCTGCAGACCTTCACTGGCACCACTTTGGGTTGTGGAACCGGCCCCGGCTTGGCCGGCTGCTATGAGATCCACAGTCAGGCTCTGTGGAACCGCACCAGCGGCAACTCAGCGTATTATATTTGGGCATGGGGCGATGTTCTGCGGGTGTGGGACTTCAACGCCGGAACCAACAAATTCCGGGCGGACGACGACCAAGGCACGCTGACCGCGCCGAATTATCCGGGAGGGGGATTGGCGCTTTCCGCCAATGGGAACAGCGACGGAATCGTATGGGCCATCGTACCCACGACCGCTCCGAACTCGCAGGTTCAGGGGACCTTGTACGCTTTTAGCGCCACCAACGTCAGCACGCCGTTGTGGGCGAGCACGGACTACTGGTTTCCGACCAAGTTCACGATTCCAACGATTGCGAACGGGAAGGTATACGTGCCTACATCGACATTAACTTCGGCGAGTCCCGCATACGTGCCAGCGCTTAGGGTTTACGGACCGTGCGGGCCCTGCGCGCAGGCTTCTCCCGTTTCGCGCTGAGGCGACTCTCGCACTACCTTGCAGGAAAAGCCGAAACTGGATATACATGATCGATCCTGGCCTTCGCGGACGAGTGGCACTGGTCACGGGCGCCAACCAAGGCATCGGTGCAGCCGCGGCGCGCGCGCTGGCGGCCGAGGGCGCGCACGTCCTCCTCACTTATCTGCGCGTCGACAAGGCCGGGCACGGCGACCCGGCTTTGCCGCAGTCCTATGACGAAGCGCGGGCGCGCTCGGCCGAGGCCGTGATCGAAGCCATCCGCCAGGCGGGCGGCCGCGCGGAGGCGTTCGAGGCGGACCTGGCGGATCCCGCCGTCGTTCCGGGGTTGTTCGACCGGGCTGAGGCGGCCTTCGGTCCGGTCGAGATCCTTGTCAACAACGCGGCCTTCTGGCACGGCGACACCTTCGTGCCGGATCGCGCGGAGCGCTTCGGATGGCGCTTAATGCCGGTCTCGCCGGAGACCTGCGACCGGCATTTCGCGGTGAATGGCCGGGCGCCGGCGCTGCTGATCGCGGAGTTCGCGCGGCGGCATGCGGCGCGCGGGGCAAGCTGGGGCCGCATCGTTTCGCTGACCACGGGTGGCGCGCCCGGCTTTCCGGGCGAGGTGTCGTATGGCGCCAGCAAGAACGCCGTGGAAAGCTACACCGTGGCTGCCGCCGCCGAGCTTGCGCCGTTGGGGATCACTGCTAACGTGCTCTGGCCGCCGCCCACCGATACCGGCTGGATCTCGGCACGAGTCGCCGCGGAACTGGCGCAGGCGTCTCCGCCCTTCCGCATTGCGCAGCCCGATGAGGTGGCCGAGTTGATTGTCTTCCTGGCCTCGCACCAGGCGCGCTTCATCAATGGGCAGCGCATCGCGATGCGCTGATCGGCAGAAACCTACTTGCACCCTTCGAAGACGCCGCCGGGCGCTCCGGTGTAGCCCAGCGCCTGCATGCCCGCGGGGGAGCTGTAATATGCCCTGGAGATCCAGTCTTTCAAATTGGAGAAATGCGCGTGGCCGCGGTAGCTGCCGGGCGCGTTCTCGTCCCAGGTCTCCAGCGTGTGCGGGTACGCCATGAAGGTCACCAACTCAGTCTGCTGCTCAGGTGTGAGGTACACGAAGGCCGCGCGGTAGCGGGCGAAGGATTCCCCATCGAGGAAAGCGAGGCTGTCCAGGAAACTCCGCTGCGTTTCGTGTGTTTCGACGGCCAGCACCGCGTCCAGGAAACGGTTCACCAGCGCCGCTTTGGCGCCCGGCGTATCAGTGGCGGGGATCAGGATGTCGCTGAAGACGACAAGCGTCTGGTTTTGATGGTCGTCCAGAAACAGAGGCTTCCAATCGGCGCGCGCCAGTTCCTTCGAAGCGTCGTAATCGGACGGAAACTCGCGCGCCGTGGCTACACGGCCGGATACGGCCGCGGCGGCGGCTCCCAGGAAGGTTTGGCGAAACAAATCCCGGCGGTTCATTTGGGGACTATAATACCTTTACCGATGCAAGCAACACAAGCTTCCGAAATATACGACGCCATCGTGGTAGGCTCCGGCGCGACCGGCGGTTGGGCGGCCAAGCGGCTGGCGGAAGCCGGCTTGAAGGTAACGCTGCTGGAAGCCGGCCGCAACATCTCGCCCAAAGAGTTTACCGAACACATGCCGGCCTACAAGCTGAAGTATCGCGACATGTCGCCGGAAATCGCGCGTACACGTCCGGTGCAGAAGCAATGCTACGCCTGCATGGAATACAACTACGACTGGTTCGTGGACGACCTGCAGAATCCATACAGCACTCCGGCGGGCAAGCCGTTCACCTGGCAGCGGCTGCGGATTGTGGGCGGGCGTACACTGGTCTGGGGCCGCCAGAGCTACCGCATGAGCGATCTGGATTTCAAGGCGGCCAGCCACGACGGCTACGGCGAAGACTGGCCCCTTTCGTACAAGGAGATGGAGCCTTACTACGAGATCGTGGAGCGCTACGTGGGAATCAGCGGCGCGGCCGAAGGGAATCCCACGCTGCCGGATAGCCACTTCCTGCCGCCCATGAAAATGACCTGCGGCGAGGTGCGGTTGCGTGAGCGCGTGCAAGCGAGGTTCGGCCGCACGGTCACCATCGGGCGCACCGCCATCCTCACCCAGAATCACAATGGGCGCGCCGCATGCCATTATTGCGGGCCTTGCGAGCGCGGCTGCGTGACGTTCTCGTATTTCAGCAGCCCGTTCACCACGGTGGCGGACGCGCTGAAGACCAAAAACTGCACGCTGGTCACGAACGCCGTGGTGCGCAGCGTGGATATGGACGACGCCAACAACCGCGCCACCGGCGTGACCTATGTCGACCGGCTTTCACACAAGACCTACCAGGCGCGCGCCCGGAGCGTGATTCTGTGCGCGCAGGCCTTGGAATCGACGCGCATCCTGCTGAACTCGTCCACGCGCGCTTATCCCACCGGCCTGGCCAATTCGAGCGGCGTGCTGGGGCATTACCTGATGGATCATGCGGTGGGCGGCGGCGCGGCGGGCGATCTGCCCGGCTTCGATCCCACGCCCAGTTCGCCGAGCGCGCCGCATCGCGCCAATGGCATCTATGTGATTCGCTTTCGCAATATAGCGAACGGACCGCGGCATCCGCGCTTTATTCGCGGGTACGGATTCCAGGGCGGCGCCAGTGCGAGCTTCAACTTTGGCGCGGAGGGTTTCGGCGCGAGCTACGAGAAAGCCGTGCTGGCGGGAACGTACAGCGTCGATCTGGGCGCTTTCGGCGAATCCCTGGCGCGCTTCGATAATTACTGCGACATCGATCCGGAGATGCGGGACGCCTGGGGCATTCCCGCATTGCGCATCCAGATGACTCACGGCGACAATGAGAAGGCCATGATGGAAGACGCCGCCTCGTCCGCCGCCGAGATGCTGGAGGCTGCCGGCGCGAGAAACATCAAGGTGAACGCGGATCTGGCGGAGCCCGGAATGGCGATCCATGAAACGGGCACCGCGCGCATGGGCGCCGATCCCAAGAAGTTCGTGCTGGACCCCTATAACCAGACGCACGATGTGAAAAACGTGTTCGTGATGGACGGGGCGTGCTACCCATCGTCGGCGTGCCAGAACCCCACGCTGACATTCATGGCGCTGACGGTGCGGGCCTGCGACCATCTGATCGAGCGATTCCGGAAGAATGAAGTGTAGTGAGGGGAAAAGCGATGATGCGAGAGTTTTGCATTTGCGTTTTGATGGTTGGGAGCGCGGGGGCCGCTGTGCCGCCGGTGATCCCAGGCGACTCCGAGCGAGGCGCCAAGCTCTTTGAAGGCCAACGTTGCGTGGCGTGCCACAGCGTGAATGGCAAGGGCGGCAAGATGGGCATGGATCTGAGTGCGCGGGTGGACCGCGGCTTTACGCCCGCGCTGCTGGCGAGCGCCATGTGGAACCACGCGCCGGTCATGTGGTCGGCCATGGAAGGGGCCGGCATCGAGCGGCCCCAATTGAGCCCGTCGGACGCCGCCGATCTGTTCGCCTACTTGTATTCGACGCGCTTCTTCGACAAGCCGGGCGACGCCGCGCGCGGCAAGCAGGCGTTCGCGGACAGGCACTGCGCGGAGTGCCACGGGGTCGCCGAATCGCGCGCGGAAGGCGCGCCGCCGGTGGTGAAGTGGGATTCGCTGGGGCAGCCCATGGTGCTCGTGCAACAGATGTGGGACCACAGCAGCCGCATGCGGGAGGCCTTCGCGCGAAAGAAGATCGCGTGGCAGGAGCTTACGGCGCAGGATTTGAGCGACATCCTAGCCTACCTGCGCAACCTGCCGGAGACGCGGGGTATGAATACGCGGTTCTCGTTTACCGCTGGCGATGGCGGGCAGGCCATATTCGAGGCCAAGGGCTGCGTGAAATGCCACGTGGGCAAGCTGGCCCTGGAGGACCGATTGCACAA
This sequence comes from Bryobacteraceae bacterium, assembly GCA_049520215.1. Classification (GTDB taxonomy): domain Bacteria; phylum Acidobacteriota; class Terriglobia; order Bryobacterales; family Bryobacteraceae; genus Bog-159. The sequence goes on along the minus strand of JBEKPZ010000155.1, from coordinate 8,228 downwards.
CCTCGACCTCACCGAGATCGCGGTGGACATGTGGAATCACGCGCCCAGGATGGTCCAGCCGGTGCCGCAACTTTCCGAGGACGAAATGCGCCAGTTGCTCAGTTATCTGTGGATGCGTCAGTATGTGTATGCCAAGGGGGACGTGGGGCGCGGCAAGCAGGTGTTTGCCGCCAAACATTGCGCCGAATGCCACAACGGCGGGGAGCATGGCGCGCCGCCGCTGCCGGGGCAAGGCCGGGGATACTCGGAAATCACGATTGTCTCGGCGCTGTGGAAGCACGGCCCACAGATGTTCACGCGCATGCGGCAGGCCAAGATGGCATGGCCGCGGTTCAACAATCCGCAGCAGATGTCGGATCTGGTGGCGTATCTGAATTCGGTGCAATAGGGCGCATTTTTGCGGCTTGTCTCGAAGCCCAATGTGGGGCGGGCAATCGTGCCCGCAGCCGGCTTTCAGCCGGCTCTGGCCGCCTGAAAAGGCGGCTGCGGCCAAGATTGGCCGCCCCACAGGTTCGTGCAGAATCGCACTAGGCTCGAAGCCAGTCACACGTCTTGCCAAGAATTTCATCGAGTCTGTTCTGCCGCTCAGGCCGGCGCCTCAAGAAGTCTCGCCCGGACTCACCGGCCAAAGTAAAGCTTGCCGCCTGCTGACCGGCCACCGTTCGCTAAGTAGCACTCCAACAAGCAGTTAGACATTCGTCCTGGCGTTGCGCAGCCAACCTAAGGGCGGGCCCCGAACGCCCGGTTCGCCGGCGACAGCTCCTGGCTCGGACGCCGTCGATCTTGCCCCTGCGAGTCACTCTGATATCCCTGACTGGCAAAAACCGGCTGCTATATTGTGAGTGAAAAAGGAGCGCTTCACGTGGCACAGATTATTCCTCTCGGTTTTGTTACGGCAACTAATGCGGCTTTGACGGAGAATGTTCCGGCCCCGTCCGGATTTCCCCTGCGTTGCAACAAGGTTCTGGTGCAGGCCTTCAAGACCGCGACCTCCAGCGATTCTGTCTTTGTCGGATTGAAGGGCCTGAACAAGACCACCGGCGCGGGAGTCATAGCCGTACTCCAGGCCGGCCAGTCGGTGGTGGTTGGAGACGAGCGCGATTCCAATGTGCTGGATCCGACCGCGCTCGCCGTGGACAGCGTGTCGGGAACCGCGGTGGTGACGGGCATGCTCTACCAACGCTAGTCCGCTCATCTGAAGTCAGGGAGGCTCATTGCATTATGAGAAGCATCGCTTTGTCAGTATTGGTGTGTGCGGTTAGCGCGATTGGGGCTCTCGCGCAAATCATCGTTGGCGGTGGAGCGGCGCCCGTGGGAATCCCAGCCGGGGCCACAATCTGGTCTGACGCAGCCCCGCCGTTAAACGCGGTCGGGACAAATGGGGATTACTATCTCAATACCAGCACCTACTGCGTATATGGTCCGAAGGCCGCCGGGGTTTGGCCTTCCACCTGCGTTTCCTCGGTACGTCAACTCGGATATGTTGCCGAGAACACGGGGAATAAGGGTACGCCGGGGGGTTATACGCCGCTCGACGCAAATGCGCTGGTACCCGCGGCGAATCTGCCGGCGATCGCGGCGATTAACGGCACCAGCGTGCCCAGTAACAACGCATCCGACCAGACTGTCGTCACAACGGCCCCATCCGTGGGGGCGTGGGCGGCTCTTCCGGCGTGCCCCGATACTGGCGGGAACCACTTGAACTATAGCTCGGTCACGCACGGGTTCTTGTGCGGAAACACCGGGGGCACGGCCGGTAGTGTCTTTTTTGGCGGAGTAGGGTCCGGAACAAATGCCAATGCGCTTTTGGTCGGCGGGAGCTTAAGCTATATTGGCGCCGGTCAAGTCAATGCGAATCAACTGAGCGGTGTGTCTCTCGCCAGCCTTTCAACCGGGCTGCTCAAGAACACTGCAGGCACAGGCGTGCCCAGCGTCGCCGCGTCTTCCGATGTGACGAGCACGCTCGGCTTCACCCCCGAGAATTCGGCCAACAAAGGAGCCACGGGCGGGTACGCGCCATTGGGGGCCGGTACGGCCACGGTGCCACTGGCGAACCTCCCAACCATTCCCTACGCCCAGTTGAGCGGCGCGCCGCTGAGTCTGTCTCCCAACGGGACCGCCGCCGGAGATCTGAGCGGAAGTTATCCGAACCCCTCGGTCACCCGCGTCAACGGTGTCGCTTTGTCCGGATTGAGTACCGGCATTGTAAAGAACACGACCGGAACCGGCGCGCCCACCATCGCAACATCTTCCGATGTGGCGAACACTCTGGGATTCACCCCCGAAAACCCGGCAAACAAGGGCGCCGCGAGCGGATATGCTCCGCTGAATACTTCCTCGCAGGTCCCCCTGGCGAATCTACCCACGATCCCTTACGCCCAAACGAGCGGGGTACAAGCTTCTCTGGGATTCACGCCGGCGAGCTATCCGGGAGCGGGTGTTCCCGCCTCCACAGGTGGCGCGTGGGGAACTTCCTACACGGTTGGGACAGGCGCGGGGAACCTGGTGCAGTTAAATGGCGCCAGCCAACTCCCGGCGGTGAGCGCCGCGCTATTGACCAATTGGCCAACCTTCAATCAGAGCACTACGGGGACCGCCGCCGGGCTGAACGGCGTGTTACTGTCCGGGCTTGCCACCGGGCTACTCAAAAACACCACAAGTACGGGCGCTCCGTCCGTTGCGGTCGATGGTACGGACTTTGTCTCCCCGGCAACCTTGAACGGCGCTACACTCCCAGCCAGCGTGACTACCGTTGCCACTACCAGTAACATCACATCGGGTGGTAACATCTACGCCAACAATGGCAGTTCCACGGCTGGATGCCTGCAATTTGGCGATACCGGCCCGGTCCACACCACGGGTTTGTGCGCGCCGTCGTCCGGGGTCAACGTGCTTTGGAACCTGCCGGCGACTTCCGACTCCGACGGGCAGTCCCTGCTCGCCGACGGCAGCCACAACCTTTTGTGGTCCAGCTATTGGACCATGCCGCATCTGACCGGCTTGGTTACCTTCGCGCCGCCACCGGCAACGTCGGGTACTCCCACGCTGTTTACGGTAACGGCCCCGGCTCACACTACATTGGCCGCCGGCACAGAGGCAAACGACCTTTACTTCAATTTGAACCGCACCGTGCAGTTCACCGGCGGAACCACCATCGCGAGTCAGCGCGCGGCGCTGTTTGCGTCTCCCGCATACTCATTCACAACGTCCACTACCATCTCAAATGCGGCCACCGTCGCCATCGGCGGTCCTCCCTCGGCGGGCACTAACGCTACTATCGCTACCGGCGTGGGACTCTGGGTGCAGACGAATGCGGTGGGCAGCGGCGAGACAGCGGCTTACGCTGCCAGATTCGATGCGCCTACCGGAGCCACTAACAACTACTCCGCGTACCTGAACGGCACGGCAATTATGACCGGTGGGCTGGTGAAGAATACCGGGACCAACTCCACATTTACGGTGGAAGCGACATCGTCGCAAACCGTGCCGCTTCTTCAGATTCAGAACAGCTCTGCGGCCAACCAAGTCACGGTAGACAAGAATTTCAATGTGGGTGCGCCGGTCATCACAGGCACGCAAGCCGGGACTGCTCCCACACTGGCCTGCAACACGACCAACGAGACTGGCGCGGGCACTACGGGATCGCCAACGTGTACGCTTTCCGGCACCAGTTCGGACGTTAGCGGCCTCATTACGTTAACCACGGGCGGCTCCCCCGCGGCCAGCGCCAAACTGCTCGCATTCACCTTTGGGAACACGCACACAGCCGCTCCCGGGGCATGCCACGTGCTGCAAGTCGGCTCGCCGATATCCACGATTGCGCAGACTCCGTACATGCCCGCTACGGGCATCTCAACGACAACCGGCTGGTTTCTCAATAGTGGATCGACGGCGCTCGCCGCGACTACGACCTACTATTTTTCATACATCTGCATTTGAGGCGATGAAGATGAAGAGACTCTTATTACTCGCTCTGGTGGCGATGGGCGCGGCCTGCGGGCAGTGTACGCTGTGGAATCAGACCGGTTGCGGCGGCGTTTACGCCGGTACTCCCAACCCCAGCCTGGCTTCGTTTCTGTCCAACGCGTGGGCCAATTTCCAGGCGATCGACGCCACGGTGGCGCGTCTGCCGCAACCTAAAATGACGCTGACCGCGCAGAGTTGGCCCTGCCTGGGCTCCGCGCTGGCGACTTACGTGCCGGCGTTTGGGCCGTACTGCGTCGAATACTCGAACTTGCTGAAAAGCGCCGGCGTCACCGTGCAGGATTTCAACATTTGGCAGTTGGCCATGGCATCGTCCGCGGAGTACCAGGCCGAGGCGATCGCCGGGCAGTACAACATCGCCGGAGACTGCGTCGGCAACGCCGGAGCGCCGTATCTGACCCTCAACCAGACACCTGGAACTGGCAGCGGGCCGCACTGCATGGCGCTGCATTACTATGACCTGACCTTCGCCAACATGGCGGCCAACGGAATGACATTGCGGGCCGGAGATCCGCAGATGACGGACGATCTGATCGCATGCGGTCTCAGTCCGGGAGGCACCCTCGCCAGCCCGACGATCGCGATCGCGCAGTACCAAAGCTGCATTACTCCGCTGCACAAAGCGGAGATCGCCCGCTGGCCCGGCATCACCGCGTTCCAGGTCATGGAAGAACCCACCGCGGGCATGGCCAACGAGCAGGTGTTCAGCGTGGCGGACGTGAGCGCGTTTATCCAGAATGAATCCGCCGCGCTTAAGGCCATCAATCACAACGGGCTGATGATTGGGGCGGCTGGCACAGGTATGAGTTGGCCCCAGCAATACGACAATGCGTATTGGGCGGATTGGACAAACAAATCGGGGAGCACCTATTCTGCCTTGGACTTCTACGTAGTGGACCTGTTCTCGGCGAGTTGCGACCTGAGCGCCGGTAACACCATGTTTCCAGGACAGCTCTATTACGCCGCGGAACTGGCCAATTGGGTCGGACCGTTCAGCGCCAACCCGGCCAACAAACAGTGGGGCTATATCACGGCCGCGAAGGCCGCCGGGAAGCCTGTGCGCATTGGACAAGCGGATGCGCCAATGTGGTGTCCGCTGGGCGGAATAGCGTTTCAGCCGAACGACATCCTGGGCCAGTACGACATCGTCTGGGACACCAGTGGCATGTTCAATACGTGGCTGGCAACCATGGTTCCCTGGGCCAGCGCTAACGGGGTGCAGTCGCTTGCGATTTTTTTTTCGGCGCCTTTGTTCTACTACTCGTCGAATCAGAGCGACGATAATGAAGCCACCGAGGCTGCGGGGACGGCCATGGCGAACCTGGCGGCTACGGATTCGGCGGCCACCTACAAGATGCTGGGGAAGTGGTTCGCGGAGTCTCTGGAAGGCACTGCCCACCTGAGCGGCAACGCTCACATGGGGCGGTGAGTCAGGGCATTTCATCCGGTCCTCCACGCCGTTGTAAAATAAACCAAGATGACCGACATCGACACCGACACACGAGAACAGCAGGAAGGCCGGCCGTTCCCCCTTCCGCCCGCCTCCTTCGAATTCCTGGCCGAATCCCTCCGGCTGCAGGCCGAAATGCAACTCGGCTTGATGCGTCTCGGCTCGGAAGAGCAACCTCCGGCCGATCTGGACCTTGCCCGCCACACCATCGATCTCATGGCCATGCTCAAGGAAAAGACGCGCGGCAACCTCACCCTGGAAGAACAACGACTGCTGGAGAATTCGCTCACCTTACTGCGGTTCCGGTACGTGCAAGTGGCCGACGAAGCCAAGAAGAAGACTGCCTGAATGGCGGAGTGTGCCGTCAGGATCACCGTACTTGGCTCCGGCACCAGCACGGGTGTGCCCACCATCGGCTGCCATTGCGACGTATGCACTTCCGCCGATCCGCGCGACAAGCGCCTGCGCCCGTCCATCCTGGTGAGTTACGGCGGCCACCACGTGCTGATCGACGCCACGCCGGATTTTCGCGCGCAGGCCCTGCGCACGGGTTTCGAACGCCTGGACGCCATCCTGTTCACCCACGAGCATGCCGACCATATCATGGGCCTGGACGACGTGCGGCCCTTCAATTTCCATCAGCGGGCCCGCATTCCTATCTATGCTTCGGAGCGCACCATGGCCGCCATCCACGGCGCATTCCGCTACGTCTTCGACGGCGACGAAAAGGGCACAGCCATTCCGCAACTGGACTCCCACACGCTGAACGGCGCCTCGTTCGACCTGTTCGGCCTGGAATTCACGCCCATCCCGCTACTGCACGGTAAGGCGGCGATCTACGGCTTCCGCTTCGGCAACGCCGCTTATCTCACCGACCATAGCGAGATTCCCGAGGACTCTCTCGACCGGTTGTGCGGCCTGGATGTACTGTTCCTGGACGCGCTGCGTTACAAGCCGCATCCCACGCACTCCACCGTGGACCGTTCCATCGCGACGGCCAACCGCCTCGCGGCCCGGCGCGTCTTCTTCACCCACATCTGCCACGACCTGGCGCACGCGCGCACCGAGGCACGCCTGCCACCGCACATCCGCCTGGCCTATGACGGGCTCGAAGTCGAAGTGGAGGGCGCGCGTGCCTAGCCGGCTGTTGTGGGGCAGGCTCCCAGCCTGCGCGGGTCCCCCGGACCCGTTCTTTGTTCGAAAGGTCGAGCCGCTGTCAAGCGAAGGTGGCGGCCTGGGAGGCGCAGCCTAGACCCCATGCGTGTCTATCGCAGTCTCGACGAGGTCCCGCCGGATTTCGGTCCCTCGGCTCTGACCATCGGTAATTTCGATGGCGTGCATGCGGGGCACCGCAGAATTCTGCGGCGCGTGAAAGAGGTCGCCCTGGAACGCGGGCTCAAAGCCTCCGCGCTGACCTTCCACCCGCATCCCAGCAAAGTGGTAGCTCCCGCGCGCGCCCCCCGCCTGATGAACTCACCCGACGAACGCACCGCGCTGATGGGGGAAGAGGGCATCGAGCAGGTGTTCATCATGCCGTTTGACCGGCACGTGGCGCATCTCACCCCCGAGCAGTTCGTCGAGCAGGTGCTGGTGCGAAAGTTGGGAGTGCGCGCCGTGGTGCTGGGTCACGATTTTTGCTTCGGCTACAAGCAGGCTGGCAACGTGCGCGTGCTCGGTGAATTGGGCCGCAAACACGGCTTCACCACGGAAGAGGTCAAAGCCGTCACCGTGCGCGGCCGGCTGGTCAGCAGCACCGGACTGCGGCAGTTGATCGAAGCGGGCCGGGTCTCGCAGGCGGCGCGCCTGCTCGAGCGGCCTTACGCGCTGGAGGGCGAAGTAGTGGCCGGCCGCGGCGTGGGATCGAAACAAACCGTGCCCACGCTGAATCTGGCGGCGAACACCGAAGTGCTGCCGGCTACCGGCGTCTACGTGACGCGCACACACTCGCTCGACGGCCGGCGCGAGTGGCCGTCGGTCACCAACGTCGGCTACCGGCCCACATTTGGCGACAGCCCGGAGATTTCCATCGAGACCTTTCTCCTGGAGCCGCTCGACGCAGCCCCCCCGCGCCATATCCGCGTGGAGTTCCTGTGGCGTGTGCGCGACGAGCGTCATTTCCCGGACCCGCAAGCGCTAAAACAGCAGATTCTGCGCGATGTAGGAGTAGCCCAGGCCTACTTCCGGCGACGGAAGAAATGGACATGCCGGTCGGATTCTCCGATCGATTCGCGCCGCAATATGTCATAATAGAGTGTAACGATTCATTATTTGCCCCTGTACGGCAATATCGCGTTACCACTTTATTCCCCAATTGAAGGAGATCGTAATGAAAATGTCCGAGGGTAAGTTGAAACACCTGAAGGCGCTATCGAACCATGCCGGCGTCATCGCGGCGGCGGCCATGGATCAGCGCGGCAGCTTGCAGAAGTCCCTGGCGTCGGCGCGCGGCGTGGATAAGAAAGAGATCACGCACGAAATGATGAGCGAGTTTAAGACTGCCGTCACCAAGGTGCTGACACCGCATGCCAGCGCCATCCTGCTGGACCCCGAATTCGGCCTGGAAGCGCGCCTGGCGCGCAGCAAGAACGCCGGCCTGCTGCTGGCCTATGAGCTGAGCGGATACGACAACACCCAGCCCGGCCGCCTGCCCGACCTGCTGCCCCACGTTTCGGTGAAGCGCATCGTGGATTGGGGCGCGGACGCCGTCAAGATCCTGATCTACTACACGCCCTTCGAGGACGCCAAGATCAACGACATCAAGCACGCCTTCATCGAGCGCATCGGCGCGGAGTGC
>JBEKPZ010000154.1:0-18088 GCA_049520215.1 Bryobacteraceae bacterium | reverse complement strand
GCGTCTGGTACGCTTTCCCAATTTGCATCTTGGCATGCGGCGCGACCCCGCCGGACGAGCAATCCATCAGGTCGACGCCCAGCGGCCGGAGACGGCGGGCCAACTCCACGGAATCCTCGAGCTGCCAGCCGTCCTCCACCCAGTCGATGGCCGAGATGCGCATGAACAGCGGCAGGGAATCCGGCCACGCGGCGCGCACCGCGGCGGCCACTTCCAGCGCCAACCGGATGCGGCCGTCGAACGCGCCGCCATACTCGTCGGCGCGGTGGTTGGTGAGCGGCGAGAGGGCCGATCTGTCGCAGTCGAGATTGAAAAGACGAACAGAGAGAAGATCCTCCGCGATATTCTGAAATGCCACATTTATCTGCGCGCAGGCGCGGACCTCGCCATAGTTGGGCTGCCAAAAAACTACCCGCATGGCAAAGGCGTCTGGAATCTGTACGAGTTCGGGATGCGGCGGCTCCGCGAATGCATGACCTACGGCTTCGGAACGGCTGACACGCTTGGCCGAATTCTGCTGCTTGGCTTCGAGCAGTTCGTCGCGTCGACTAACGCGCCGCTTTGCAGGAAGACGCGATTGGAAATGCGCAGACAGGCTGCCGCACAAGCCTCGGCCGCAGGTTAGTACTGTTAAGTCGGCTTGGCGGCCGTAATGGGAGAATCTTGGCAATTTGACGCATAACGCGGTTATAGCCGCGCCCTTCCGCGCCCTGGATTCTCTTGGATGACCTGGAATCGCAAGACCGGCGCCACCAGTCGGGCTTCGAACCGATCCCGTTATAGTTGATGGAATCCCAAGACACAGCGTGCGGATTCCGGCGAAGCCGATCACTCATTCCGAAGTGATGGCGATCACCATTCCGAAGTGCCGATCACCGTCGGAGCGAGCGACGCTGGGCCGTTCCTGGTTTGACTCTCCGTCCGATTTATGCCAATATAGGCATGTACGAACGGATGAAGAACCTCACGTGGGTTGCCGATTCCCGCTCCAACGTGAAGTCATTTCCGGCTGGCGTTCAAGACGACGTCGGCTATGCGTTGTACGCCGCGCAATTGGGCGAGCGGAGTGTTAAGGCCAAGCCACTGCATGGTCTTGGCGGCCAGGTGATGGAGATTGTGGCGTGGGACGCTAGCGGAACCTACCGCGCGATCTATACGGTCTCGATTGGAGACTCGATTTACGTGCTCCACGCCTTCCAGAAGAAGTCCAAGGCCGGGATGGCGACACCGAAGCCGGAGATGGAGCTGATCCGGCAGCGGCTCAAACAGTTGAGAAGTGAGGTGAAGAATGCCGAAAAGAGAGGCCCTTAAGCAGGAGCCCAGCACGGGCAACGTATTCGCCGACCTCGGCTTGGCCGATGCCGGGGAACACCTGATTAAAGCTGGACTGATGGTTCGGATCGACCGGACCATCCGGCAGCGAAAGCTGACCCAAGCGGCCGCGGCACAGCTCATGGGCATCGATCAGCCCAAAATCTCAGCTATGCTGGCTGGTCAGTTCCGGGGATATTCGGTCGAGCGCCTCATGCGTTTCCTGGTCGCGCTAGGGCACGATGTAGAGATCGTCGTAAAGCCAAGAAAGCACGGTACGGCCGAACTTCGCGTCGCATAGAGGCCGCAGTGGCTAGTGATATGCAATTAAAGCCGGATTACTCCCCGCAAGTCGGCTTGCCGACCGCGATGGACCGAATCGTGACAAGTTGACGGAAAACCGTTCAATTTAAGGCGGGTCCATGGGACCCGCGCAGGCCGAGGGCCTGCCCCACAGGGCGGCATAGCCGCAAACGGAAGGCCGATTGACAATCGGCCTGCAGGTTGCCAACCTGCCCCACAAGGCTTTCGCGTCCGGGCACAGGTCTCAGACGAACGCCCGCCGGTATTGCTTGGGGACACCGGCGGATGCGCCGAGGGCCTTGGCGGCGTGCAGCGGCCAATATGGATTGCGCAGAAACTCGCGCGCCAGCAGCACCATGTCCGCCTGCCCGGCGCGAATGATTGCGTCGGCCTGATGCGGTTCGGTGATCATCCCCACTGCGCCGGTCAGGATGCCCGACTCGCGCCGGATGCGCTCCGCGAATGGCGTCTGGTAGGCCGGCCCAATTTGCATCTTGGCATGCGGCACGACCCCGCCGGAAGAGCAATCCATCAGGTCGACGCCCAGCGGCCGGAGACGGCGGGCCAACTCCACGGAATCCTCGAGCTGCCAGCCGTCCTCCACCCAGTCGACGGCCGAGATGCGCATGAACAGCGGCAGGGAATCCGGGCACGCGGCGCGCACCGCGGCGGCCACTTCCAGCGCCAACCGGATGCGGCCATCGAACGCGCCGCCATACTCGTCGGCGCGGTGGTTGGTGAGCGGCGAGAGAAACTCGTCGATCAGGTATCCGTGCGCGGCATGGATTTCGACGACCTGGAATCCGGCGGAGACGGCCCGCCGCGTAGCCGCCGCGAAGGCCTCGACGATGCCGCGGATCTCGGCGTTGGTCAGCTCCGCCGGCGCCGGTTCTTGCGGGCGGAACGGGATGGGACTGGGCGCGACGGCCTGCCAGCCGCCCTCGGATTCGGGAACGACGGCGTCGCCTTCCCACGGAACTCGCGTGCTGCCTTTGCGCCCGGCGTGCGCGAGCTGGATACCCGGCACTCCGCCCTGCTCCCGGACGAATCGCGTGATGCGCGCCAGCATTTCGATGTGCGCGTCCTTCCAGATGCCGAGATCGGCGGGCGAGATGCGGCCGCGCGGCTCGACGGCCGCGGCTTCCGTGATCAGCAGTCCCGCGCCGCCAACGGCGCGGCTGCCGAGATGCACCAGGTGCCAGTCATTAGCGAAGCCGTCATGGCTCGAATACTCGCACATCGGCGAGACGGCGATGCGGTTGCGGAAAGTGACACCGCGAATGGTGAGGGGAGAGAAAAGGTCGGGCATAAATAAAATGACAACACCACTAGGGCGGGACTGCAAGTCCCGCGCGGGCTCAAGCCCGCCCTCCACTCACTTCACGAAAATGGAAGCGCCCCGATTGTCCCACGTCCAATTCAGCGACTGCGGGCCGGGTGTCAAGCCTTCCGGCACCACCACGTTGATCTGGTAGAGGCTGGCCAGGCCGGGCGCCAATCCAGCGAAGGTGACCCGCGCCGGCTGCGATCCGATAGTCACTTGCGGAGTGACGATTGCCCAAGCCGGCGGAATCGGCGACGGCTCTCCGGCGGGCACCGCTGGATTGGTTTGTCCCAGGCCGCTGCCATAGGTTTCCAGGATCTCGCCGGCCCCCGCAGGGTGCGCCGCGTCGGCGGGCGTGCCGGTCCCGGCATGGAAGGCGGCGGCCTGCCAATAGCTCGTGCCCGTCTGGGCGTCTTGCTCGGAAAAGGCGAATACCGCCGGTGCGCTCGACAGGATCTGTTCGGTCACCGTGTTGGATGAAACGCCGTTCGCCACCACCTGGAACGTCACATTTCCGGGCGGCGTGTTCTGCGGAAGCTGGGCGTTGATCTGCCACGGGGTCACCGCCTCCACGGGCACATTCTCTCCATTCACCAGCAGCGACACGTTATTCAGCGTGGGCGGGAGCGGGAAAGTGTTTGCCACCACCAGCTCATCGCCGCTGAAATTCAATCCGTACAGGCTGATGAAGGAGCCGGGCGAAGGCGGCTCCCAGTAGGCGATTCCCTCCACGCCGCCGGAATTGATCGAAACCGGAGCATAAACGGGATGGCTCGCGGCGCCGGTTACGGACGCTTCGAAGATTGCGCCGCGCGCGCCGTTCGGGCCGATGGTGAAGGCCACTTGCGAGGCGTCGTCGCACAGGAAGGCATCCTGCGCGGTGGAGTATTGGAAGCTTGTGAGGCTGGATGCCGGGCCGCTGCCGTCCGCCGGCATTACTTCGATCTGCCCGGATTCGACGAAGGCGACCAGTGAGCCATCGCCGGACAGGCTGGGATTGGCGGCGCCATTCGGTCCGGAAGTAAGTTGGCGCAAGCCGGTCCCGTCCGCGTTGATGGCGAAAACCTGGAGCGGCGCCGATGCATCCGGCGAGCCGGCATTGCCGGCGAATGCAATCGTCCCGCCGTCGGCGCTGATCACGGCGTCCTGCACATAGGTGTTCGCATCCGTGAATTGCGTCACGTTGCGCAGGCCGGAGCCATCCAGGTTTATCAGGTAGACATTCGACGGCGCGGATGTGTTGATGGGGCCCGACGGCGCCGAGCTGACAAAGACCAGGAGGCCGTTGACGCTGATGACCCGCCGAGGTCCGGAGGCCAGGTATCCGGAGTAAATCGGAAGCGGAGTGACCTGTCCGTTGGCGCTGGCGAGATAAAACGTCGAGGCGGTGTACAGCACGCGGCCATCCGCCGTGAAGTGCGGGTTCTGCACGCAGGGGAAGAAACAATCCGGACAGGTCACCTCGGGCTGGACACACCCCTGCTTGTCGGTGGCGATTAAATGGTCGGCGCCCGAGGCGGTATCGATGACGTGGATCTCCCCCACCAGTCCGCCGGATAGGGATGCCACATATGCCACCTGGGAGCCATCCGCGGAGAGCGCAAAAGAAGTGACCGCGGAGTTGCCGCTGGCGCTCGCGTAGTTCGTCAGACGCTGGACGGCGTTATTGGCGGCGTTCCACATCCATAAGTCCGGCACAATTTGAGGAGTGCCGTCCGGGTCCACCGCCGCGCCGAATACCATGATTCGTCCATCCCGATCGATAGCGGGAGCCGGCATGGAGGCGGCGGAGGGGGTCGCAAGTTGCGGCAAGGCAGGGCTCGCCAGCGGCCCTAAAGCGATTGCCGCGCAGAGCAAGGTGACAGGACGCAGCACGATCACACCTCTATTCTCCCTCCGATGGACGCACTTCCCGGCTTCGCGGTTGCGCGAAGAGTGTGCATGAACTCGCCGCGCCGATGAGATCACGGACGCCGATTCCCATTTCGACGAGTCGGCCGGACGCGGCAGAACTCCCGCCATGAATTACTATCTACTTATGTTTGGATTCGAGCGCCAATGGCGCATCCCAACGCTCCTGCTTCTCGGCGTCCTTGCCGTCCGCGCAAATGTGACGCTGCCGGAGGTGCTCGGCGAGCACATGGTGCTGCAGCGCGGGCTGCCCGTACACATTTGGGGCGCCGCCGATCCGGGTGAATCCGTCGCGGTGGAGTTCCGCGGCGAGACCCGCACCGCCACGGCGGATGAGCTCGGCCGCTGGTCCGTATCCCTGCCTCCCGTCGAACCGGGCGGCCCGTTCGAACTAACCATCAAGGGCCGCAACACCATCGTGCTCCAGGACGTGCTGGTTGGAGACGTATGGGTAGCCTCGGGACAGTCCAACATGGAAATGCGCGTCCAGAGCACCGCCAACGCGCAGGCGGAGATCGCCGCCGCGAACTACCCGCGCATGCGCTTGTTCCAGGCGCTCCACAAGGTTTCGGACTATCCGCTGGAGGATATCGCCGCGCACACCTGGGCATCCTGCAGTCCCGAGACGGCCGCGAACTTTTCGGCCATTGCTTATTACTTTGGCCGGCATCTCCAACAGAAACTCGATGTGCCGTTGGGGCTGATCGAATCGGACTGGGGCGGCACGCCCGCCGAGGCCTGGACCAGCCTGCGCGCCTTGTCCGCGGACGCCGCCTTGATGCCGGTCTTCAACGAGTGGAGCAGCATGAACGATGTCCGGGCCACCACGCTGCTGCAGGGCCGGAAACAGCAGCGCGAATGGGAGCGCGCCGCCGCCCAGGCGAAGTCCGAGGGCCGCACGCCCCCGGACCGTCCGTGGCAGCCCAATGAAGACAATTCGTGGATGCCGGCGGGTTTGTTTAACGCCATGATCGCGCCGCTCACGCGCTTTCCCATACGCGGCGCGATCTGGTATCAGGGCGAGAGCAACACCGCGCCGGAGCGCGCCCCGCTGTATGCGCGTCTGTTCCAGACCATGATCCGCGACTGGCGGCGAGCGTGGGGGCAGGGTGACTTCCCCTTCCTCTTTGTGCAGCTCGCCAACTTCGAGACCTCGCCGCAGAGCATGTGGCCGGAAGTCCGAGACGCGCAGCGCCAGACCCTGGGCTTGGCCAACACCGGCATGGCGGTGACCATCGACATCGGCATGCCCAAGAACATCCACCCCACCAATAAACAGGATGTCGCCCTGCGACTGGCGCTCGCCGCCAGGGCCATCGCGTACGGCGAGAAGATCGAGTACTCCGGCCCGATGTACCGGCAGGCGACCCCGGAAGGCAACAGCTTGCGTGTCTGGTTCGAGCATGCCGCAGGCGGGCTTAAATCCAAGGGGACGGAATTGAAGGGTTTCGAAATCGCCGGACCGGACCGGAAGTTCTCGCCGGCCCAGGCTCGCATCGATGGCGCTACGGTGGTGGTCCGGAGCGCGTCCGTATCCGCTCCAGCGTATGTGCGCTACGGCTGGGCCAGCAACCCGGAGTGCAACCTCTACAACTCGGACGACCTGCCGGCCTCGCCGTTCCGCTCCGAGTAGATCTCGCCGGAGATTGGCGATTCGCACGATTCACGGGTTAATCGTACAAAACCCCATACAGGCGCTGCTCAAACGAATGCTCATACCTGTTGCCGAAGGTCGGTAAGGCTTCGCTGAAGCTACCGCCCAAAGAGGGCCGCAGTGAAAGCTCAGCCGAAGTTCCCGTTTGCAGCGGGGGACCCAGCACGAACGTGGCACAAGCGGCGCTGAGCATCCACGCAGGCAACCCGCACGTAGCGCCGCTCTCCATCCGGACAAACACGTATTCGCCGCACGGAACCTTCTGGCGACTCCGAACCGGCAGGCTCTGCTCTGCTTGACTATAAGCAGATTATTATATAAGATAGTACTGATATAGCTAAATGTCGCATCTCGATGCAGCCTTCTCTGCCCTTGCCGACCCGACACGCCGGGCAATTCTTGCACGGCTGGCCCAAGGTGAAGCCACGGTCATGGAACTGGCGGAGCCGTTCGAGGTGACGCAACCGGCTATCTCCCAACACCTGCGGGTGCTCGAAGAGGCGGGACTCATTGCCCGTCGAGTGGACGGGACCAAGCGCCCTCGCCGGTTGGTTAAGGCGGGTCTCGATGCGATGGACCAGTGGCTTGCGATTTTTCGAAAAGCCCTGGAGAGAAACTACGACCGGCTAGACGACGTTCTGGCCTCTATGGAACCAGATAAAGGAGGGGAAACGCGATGAGCAAGATGACGCTTAAGACCGAAGGCGATACACATATTGTAGTGACGAGGCGCTTCGCGGCGCCGCCAGAGGCTCTGTACCGGGCGCACACGGAGCCGGAATTAATCCAAAAATGGTTGCTCGGTCCGGAGGGATGGACGATGCCCGTATGCATCAGCGATGCGCGACCGGGCGGGAAGATCCGTTACGAATGGACGAGCGGCAAAGGTGGCGGATTTCATCTGACCGGTGAGTATCTGGAACTGGAGCCGTACGGCAGGATCGTACATGTGGAGCGGATGCACCTGCCCGACCCGACGCCGGACAACCAAGTTGAAACGCGCTTCGACCCGGATGGCGCCGGCACGTTGATGACCATGCGCATGACCCTGCCCGATGCCCAAACCCGGGCTGCCATGCTTGCTTCCGGCATGGAGCACGGAATGGAAGCGAGCTACGTTCGGCTAGAAGGAATGATTTAGGTTGGATCACGTCGCCGGGACCTCGTCCGCGGGAGCGCACGGCGCAGGTCCCGTGCTCTCCGGATGGTGGTCTCGCGCAAACTCCCAATTCGAGTGGCATTCGATTGAATGTCTCAGCGCCGGCGGCGCGTGTAGGGGCCGGCGCGGAGCTTGCAGCTATCCTGCTGCTTGCCAGCTCGCACGCGGTGAGCCCGGAAGAAGTCGCGCAAATCAAAGTTACTCTTCTGAAGGGAATTAGCCTGGGATGCTGTCTCAGGCTGTAACCACTGTATGGATCGGCCTACTTCCACTATCGGTGCGCACATCAGTCTGCCATGAGCTATCCATTCGGAGCAACAAGAAAGCCGGCTGAAAGCCGGCTGCGGGCAAGATTGCCCGCCCCACAAGTGGATTAGCATTAGCTCAGGCTTCTTGTTCGAGACAGTCGAGCCAGGCGTCAAGTTCGGGGTTCCCCTCGGCGCGGGCGTGCAGGAGCGTGGCGCCGTTTTCGTAGCCCTTATCGAAGGCGCGGAGATTGAGGTCGCGGAAGCTCTCGGGCACCGAAGAGGCCACCGCCTGGCGCAGTGCATCGGGGTCTAGCAGCGCGGTGACGGCGCCGAAGAAGCCGACCACCACGATGTTCAACACCATCTTGCGACCCAAGTCTTCGGCGAGCCGGGTGGCCGGCACACTGTACACGCGCATGCCGCTGGGCACGCCGTTGACGCGCACCAAGTCGCGCTCCACTATAAGGGTGCCACCTGGTTTCAGTTCGGGTACGAAGCGGGCGTAAGCCTCCTGCGAGAGCACCACCAGCACATCGGGCTGGGTTACGTAGGGATAGGCAATGGGTTCGCCGGAGAGCACCACGGCCGCGCTCGAAGAGCCGCCGCGCGCCTCTGGCCCGAAGTTCTGGGTCATGGTGGCATAGGCGCCTTGATAAATGGACGCGGCCTTGCCAATCACGGTGGCCGCCAGGATCACGCCCTGGCCGCCGAAGCCTGCAATTCGAATTTCCGTCAGCCGCATACCGGCGCCTCCTGTTCGCGATAGCGCTCGCCCAACTGCTCGGTGAATTGGCGCCGCATTAGTTCCAGGTAATCGGGACGGTTGCGGTCCACAAATTTGCCTACGATAATCTCGCCCTTCATGGAGAGCGCCGTTTCGCTGGTGGGCGCGCCATGGCGGATCTTGCTGGCTGCCTTATAGTATTTCATGGTTTCCAGGGCATCACCCAGCTTGTTGCGGCGCTGATAGAGCGTGGGGCAGGGCGACAGCACTTCGATAAAGCAGAAGCCTTTCTTGTGCAGCACCTCGGTCATGGAGCGGCTGAGCTGCTTGACGTGAAAGGTGGTCCAGCGGGCCACATAGGAGGCTCCCGCGGAGTCGGCAAGCTGCGCCAGGTTGAAGGCGGGCTCGAAGGCGCCATAGGGGTTGGTGGCGGTGATGGCGCCTCCCGGTGTGGTCGGCGCGGTCTGGCCACCGGTCATGGCGTAGATCATGTTGTTGACGCAGATCACCTTGAGGTCGATATTGCGCCGCGCGGCGTGGATCAGGTGATTGCCGCCGATGGCGGAGAGGTCGCCATCGCCCGAATACACGACCACTTGCAGCGATGGGTTGGCGAGCTTTAATCCAGTGGCGAAGGGAATGGCGCGGCCATGTGTGGTGTGGAACGAATCGAGCTTCGCGTAGCCGGCTACGCGCCCGGTGCAGCCGATTCCCGAGACTATGGCCACCTTGTCGAGATCGGCCTTGGATTCGAGCAGCGCGCGCGTGAAGCAGTTGACGGTGGTGCCGATGCCGCAGCCGGGACACCAGATGTGGGGCATGCGGTCCATGCGGAGGAAGGGCTCGACTGGATTGGGGGGGTGGGTTTGGATGTTGATGGGGCTCATCGGGATGCCTCCAGTATGGCGGCCAGGATTTGTTCGGGTTGGTGTACGCTGCCACCGGCGTGGGTTACGGGGATGACGCGGCGGGCGGCCTGAGAGGCCGCCGCAGGCTGAGAGCCTGCCCCACTTACTTCGTGGACCATCTGGCCCAGGTTCAACTCCGGCACTACGAAGGCTTTGGCATGGCGAGTGAGTGCGGCCAGGGGACCGGCGGGGAAGGGCCAGGCGCTGATGAGGCGGAACTTTCCGGTTCGCACACCTTGCGCGCGGGCCATCTTGATAGCTTTTTCCGCCACCCGCGAGGTGATTCCGTAAGACACCACCACGACATCGGCATCGTCAAGCGCTTCGGTCTCGAAGAGCGCCTCTTGTTCGGCTACAGGGGCCGACTTCGAAACCAGGCGGCGCACCAGGCGATCCTGTGTTTCCACGGTCATGGACGGGTACCCACGCTCGTCGTGGGTCAAACCGGTGACATGGAACCGGTAGCCTTCGCCGGCATGGGCCATCTCGGGGACCTGATCCGCCATGGGCTCGTAGGGGCGGTAATCGGCGGGCGAGCGGCTGGTATGACGGCGCGGATAGATGTCGATTTCGCTGGCTTCGGGAATTATGACTTTCTCGGTCATGTGACCGACGCACTCATCCATCATGAGGAAGACCGGCTGGCGGTATTGCTCGGAGAGGTTGAAGGCTTTGATGGTGAGGTCGAAGCACTCCTGCGGCGAATTAGGGCATAGGGCCAGGACGCCATAATCGCCGTGCGATCCCCAGCGCGCCTGCATCATGTCGGCCTGTGCGGGGAGGGTGGGCAGGCCGGTGGAGGGTCCGCCGCGCTGCACATTCACGAAGACGCAAGGCGTTTCGGTCATGGCGGCATAGCCGATGTGTTCCATCATGAGGGAGAAGCCGGGGCCGGAGGTGACCGTGAATGCTTTGGCTCCGCCCCAGACAGCGCCTTGAATGGCGATCGAAGCGGCCAACTCATCCTCCATTTGGATGAAGGTGCCGCCTACGGTCGGGATGCGCGCCGCGAACCTCTCCACCACTTCGGTGGAGGGTGTAATCGGGTATCCTGCGGCAAATCGCGCACCCGCCGCGAGGGCGCCTTCGCAGCAGGCGTGGTCGCCGTCCAGGAAGTGTGCGCCGGTAAGTACTCCTTTTGGATCAGCTTGCATGGCGGGCTCCGTAGATGGCGAAGTCCGGGCAATACAGGCCGCAGAGGTCGCAACCGCTACATTTTTCAGCAGCTACGACGTGGGGTGGGTGGTATCCCTTGGAATTGAACGCCGAAGAGAGCGATAGTACGCGTGTGGGGCAAAACTCGACGCAGAAGCCGCAGCCCTTGCAGCGTTCGATAGTGATGTAGACGGAACCCTTGGCCATTGGGGTGTGGGCTTGCACGCGAGTGGCCAGGAACGCGAGCTTCGCTCGCGAAGGCCGATTGACAATCGGCCTGCAGGTTGGCAACCTGCCCCACATTGCTGTTACTTTTGTTTGGAACATGGCAAACACTTTTGGCACCGATATTCTGATTCAGGCCGAGGATCCAACGAAAGCGGCCTCCTTCTACGTCGAACAGCTCGGGTTCTCGATCACTGACGAAACACCGAACATGATCAGCTTGCACGGCAGGCACATCAACTTATTCATCGAACGCGGCGCGGCGCTGGGACCGGTCCTGGAGGTTACTGTGGACAGTGTCGAAGAAGCCAAGCGCCGCCTGGTCGAGAACGGTTGCGAGATCGTCAAGGACGAGCCGGATTTTCCGAGGTGCTACGTCAGAGACCCTTTCGGGCTGATTTACAACCTATTTACGGAGCACGTCTAGCGCGGCGGGGCGGCCTGAGAGGCCGCCGCAGGCTGAGAGCCTGCCCCACTCAAAAAGTGGTCCACCTCGGCGCGCGTGGGGGCGGAAGCTTGCGCACCGAGGCGCGTGACGGAGATCGCGGCGGCAGCGTTGGCGAACCGGAGCGCGCGCTCGGTCGGCTGGCCTTCCGCCAGAGCCACGGCCAGCGCGGCGTTGAAGGTATCGCCGGCGGCTGTGGAATCGCGCACTTCCACGGGAAACGCGGGCGTATGGAAGCTTCCGATATCGCCGGAATAGTAAGAGCCCCGATCGCCCAGTTTGAGCACCACGCTGCCGACCCCAAGCTTGCGCAAAGCCGCGGCAAGTTCGGGGGCGTCGCCGGGCGCAACGCGCGCAGGGGGGCGGCCCAGCAGCATCAGCGCTTCGTTTTCGTTGGGCGTGAGGATGTCCACACACGCGAGCAGTTCGGCGGGCAAGGGCTGCGCAGGGGCTGGATCGAGCATGGTGCGCAAGCCTTCTTCGCGCGCCAGGCGAAGCGCGGCGGCCACTGTATCGAGCGGCGTTTCCAACTGGAATAGGGCGAGGCTCGCGCCGCGAAGGATCTTGCGCATGGCTTCCACATCCGCCGCGGCCAGCGCGTAATTCGCGCCGGAAGCCACTACGATGGAATTCTGCCCCTGCCGGTCCACCCAGATGAGAGCCACTCCGGTGGGCTGCGATTTGGCGGCGTGCACGGCGCTGACGTCCACTCCGGCGGCGGCCAGACTAGCTTTGAGGTGGTCGGCGAAGACGTCGTAGCCGACGCGCCCGATCAAGCGGACGGCAACCGCGCCGGCGCCGAGTTTGCCCGCCGCGCAGGCCTGATTGGCACCCTTGCCGCCAGGGATCATCTGGAAGTCGCGGCCCAGCACGGTTTCGCCGGGCACGGGCAGGCGGTCGACCGACACGACGAAGTCCATGTTCAGGCTGCCGACGACCACTATGGCGGGTATCATCTGGCGAGGTCGATGCCCAGTTTCTTCAGTTCTTCGGCGTAGTATTTGCGGTGCAGCAGGTCCCACTCCTCGCTGCCCTCGGGAATCTCGCGCTTCTGCGAGCGGATCTTCTGGCGGGAAAGGCGGTCCACTTTCTCCTCGGCGGTGAGAACCTCGGTGATGTCGCGGACGATTTCAAGGCGCACTTCGTTGAGGTCTTTGCGCATGCGCAACTCGCGCGTCTTGCGCAGGGCCACGATGATCTTGTGCGACATATCGTTGATTTTGTCGCGGGAGAGCTTCATCTGGTCGTGGGTATCGCGGCCGGAAGCGCGGATGACCTTGCGTTCCGCGATCATGGTGTTTTTGACCTTGCGGAACATTTCCTGGTAGCTGACGCCTTCGCGGCGCATGTAATCGGCGTACTGCTGGAGGATCTCGCGCACCTCGTCGTTGAGGCGGTCTTCGACCGCTAGTTCCTCGGTGATGATGTTGGCGACGATTTCGGCGACCGCCTGCGGATTGCTTGTTTCAATCGAAGCAGGCGTCAGTTTCTTCACCAATTCACGGGAGAGATAGGCGATGAATTCCCTGGGAAGCAACATCTATGTTTTCTGACCGGCGAAACTTGTAGTTTAGCAAATTCGTTGGGACAAAGAGCGGGGCTGAGAGTTTCACAGGCTAAAGCCTGTGGTACCTCAGGCCGGGAAGGAGAATCGGGGCGTCAGCTTCACCAGCTTGAGCACTTTGTACACGTCGACGTGGACGCCGCGCAACGAGACCTTGACGGCTTTTTCGTCAGCCGCACCGGCCAACTTTTCCAGCGCTCCGATGGCGCTGGGATCGATGCGGCGCACGGACGAGAGATCCAAAGCGACCTCGCGGCCGGCGCCGTCCAGCTTCGCAAGAGCCTGCTCGATGAGTTCATTCGCGGTCATACGCACACCTCGACTTCCTGTTCGACCGGCGCACTGGCTGTCTTTGCCGGGCTGCGGCCATGATAGGCGCTCCAGAACAATTCGACCAATTCGCCGATCAGCGGCATACGAGGGTTCGACCCCCAGGAAGGATCGTCAAAGGCGATCTTGGCCAGATCCGGGATGGCCCGCTCGAATTCTTCCTTGGAGATCCCCAGATCGGCGATGGAGCGCGGCACCGCTAACTGATCGAGCAACTGTTCGATGGCCGTGATGAGGTTTTTGACCTTCTCGTCGACGGTGTGACCGCCCAGGCCCAGCAGGTCGGCGATCATGGCGTATTTCTTGGGCGCGACGTATGCCCGCTGGTTGGGCGACGGCCTGAACTTGGTGGGCACCGACGCATTGTAGGCGATGACATGCGGCAACATGAGCGCATTGGCGCGGCCGTGCGCCACGCCGAAGCGCGCACCGAAGGCATGCGCCAGCGCGTGGTTCACACCCACGGACGCGTTGGAAAACGCCAGGGCCGCGATACAGGCGGCATTGTGCACCATACTGCGCGCCTCTTCATCGTGCGGATTCTCATAGGCGATGGGCAGGTACTTGAACACCAGCCGAATGGCTTGCATGGCGTTGGCATCGGTGTAGACCGAGGCGTGAGTGGAAACGCCCGCTTCCAGGGCGTGCGTCAAACAGTCGATGCCGGTGTCCGCGGTCAGGCCTTTGGGCATGGACATGACGAACTGCGGATCGACGATGGCCACATCCGGACTCAGCGAGTAGTCGGCGAGGGTCACCTTGCGCCCGCGCACTTTGTCGGTCAGGACGGCGAACGGAGTGACTTCGCTCCCGGTTCCGCTGGTAGTGGGGATGGCAATCAACCGCGCATGGTTGGTTTTTACGGTGGGGAACCGGACCACGCGCTTGCGGATATCCAGGAACGGCGCGGCCAGTTCGTCTAGGTCGGCCTCTGGAAACTCATACTTGAGTTTCATGATCTTGGCCGCATCGATCACGGAGCCACCGCCCAGCGCCACGATCTGGTCGACCGCGTAGGAATTGAGGGCCTCGACGCCTTGCATGACGACCTTGACTTCGGGCTCGGCATCGGGAATGGCCAGGACCCGCACAAGAGTCTGCGCGGGAAGGTTGCGCCGGACAATGTCCAGATGGCCCATTTGCTCCAGAGCCGCATTGGTGACAATGAGGGTGGAGCGCGACGCGAAATCGCGCAGGTGCTCCACGGCGTTCATGTCGAAGTAGATCTGATCGGGAATGCGGAACCACATATGCGCTGGGGTCCTCCGGGCCACCCGTTTGATATTCAGGTAATGATACACATTGACGTTGTCCATGGTGCTATTGCCACCACCGGTCCCGCAGCCGAACGAGAAGGTGGGCACCAGATCGTTGTAGACGCCGCCGAGGGCCCCGATGGCGCCCGGCGAATTCACGATGATCCGCCCGGCGTTCATGGCCTCGCTGAACTTCCCGATAATTTCGTCGTTGCGCGAGAAGATGACCGCCGTGTGTCCCAGCCCGCCGAGATGATTGACGTCGACACAAAGCTTGAGGGCCTCATCCACGGAATGCGCCCGGCAGACCGCGAGCACCGGGAAGAGTTTTTCGACTGACAGGGGATATTCGCGGCCCACGCCTTTGATGGGCGCAATCAGGAGCTTGGTGTTGGGTTTGACCCTTAAGCCGATCATGCGGGCGATATCGATGGCTTTCTGGCCGACGGCCATGGGCTGCATTTGTCCCTTCACCGGATCGATCACGGTGTGCCCGAGCAGTTCGGTTTCCGCCTCATTGCAGATGTGCACGCCCAGATCCGCGAATTTCTTCAGCGCCCGGTCGTAGATCTCATCGTCGATGACCACGGTCTGCTCGGAGGCGCAAATGGTTCCGTTGTCGAACGTTTTGGAGGTGATAATGTCCACCACGGCCATGTCCAGTTCCGCCGTTTTTTCCAGGTAGACGGGCGTGTTGCCCGACCCTACACCCAAGGCCGGCTTGCCGGAGCTATAAGCGGCACGGGACGCGCCGCGCCCACCGGTGGCATCGATCAGGCGGACGTCTTTGTGTTTCATCAGGTAGGCGTTGTCCTCCAGCGTGGGCGATTCCACGCAGGTGAAGACGCCTTCCGGCGCGCCGTGCTTGACGGCCGCCTCGTACATAATGCGCATGGTCTCGGCGCAGCAGCGCCAGGCGTTGGGGTGGGGACTGAAAACCATGGCGTTGCGCGTCTTGATGGCCATGATGCATTTGAAGAGAACCGTGGAAGTGGGGTTGGTAATCGGAGTGAGCGAGAAGATGACTCCGATGGGTTCGGCCACTTCCACCAGGCCGCTTTCCGGAAACTCGCGGATGGGGCCGACGGTGCGTTTGTCCTTAACGTAGTTGTAGACGAACTCGGTGGCCACCATGTTCTTGATGGCCTTGTCTTCCATGACCCCGAGCCGGGTTTCCTCGACTGCCAGGCGAGCCAGATGTTGAGCTTGGGCGAGTCCGGCTAGGACCATCGGTTTGACAATGCGATCGACGTCCTCTTGCGTGTATTGAGTGAAGACGGCGGCGGCGGTGCGGGCCTGAGCGACTAGTCCTTCCAGGTAGGCAATCCGTTCTTTAGTGGGGGGGGCGATGTTTTCTACGGGCATGTTTCCCTCGACCGCGACAAGGTTTAGTTAAGACAGGTTCAGTTAAATAGGATTATAGCAGCTTTAACTACTGATTTGACTTAGAGCGCTACAGCGGGGCTGAGAGCCCCGCGCAGGCTGAGAGCCTGCCCCACTTCCTTGACGGCGGATTCTAGTGTGCGGGGGCCCGTTGAGGCTGGCCGGATGGCCGAAGTCGACTTGGCTGCAGTGCCGGTTGGGAAGCGCGCCACGGAGCGGACTCGGGAGCCGCGAAGAACTCGCGATGCAAAGCTTCCATGGCCGGCTGGAGATCCGCTTCGCGTATGACAAACCCAAGGCTTAGCGAGGACGACCCCTGGGACGCCAGCCGCACGTCGATGCCATGCAAAGCTCCGCGGGCACGCGCCAGAGTGGAGGCGACGTCGGCAATGCCTTCGCCGACCAGCCAGATCGCGGCGCGGCCCTCTTCCACGGTGATATCCACACTCTCGTCGACCTTCCGCAGGACCTGCGAGAGCCCCGGCCAGTTCTCCAGGGCGAACGAAATCCCTTGTTCCTGCGCCTGGATCAGATCGACTGCGATGTGCTCGCGCGCGAACAGGTCCGCCAGCCCGTCAGTGATGCTGGATAGCATTCCCCGATTCTCGACCCGCAGATGCACCACGGCTAACCCGGCTTTGGAGGTCAGACATTTCACGATGCCCGGGGCGCTTTGAACGTTCGACACCACGCGGGTGCCCTGCACCTCCGGGCGGCGCGAATTGCGAATTACAATCGGAATCCTCTGGCGCAGGGCCGGGGCGACCGAAGCCGGGTGCAGTACTTTTGCTCCAAAGCGCGCCATCTCTTGCGCTTCCTGGTATGAGATCTCGCGCAGGAGGCGCCCGCCGGCAAGCACGCGCGGATCGCAGCTCAACATGCCGTCCACATCCGTCCAGATCTGGATCTCGTCCGCGGAGATTCCGGCGCCTACCAGCGACGCCGTCAAGTCCGATCCGCCTCGACCGAGCGTAGTGGTGACGCCATCGAGAGTCGCGCCAATGAATCCGCCCATAACCACCACGCGGTCGCGCGCCAGCAGGGCCACGGTCCGGCGCAGGCGTGAGTAGGTGTCCCAATGCAATGGCTTCGCGTGTGTAAATTGCCCGTCAGTGACGATGAGTTTACGCGCGTCCACCTGGGCGGCATGGACACCCAAGTGGCGGAACGACTCGGCCACGATCAGGCTGGAGAGGCGCTCGCCGTAGCTGAGCACCTCATCCTGGATCTGCGGCGTGAACGGGCGGCCGTCGCTAAGTTCCACCAGCAAGACTTGCAAATCGCGAAACATAGGGGCGATGCTGTCGCGCAGGAAAGGTTCCGCGCGCTGGCCCAGAACGCCGCGGGTTTCGTTGCAGTGCATGCGCCGCAATGCTTCGGTGTGCTGTCTGGCGGAATAGGAATCGCCGCGCGCGGCCGAGCGGGCGGCTTCCAGCAACCGGTCGGTAGTCTTCCCCATGGCCGAGACGACCAGCACCGGCTTCTGGTCCAAATGCTCTTTAACTATGGAGGCAGCTTGTTCAATGGCACTGGCGGACTCTAACGAGGAGCCGCCGAATTTCATGACTATCATCAATGGCACTGGCGGACTCTAACGAGGAGCCGCCGAATTTCATGACTATCATGAGCCCATGTTATCCGGGGTTGGGTAAGGAAGCCGTAAGACAGCGCTAAGGAAGTTATCAAAGTTTGGAGGGAGCCAGGCAGACGACACAATACGATCGTCTGCCCCACAACAATATTGCAACTAGCGCATTTCGCCACGGGCGTTGAAGGTGGCGCCCGAGGCCAGCACTTGGCGCACGCGGCTGCGGTTCGCGCCGGTCTTTTCGGTGGCGTCCACCAGGGTGCGGACGGCCTGTTCGATGGAGGCATCCGGCGGCATGCGGAAGATCCAGGGAATGTTCAGCGCGGTCAGCGAGCGGTCGGCGGAGAGCGCGATCAGCGGCACGAACATTTTCACGGCGAGTTGCTCGGCCAAGTGGCTGGAGTTCCGGTCGGTGGAGATCAGGCCGATCAGGCGGTCCTGCCCCATGAGCTCGACCAGCGCCGTGGAGGACTTGCCCCAGGCGCCTTCCGAAGCAACGCCTATCAGAGTGTAGTTGGGGCCGGCGGCGCGCTGCAGGACCGGGTCGGCGGCGAGCTTATCGGCTTGCGGGCCGAAGATGCCGATGCGCACTTCGCCCGC
>JBEKPZ010000153.1:0-17609 GCA_049520215.1 Bryobacteraceae bacterium | reverse complement strand
TAGAGCATCTCGCTCTTGCGCGGACTGTCGAAGATGCCGCGCACGGTGAGTTCGAGAGTGCCGGGATAGATGTCGCCGATCAAGGTGATGCGGTCACCCAGGTGGAAATTGAACTTGCTGGCGAGATCGCGGCCGATGACGGTGCCGGTGCGGTCGCGGATGAAAGCCTGCTTCTGGTCATCGGGGATCTTCAGTTCGCCAAAGATGGTAAAAAGCTTTTCCGGCGGATCGACGCCAAAGCGGGCGAAGAAGTTCTTGGGATCGCGGGCGTCCTTGTAGGTGCCGTTGAACCATTGGGAACTCATGATTTCCTTTACGCCGGCCACCTGGCGGATGCGCTCCCGGTAAAACAGCGGGATGGGGACGGTCAGCGAGATGCGGTTGCGGGTGACCAGGCGAAGGGCTTGGTCGGGGGTGGCGTCGCTGAGGTACAGGGCGTGGTAGACGGCAATGAGGACGCCGAGCAGGCACATGGAGACCCCGATGCTGACGATGGTCAGCGTCGTGCGTCGGCGGTTGCGCCAGCAGTTCTTGACGATCAGCGGGAGGTATCGGAACATACGGGGGTCTTCCTATTCTAAGCTAAGAGGGGCATGCATGACATCTGGATGCGGGAGGCCGTGGCGCTGGCGCGCGAAGCCGAGGCGGCCGGCGAAGTGCCTGTGGGATCGGTGGTGGTCGTTGCGGGTGAGATCGTGGGGCGCGGCCGGAATTCGGCCATCGGGCTAAACGATCCGACGGCGCACGCCGAGATCCTAGCGCTGCGCACGGCGGCGGCCGCCCTAGGGAATTACCGGTTGGAGCGGGCTACGGTGTACGCGACCCTGGAGCCATGTGCGATGTGCGCCGGCGCATTGGTAGCGGCGCGGGTTGCCCGGCTGGTGTTCGGCGCGCGCGACTTGCGCTTCGGCGGCGTGCGCAGTAAGTTCCGGATCGCGGATTCCGAGTTATTGAACCATCGCGTGGAGATCGTGGAGGGTGTGCTGGCGGTGGAATGCGTGGAGTTGCTCCAGCAATTCTTCGAGCGCCGAAGGCAGGCCCAGGAAGACAGGCCGGTAGCCGATCCAAGCTGAACGATCGAAGCCCAGGCGGTTGGTATGCAAGAAGGATGGCGGGGACCTGGAGATTGCCCAGCAGATCGTGGCGCACCAGGCCTCCCGCATTACGGGCCTCTACGACCGGCGCGGTGACGGGATCAGCCTGGACGGGATTGAGCGATTTAAGTTCAACGGTGTGCCTCTGCGCCGGGCAAGAGCGTCAGTTTGCTCACGCCGGTCCTTCGTGATATAACTCCACACAGAGAACCTAGCGACGGACTGCGCGGTCCGGGGGACCTGTTCGCGCCCAAAGGGCGATAGGATTCGCGCCGCAGAGACTACGGCAGAGGAGGGTTTACGCATGATTTACGCGCTGCTTTTCGACAACGCCGAACACGCCTCATATG
The DNA here is from genome assembly GCA_049520215.1 of Bryobacteraceae bacterium. Lineage (GTDB taxonomy): Bacteria > Acidobacteriota > Terriglobia > Bryobacterales > Bryobacteraceae > Bog-159. The sequence continues at coordinate 16,165 of JBEKPZ010000153.1, read as the reverse complement.
ACACCAAGATTCGCCAACTCGTCGACGAGATCAGCGTATCCGACACGGCCTACGGCTCCAAAGTGACCGATGCCGAGGGTGTGAAAGACGCGATCAAGAGGGGCGAGAAGGAGATATTCATCTTCGCGGAAGGGAACAGCCGGCAGATCGGCAATTACTCCGACATGAAGGATTTCGCTCTTTTTTTGAACGACGACCTGGGCCTTTTTGCCATATACGGCGCAGGCGACCGCGTGACAACGATTACTCTGCAATCCTGCGAGTCATCGAGGTTGGCGCCCCAATTGGGTCATTGGTGCCAGAATCATGTCCAGCGCGACAAGAAAATCGTGGTTCGGGGGGTTATTGGGCGCGCGTTCACCAAGAGCACCGGCGAGACGGTTGGGCTAAGCACCGCCAACGCCGACGAGCTCGACAGGCGGGTAAAAGCAGGCGGGCTGAGCAAGGAAAGATACGACCAGTTCCTCCAAGAGAACAGGCTCGGCACGGAGACGCCCTTCAAGCGGTGCGAGTATGCCGGGCGCAAGCTCTAAGCGTCCGCTACCGCATCCGCGCTCCACTAACTCCGATGCGCATCAGAAGCAGCGGCTGGCTTACGCCATATATGGCGCAGGCGGTGGCGGCATCAATGCACGGATGCTTGCTGTACCGGAAGCGGTAAGCGGTATGTTGACGAACCTGAGGTCGTCGCGCCAAGCGTCATTACGCTGAACGCCGTCCATGCGGCGAACGATCCTTTTCCATCTGACGGAGATGCGCGATCCCGCCGCGCCAGCGGCATGTATGCGCGCGCAGCCGAGACACCGACGCATCTGGCTAGACGAGCCCCGAAAATCACCAGGCTGTCCGGAGTGTGGCGGGTACCCAAAGAGCTGTCTCGCCAGAGGCGATTCCCGGCGGCTGCCAACGATTGAGAAGAGGTGCGGAAAACGACGGGGGTGAGCGCCAGCGCAGCATTTAGATCAATGGAGGCAACTCACTGGTTGGGGCATTTCCTTTTTTCCGCTATACTCTAGCCATGCAGCAGATTACCTTCAACTGCCCGATGAGCTCTCCGCCTATCTGACAGCCTCCGGCCAGAACTTATCGCGCGCCGCTCTTGAGGCCATTGCCCTCGAAGCTTATCGTGAACGGAAGCTCTCGGCCGGTCAATTGCGGTGTCTGCTTGGCTACCGCACCAGAATGCAGGTCCATGCTCTCCTGAAAGACCACGGGGTTTATCTTCACTACGATCTTGCCGACCTGGCGCACGACCGTCAGGCCGGTGACTGCCTCCCGCTCCAAACTGCATGATCGTCATTGCCGACACGACGCCACTGAACTACCTGATCCACATTAGTCATGCCGACGTGCTTCCGCAAGTCTTTGGGCGGGTTTTGATTCCCCCGGCCGGATTCGAAGAACTCGCAGCCGGAAACTCCGCAACTGGTACAGGCCTGGATTGCCCATCCTCCCGCGTGGCTTCAGGTACGGTCTCTCCGTTACCGTCCGGACCGGGGGCTTGAATACCTCAATCCGGGGGAGCGGGAAGCAATTGCCGTTGCGGAAGAGATTCAGGCCGATCAACTGCTTCTCGACGAGGCAGAGGCTCGCCGGGAAGGAGCGCGGCGTAAGTTGCCATTCATCGGCACCTTGGGCGTGTTGCGCGAAGCCGCCCGGCGGGAGATCGTGGATCTCCCGACCACGCTCGCTCAATTGCAGGCGACTACCTTCTACATAGCCCCCCAGTTGATCCGTTCGCTGCTGCAGGAAGACGCTAGCCGAAAAAGGAAACTGAGCGGCGAACAGGAATGAAAGGCGTTTCGGTAACACGGGAAACCAAAGCACCGGCGCCCACGTCTTCTCTGCTATAGTTTAGCTGGGGAATTCGTATGTCTATGAAAACCTGGAACAGAATTCCGGCGCTTCCAGTGGCACTGGCAGCGCTGTTGGCGCTGGCCGCCACGTCCATAGCCCAAGACCAATCCGGTCCCACAAAGGACGTGGACCAAACCGTGGCTAAGCCGCGCAATTCCACGGAGGTGCCCGAAGCAGCCCCCATTCCGTCGAAGCTTAGCAAGAAGGCCCAGCCCGACATCCCGGAGAACCTGCCGAGTTTCAAGAGCGACGTGAGCGTGGTCAGCGTGGACGTCGCCGTGCTCGATAACCACGGCCACTTCATTCCCAATATTCCGCGCGGCAGCTTCCGCATCCTGGAAGACAATGTTCCGCAGCAGATCAAATCCTTCGGCAAGAGCACCGCGCCCATGACGGTGTGTCTGCTGGTCGAGTTCAGCGCCAAATTCCAGTGGTATGGGTCGCAGACGTGGTATCAGACCTTGGCCGCCGCGTACGGTTTTGTGCAAACGCTGAAGCCCGAGGACTACGTGGCCTTGATCGCTTACGACATGCGGGAGGAAATCCTTTCCGACTTCACTACCGACAAGCACCAGACGTATGAAGCCATGCAGCGCCTGCGCATCCCTGGTTTTTCGGAAGCCAACCTGTTCGACGCGCTGGCCGATACCGAGGAGCGCATGTCCAAGATCGAGGGGCGCAAGGCCATCGTGCTGCTTTCCTCCGGCGTGGACACATTCAGCAAGCTGACCTACGATAAGGCGCGCAAGATCATTCAGGATTCGGGCGTTCCGGTTTACGCCATCGGCCTGATGCAGGCGCTGCGCATCATGAGCGCCAGGGGAGACAGCATCGGTTTCCTGCAGGCCGACAACCAGATGAACACCTTCGCCAAAGAGACGGGCGGCATGGCTTTCTTCCCGCGTTTTTACGGCGAGTTTCCGTCGATCTTCGGCAGCATTCAAGACTCACTTCGCAATCAATACGCCATCGGCTACGAACCCGCCAACAAGGCCAAGGACGGCAAATTCCGCAAAATCAAAGTGGAACTGGTGAACCCCGCCACTAACGAGCCGCTGCGCGTGGTGGATGAAAAGGGTAAGCCGATCAAATACCAGATCGTAGCCAAGAACGGCTACACCGCGCCGCGCGAAGTGGAATAGTGCGGCAGTTTGTCAAGCACTCCATCTTGCCTCTTTACAACCTGATGCAAAAGTGTTGACAGTAGCGTTACGGGTCTGTTAACCTCGCCTGCGTTAGCATGAAACACGTCCCCGCCGCATCCCTCGCCAAGACTCCCGAAATCCTGCTGGTCGACGATAACCGCCAGGGTTTGATCGCGCGCAAATCGCTGCTCCAGGAACTTGGTTACAACATTTCGACCGCGACCAGCGGAGACGAGGCGCTGGAACTTTTTTCCAAGCAGAACTTCGACGTTGTGGTAACCGATTTCAAAATGCCGCGCATGGACGGCGTTGAGCTGATCAAGCGGATTCGCAGCGCGCAAACCGGCGCGCGCATCATTCTGCTTTCGGGATTCGTGGAGCCGCTGGGTTTGACGGAACAGTCCACCGGCGCCGATGTGGTGATCGTCAAGAGCGCCGGAGAGGTCGGGCAGTTGACGCGCTCGGTCAAGCGCCTGCTGAGCCAGCCGCCCGCGCGCAAGCCGGCGAGTTCCGCCGAAGCGGTCGCGCGGCCCCAAGCGCGCGCCAAGCAGGTGTAGTGGCGCGCTTTGCGCGCCGCAGAGCGGGGCTGAAGCCCCGCGCGGGGTAAACCCCGCCCTCCAGCGCGTGCGAATATCGGTAAATGGCCCCGAAGACTCTCGCCCTCTTCCTGTTGTGCATCTCGCTCGGCGCGGCACAGGCGCCCCTCGCGATCTCTTACACCGTCCGTATCCCCGCTCCACAGACCCACTACGTGGAAGTGGAAGCCATCGTCCCCACCGCCGCCCAGCCGCGCGCCGAGCTGATGATGGCAGTCTGGACGCCGTACGTCATTCGGGAGTACGCCAAGAACCTCGAAGCCGTGACGGCGCGCACAGCCGACGGGCGTCCGCTGGCCGTCGAAAAGTCGCGCAAGAACCGCTGGCGTGTGGAGACTGGCGGCGCCGATCCCGTGATCGTCTCCTACCGGGTCTATTGCCACGTCATGAACGTCCAGGACAACTGGGTGGACGATGAATTCGCGCTCCTGAACGGCGCGCCCACATTCCTGACATTGGCGGATCGGGTGGCCCGCCCGCATGACGTCCGGATAGTCCTGCCGCCCGAGTGGAAGACCACCGCCACCGGCATGCCGCGCGTGCCCGGCGATCCGCACCACTACCGCGCGCCGGATTACGAAACATTGGTCGACTCCCCCATCGTGGCCGGCAATCCGGCGGTGCACGAATTCGCCGTGGAAGGGAAGCCGCACTACCTGGTGGATGTCGGCGAGGATGGCGTTTTCGATGGCGCCCGCGCGGCCGGGGATCTGGCGCGCATCGTGCGCGAAGACGCCAGGCTGTGGGGCGGCCTGCCCTATGACCAGTATCTCTTTCTCAACGTGCTCTCGGGCGGTGGCGGCGGCATGGAACACTGCAATTCCACGGCCCTCATGTCCGATCGTTGGAATACGCGCACACGCCGGAACTACCTGCGCTGGCTGGATCTGGCCAGCCACGAATTCTTTCATGCGTGGAACGTGAAGCGGCTGCGGCCCGCCGAGTTGACGCCGGGCGAGTATGAGACGGAGCCTTACACCGCCAGCCTGGGCATCGCCGAAGGTTTCACCAGTTACTACGGGCCGCTGATGGTGCGCCGCGCCGGTCTCTCGACCGAGGATGAGATGCTCGCCGTTCTCTCGCGCGAGATCCGCGAGTTGCAGACGACTCCGGGCCGGCTGGTCGAGTCCCTCTCGCTATCGTCCTTCGATACGTGGATCAAGTTCTACCGCCCCGATGAAAACTCCGGGAACACGGCCATCAGCTATTACACCAAGGGCGCGGTCGCCGGATTTCTTCTGGATGCCCGCGTGCGCGCCGCCACCCAGGGCGCAAAGTCCCTGGACGATGTCATGCGGCTGGCCCTGGCGCGCAATCCGGCTGCCGGCGGATACACACCCGCGGCATTTCGCGCCGCGGCGTCGGAGGTGGCCGGAAGCGATTTGAGCGCCTGGTTCGCGCGCGTGTTCGACTCCACCGCCGAACTCGACTACCGGGAGGCGCTCGACTGGTTCGGGTTACGGTTCGCGGGCGAATCGTCCGGCCAGCAGGCCTGGCTGGGCGCGGAAACCAAAGTGGAGGACGGCCGGCTGACGATCGCGCACATTCCGCGCGGCACACCGGCCTACGAAGCCGGCCTGGACACCGGCGACGAAATCGTCGGCTTCGCCGATTTCCGGGTGCGCGCCGCCGATTGGGAACGGCAGCTCGCCAACTACCATCCCGGCGACCGCCTCCCGCTACTGGTGGCGCGGCGCGGCCGGCTCGTGCGGGTTAGCGTGACGCTGGGCCGCGAGCCAGGCAGCGCATGGACGCTCGAAGCCGCCGGGGCGTCGGAGCATAGGGAGAAGTGGTGAGAAGAAGTCAGAAGACAGAAGTCAGAAGTCAGAAGTCAGAAGTCAGAATGGGGATTCCTGCATATTACCCTTACCGGTCGTTTAAAGCGAGAGACACATATCTGTCGTTTTGCGATCAGCGCGCCGGGCAGTGGCCCGTCGTTTCAGAGTCCAGGATGGTGTCCACTTCCTACGGCCGGACATTTGTGCGAGTGAGCGGGCCGGATGGGGGGCAGCCGCTGGTGTTGCTGCCCGGAATGGCTTCCACTTCAGTGTTTTGGGCGCCGAATATCGAAGCTTGGTCAGTGCGGTACAGAACCTACGCGCTGGACACTATTGGAGAAGTTGGGCGAAGCGTTTGTACGAAGCGCATGGCAGGCGCGACTGACTTCGTGTGTTGGCTCGACGAGCTCTTCACCCGGCTCGATCTCGGAGACAAGATCAATCTGTTGGGGATGTCGCAAGGGGGATGGCTGGCCGCCCAGTATGCGCTTCGCTTTCCAGGCCGGCTCCGCAAGCTCGTGCTATTGGCTCCGGCCGCCACGGTTCTGCCGATCCGGTTGGAGTTTTATTTCCGCGGGGCTCTGGTTCTGACTGGCAGCCGGCGTTTTACCAGGGCGGCCGTGTACTGGTTGCTTGAGGATCTGGCGCGCAAAGATGCATCCAGAGTGGAAGCGTCGGTGGACCGGGCGCTTCTCACGTCGCGGTGCATGCGGCCGCGCCGCCGCATCGCACTCACTGTGTTGAAGGACGGCGAAATCGCCGGCCTGCGCACCCCCACGCTGTTTCTGGTGGGTGAGCACGAGAAGATCTATTCCGCGGCGAAGGCTGTTGGACGACTCAACCGGATCGCTCCGCAGATAAGGACAGAGATTGTTCCCGATGCGGGTCATGACTTGACCCTCGCGCAGCCAGAGACGGTCAACAGGAAGGTTCTTGAATTCCTATGCTAAATGCGGATGGAAGACAGAAGAGAGAAGTCAGAAGTCAGAAGTAAGAATGGCTCCTAGGCCGGGCGGTGTTATTCTGACTTCTGACTTCTGACTTCTGTCTTCTTCTTCAACGCCTTTCTGGCTGTCGTGCTCAACGGCAGCGAGGCTAGAGTCTCCAGGGGAATCCAACGCAAGGGCCGCGCCGCGCGCGCCTGCCGCGCGAGGCTCCCCGATCGCACCGTCACTTGATAGTGATGGTGCGTAATCGTGTGGCTAAAAGTGCCGATTGCCGGCAACGCGCCCAATTCCGGGAGTTGCTCGGGCGAAGGCAACTCCCAAAAACCGCCCAGCCGCCGCGCATCCGCGTCCCGTTGCCATAGCAGCAGGCGTCCGCGCCGTTCGACAATCGCGACTTCCATCGCGACCTTCACCGGAGCGGTGGCAGGCACCTTCACCGGCAACTGCGCCTGGCGGCCCGCGCGCCTGGCTTCACAAACCGCCGCCAGCGGGCAGATGACGCAGCGCGGGGCGCGCGGCAGACACACCGTCGCGCCCAGTTCCATCATGGCCTGGTTGAATGCGCCCGCCTGCCGGCGATCCAGCCCATCCAGATGATGCTGCGCGACCCCGCGAAACCGTGTACGCGTGGGGCTGGCGCCGATATCGGCCGTATCATTGGTCAGGCGCGCCACCACCCGCATGACATTGCCATCCAGCACGGCATAAGGCAGCCCGAGAGCGATGCTCGCTATCGCCGCGGCCGTGTAATCGCCCACGCCGGGCAGGTCCCGGATCGCCTGGTAGCTGCGTGGAAAAACGCCGTCCATCAGACGCGCGGCTTTGTGCAGGTTGCGCGCGCGCGAATAGTAGCCCAGGCCGCTCCAGCTCCCGAGCACCTCTTCCACGGAAGCGGCCGCCAGCGCCTCCACGCTGGGAAAGCGATCCAGGAATCGTTCGTAGTAAGGGATCACCGCCTCGGCGCGGGTCTGCTGCAGCATGATTTCGGAAACCCAGATGCAGTAAGGGTCGCGGGTGCGCCGCCAGGGGAGATCGCGATGGTGCGCGTCGTACCAGTCGAGGAGTTTGGCGGCGAGGGAACGCGCCGGGGCGCGTGTCATGCGAGCGTTTGAATCCACTCGGCGATGACGTACTTGATCTGATCGGGCGTCAGGTCGAAGCCTTCGTACGCGGGGTTGAGCGGCTCCAGCCGGACACGTTTGTGGCGCCATTCCTCTTCGCCGGCTTCCGATTTCCCGCTGGTGTACCTTTTCACGGTAAACCTCTCGTGCACGCCAATCAGCTCCACGAGTACGATCTTGCCCCGACGCGAACCCACCACCGGCCCGCGAAAAATATTCAGGCTTCCATCCGGGATGCGCGGCTCCATGGAGCGGCCCTCCACGTGGACCACGAACATCCCTTCGGCGAGGCGCAAGCCCTCCGGCGCGCGCACCCAGTCTTCGGCTTCCACTTCTTCGTCGGCGCCGAACTTGCCTGCCGCCGCGCGCAGCGTGTAGAGCGGCAGGTGCGTCCGAAACCGCTGGACCGCGATCTTTTCGACGTGGCGCTCGAAGATGCGGTCCGCCACGCGCGAAAATGAATCCACCGGCACAGCTTCCCTCTGGGAGACCCGCAACATGTGCGAAAGCGAATCCTCCCAAGATTCGAGCAATCCCCGCGGCCCCAGCTCCGCAATCTTGTCCTCAAAATCGCGCTTGAGGGCCGCTAAGTAGACGGCGTCTTCCGGACCGGCCAAATCCTCCCAGTGCGCGCGCAGCCGCAAGGCGTGCCGTGCGGAATCCGGGTCCGCATCTACCAGCAGCACTCCCACGTCGTGCACGGGCTCGCCTGGCAGCGCGAGCTGCAACAGAACGTACTCCCCCCGCGTGCGTGTGCTAATGGGAATGACCGGGGCCATACAATACCTTATCGTCCAAACCTGCAGGTCTGCGAAAAACAAATAGGCCGCCGATGAACGCCGATAAACGCCGATAAGACAAATTCAGGTCCTTCGGTTTTCCATCGGCGTTTATCGGCGTTCATCGGCGGCCTATTTATGCTTTCCGCAGCCGGCTAGGGCGCGAACGGATAATACCCCTTCCGGAACCGCACCTTGGCTTGCGGCAAATCCGGCACTACAATCTTGATATTGCGGAACAGCTTCGCACTTGCCGGTCCCGTATCCGGCACGTAGCGCAGAATGTACTGCGTGGTCACCTCGCCGGCAATGGCCGCAATGGCGTGGAAAATCCCGGCGGAAACCTCCGAAGCATACGCGCCCATGCCGACTGCCATGGCGTAATTACCGTCGTCGGACGGATGCGAAAGGTAACCATCCACGTCGGAATACAGATCGTTCAGCGGGTATACCAACCGGCCGCCGGTCTCGCTGGTCAGCCGCTGCAGATTTTCGTCGCCTTCCCTGGTGAACCCGAACGACGCCGTGCTGATCCCGTAAATCGTCACCAGGTTGCGTTGCGCGATCTCGATCACTTCATCCAGGCTCTTTTTGCTCGCCGTATCGTGCCCGTCGCCGATCACGATCAGCACCCGCCGGGGATCGTAGGGCTCGCCGTCCACCAACGCCCGATGCATGCAGGCCATGTAGATGGCGTCGTACAGCGCCGCGCCGCCGCCCGGCTTCATCTTGGTCAGCTTCTCGACCAGTTGGTCCGACTGGGTGGTGGTATTGACCTGCAGCTCCGGCTCGTTAGAGTACGAAATCAGATAGCCGCTGTACTTCTTGTCTCCCGGCAACAGGTTGAGCACCAGCTCGATGGCCGCGTCCTGAAAGTGCTTCCATTGAATGCGGGTATTGTTGCTGAGATCGATCAGGAACCCAACCACCACCGGCTGATTGCGGTCGCGGCTGAAAAACTCGATGCGTTGGTCCTTGCCTTCATCGAGGATGCGGAAGTCCTTGGCCTCCAGATTCGAGACGAAACGTCCCTTCTCGTCGGTGACGGTCACCGGAACGATCACCTCGCTCACCTGGACCTTGATGAGCTTGGACTTGTCGGATTGAGCCAGCGCCAGCGAAACAAGGGCGAGCGCGATAGGAATGCGTGCCACCATGGAGAGTACCAATGCCCTCTATTCTAGCAGGGGGAGAGGGAGTCGGGAGGCAGGAGTCCGCCCAGTTGCCAATCTGCCCCACAGGCCGAAGGCGGTATTCTGACTTCTGTCTTCTTCTTTATCGCTGCACCCGTCCGGACCCGCCGCCCTTCAGCAATTGCTGCACTTCCTGCACGCTGAAGCGATTGAAATCTCCGGGGATGGAATGCTTCAGGCAACTCGCCGCGACCGCGAATTCCAGCGCCTCCTGGGGACCCTCCAGTGCCTGCAAGCCATAAATCAACCCGCCCGCGAAGGCGTCGCCGCCGCCCACCCGGTCGACAATGTGGGTGATCTCGTAATGCCGGCTCACCCGGAAAGTCCGGCCGGCGTGGAGGCACGCCGACCAGCCGTTGTGCGAAGCGCTTCTGGATTCCCGCAAGGTCACCGCGATGGTTCTCAGGTTGGGAAACTCCACCAACACCTTGGCGGTAAGCGCGGCATAATGTTGGGGGTCCAGCTTGCCCGCCTCGACGTCCACCGGGGCGGCGATCCCCAGCGCCATCTGGCAGTCTTCCTCGTTGGCGATGGCCACGTCGACAAAGCGCATCAGCTCCCGCATGACCTCGCTGGCGGGCTTGCCCCACTTCCACAAGTTCTTGCGATAGTTGAGATCGCAGGAGACGGTGATGCCCTTTTCCCGCGCGGCGCGCACCGCCTCCAGCGCCAGGCCAGCCGCCGTCGCGCTGATGGCCGGCGTGATCCCCGTCACGTGAAACCAGCCGGCGCCTTCAAATGCCGCGTCCCAATCCACATCGCCCGGTTTGGCCAGCGCCACGGAGCTGTAGTCGCGGTCGTAAACCACTTTGGAAGGCCGCTGATTCGCGCCCGTCTCCACGTAGTAGACCGGCATGCGCCCGCGCGCGCGCACGATCCGCGAGGTGTCCACGCCAAAGCGCCGCAGTTCCCCCACTACCGCATCGGCGATGGGGTGGTCCGGGGGCAGCAAGGTCACGTAACGCGCGGGCAACCCGAAGGTCGCCAGCGCCACGGCGACATTCGCTTCGCCGCCTCCAAATGTCGCCACGAACTGGGGCGACTGCAACAAGCGCTCGAATCCGGGCGGCGCCAGACGCAGCATGATCTCGCCAAATGTGACCGTGGTCTTGAGCATTCCAGCCTATTCTTTCACCGCGACTACGTCCACGGCAAATCCCGCATCCATCGACGGCAAGCCCTGGAACGGCAGCATGGTTTCCGCCGGCGGGCGCGCCCCGTTGTAGAATTCCCCGCGAATCTTGCGCACCTGCTCCGATATTCTGGTGGACAGCGGATACAGGCTGGCGAAGGCCACCTCCCGCAGGGAAGCGCCCTCCTGCGCCAGCGATTTCTGCAGGCGCTCGAAGGCCAGCCGCGCGTCTGCATCCTGGAATCCGAAAGCCTCCTGGCTGCCGGTCAGAATGACCTTCGGAGCACCGATTAGGGCAATCTGGGACAGTTGGGGCGATTGCGCCAGTCCCTCCGGATTCAGCATGTGAACGGCTGCGCCCGTATTCCACCGCAGCCGGGCCACCGCCTCGCACGCGGCCACGGCGCGCGCCGGCGCCCGCTGCACCTGCACGAAATTCAGCGCCGCGCCGGAGTAACTGGATTGCACCAACTGGCGCACCTCCGCATACCGATCGAGCGAGCTCAGGAAACAAGTGATGCGCGCCACATCGCCCGGCTCGGACCCGGCCGCCTTCAGCGCTGTCGCCAGCCAGCGCATAGATTGCTCGGCCAGCGGCAGCACCGGATCGAGCGGCTCGCCCGACGGCGCCCCCTGCCCCGAGATGTACACCAAGCCATACTGGCTCACGTCCTTCCTGGCTACCGCGGTGGATTCCATGACCACCTGCGCGGCCTCCAGCGGCAATGCGCCCACCTGCACCACGCTCAGCACCGGCAGCGCCAGCTTGTGTTCGGTGAAGGTTTCGCTGACCAGTTCGCGCACCCGGCGCAGATCGCCGCTGCCGGCCACGAACGCGCGCAGCTTCACCACTGCCGCGCCGTTGGTGGAGTGCATCAACCACTTCAAGGCATCGCGTGTCTGTTGGGAAAGGAGTCCCTTGGCCGAAAGCGGCGTGACTTGAAATACCAGCCGGCGCGTCTCGGCCGTAATTGCGCTGGGGGGGTCTTTAGGAAGCTGCAGGACCTGCGTCTCTTCCTCTTTTTTCTTCTTTCCCCAGGACGAGAACGTTACCGCCAGCGCGCCCGCTAGCGCCAGCAGCCAGATCCTTCGCATATTCCAAACGACGATTGTATCACCCCGTTTCGGGGATCTCGCAGGAGTGAGGGGCGTCCATGCGCAGAGATTCCCCTATGCCTCGGCCGCGAAGCGCGGCAGCCCGCTCGAGTTAGCTGGCGGCCTTGAGAACCGCCGTACTCAGAGTGGTGTTGCTGACGCTCCAGACCTTGCTGACGCTGGTGCCGACATTGCTGAACAGAGCGGCGGAAGATAAGGCCACAAAGGCCAGTAATAGCGTATATTCGATGAGATCCTGGCCGTCTTCGTCCCGCCAGAAGCCGCCGATCGAACAGACCAGGAATTCCCTTATCCTTAATCGCTGTACCATAAAAACCAGCTTACGGCCTCCCGCTGTACGGTTACAACGCTGCCTTTGGTTTATTGGCGGCCATGGTTTGTCAGGTGTTAACGATGGTAAAGACGCTCCTCACGCCAGGCGCCAGAGACGTTAGCTGCCGTCGACCGCGGCCATGCTCAGGGTGTTGTTGCTGGTGCTCCAGATCTGGGTGATGCTGGTGCTGGAACTGGCGTAAAAGGCGGCGGAAAACAAGGCTACAAATGCCATCAACAGCGTATATTCCAGAAAATCCTGCCCGTCCTCATCCTTCCAAAAGCGTCTGATCGATGCGGCCAGGAGCTCGCTCTTCTCAATGAATTCCTTCATACCAGGCCTGGTGATGGCCTCCATCCCATGGTGACAGGCTCGGGCGCGATTTACTATAGGCTGCTGGTTTGGAAAGCGCTAACCAAAGTACTGCGGGTGTCCCTGGCGCGCCGCGAGTTAAAGTATGGAACATACGCAATGAGGTGCCGCATGCGAACTCTATTATGTATCGCCGCCGTGAGTGTGGCGATCGCGACCGCGCAGACCAGCACGGATAAGCGCACTCACCAGTGGTGGAACGACCGGCCCGTGGGCGGGCGGCCGTACACCTCGAATGCCAGGAAGATGGCTTTGATTTCGGTTAAGGGCAACAAATTCGTCGATCCGCAGGGCAAGACCGTCTTGTTCCGCGGGTTGTCCATCTCCGATCCCGACAAGCTGGAAGGGCAGGGCCACTGGAACAAGGACCACTTCGTCAAAGTGAAAGAGATGGGCGCGATGGTGGTGCGCATTCCCGTGCATCCGGTGGCGTGGCGCGAGAGGGGGCCGGCTGAATACCTCAAACTCCTGGATCAGGCGGTGGAGTGGTCGACGGACCTGGATCTGTACATCGACCTGGATTGGCACTCCATCGGGAATCTGACCACCGGGTTGTTCCAGGATCCCATGTACGATACGTCGCAGCAGGAGACTTACAATTTCTGGCGCACCGTGGCCAGGCATTTCGCCGGCCACAACACGGTAGCGTTCTTCGAGTTGTTCAACGAGCCGACCACTTTCCGGAACCAATTGGGGCCGGTCAACTGGATGGAGTGGAAGCGCATGCAGGAGGACCTGATCGCGGTCATCCGGGCGTACAATCCGCAAGCCATTCCGCTGGTGGCGGGCTTCGATTGGGCCTACGACCTGACGCCCCTGCTGCTCGCCCCGATTAACGCGGAGGGCATTGGCTATGTGACGCATCCCTACTCAAACAAGCGCTCGCGGCCATGGGAACCGAAGTGGGAAGAGGATTTCGGATTCGCCGCCGCCCGGTATCCCGTGGTGGCCACCGAATTCGGCGGATTTGCGGGGGCCGACGCGAATGCGGAATACGGACCGGCCATCATCAAGTATCTCGAAGGCAAGGGGATCAGTTGGATGGTCTGGTGTTTCGATCCGGAATGGGGACCCACGCTCATCAGCAATTGGGAGTACCAGCTCACGGCCTCCGGGGAGTTCGCTAAGATGGCCATGAAGGGTGGCGTAAAGTAGGGAGATGGAAGGCGGGCTTGAATCCCGCGGAAACACAGAGAGTGTCAAACCTGCAAACACCGATCGGGCCGGAACTGGCGGTTTATATTCGCAGCGTGTCTCTGCGGGAGCCGGATTTGTTGCGGCGCTTGCGCGAGGAGACGGCTCCACGCGCCGATGCGGGGATGCAGTTGTCGCCGGAACAGGGCCAGTTTCTGGGGATGCTGGTACGCTTGATGGGCGCCAGGCGGGCGCTGGAAGTGGGTGTGTTCACGGGGCTCAGTTCGCTGCACGTGGCGTTGGCCATGCCGCCGGAGGGACGCCTGATTGCCTGCGATGTGAATGCGGCGTCCGCGGCCATCGCGCGGCGATACTGGCGCGAAGCGGGCGTGGCGGACAAGATCGAATTGCGGCTCGCGCCGGCCCTCGACACTCTGGACGCGCTGCTCGGCGAGGGTGCGGCCGGCAGTTTCGATTTCGCGTTTGTGGATGCAGATAAAGAAAACTACGGGCGCTACTATGAGCGGGCCCTGAAATTGCTGCGGCCCGGCGGCCTGACGGCCTTCGATAACGTGCTATGGCACGGCCGCGTGATCGATGACGCGGCCCAAGACGAAGATACCCGCGCCATCCGCGAATTCAACGCCAAGCTGCATGTAGACGAGCGCGTGTGGCTCAGCCTGGCGCCCATCGGCGACGGGATTACGTTGGCATTAAAGCGGTAGCGGGCTGGGCCGCGCGCAAGAATCCGAGGATGTGCCTGGTGAGCAGCTCGGGCTGCTCCAGCGGGCCGAAATGCTCACCGCCGGGCAACAGCACAGGCCTGCAGTTGGGCAGCGCCCGGTGCAGGAAGTCATACGAACTGATGAAGTGCGAGTCGCGGCCGTAGACCAGCAGCGTGGGCGTTTCGATGGTGCGCACCGCATCGAGGGTCATGGCGCCCACCGCTTCGTAGTCCTTCAGCAGGGTGGTATTGCGGATCAGGCGGAGCAGAGGCTCGCGATTGCGCGGCAGCCCGCGCGCCGGGCCATAAAACTTGGGAGTGTCCAGGCTGAGCTGCAACAGGTATTCCGCGTCGTTGCGTTTGTCCTCGGGAACGTGGATACCCACTTCTTCCAGTTTGGCCACCCAGGCCGCCCAGCCGATCCAATCCTTGTCGTTGCGCAGGTGAACCAGGGCTGCCAGGCCGGGTTCCAGCGCCACTAATTTGGCCACGCGTTCGGGGTAAAGCAGGCTGAAGTACATGGCGATGTCGGCGCCGAAACTGTGGCCCACCAGGATGGGGCGCTCAATGCCCATTTCATCCAGGAAGCAGCGCAGGTCCTCAGCCATATCGGCGGTGGTGTAGCCAGTGGGGGTGACATCGCTGTAGCCGTGGCCGCGGAGGTCGTAGGTGGTGACGCGATGGTCGCGGCGCAGGATCGGCGCCATGTAGAGGTGCCAGACGGCCAGATTGCCGAGGAATCCGTGCAGCATGACCACATCGGGGCCCTTGCCGATGGCGATGTAGTGCAGATCGATGCCGTTCGCCTTGACCTTAGGCACTCCGAAGCATCCCTTCCCGCCGTGCGGCATCGGCCAGGATGGCCTTGTCGCGCCAGCAGCGCCAAGCCATGCCGACGCTGTGCAACACCTCTTTGGCATCGAACGGCTTCAAGAGCAGGTCGCAGCCTCCCAGATTCAGGACCTCCGCCCAGAGCCGGTCGTCGCCTAATCTGGAGGCCACGATCACGGACGGCGGCGGAGCGATCTGCGCGGCGGCGTGGGCGACATGCTGCCACGAATAGCCATCCGGCAGGTCGGGATCGGCAACGATTACGCCGATGGCAGGGTCGTCCAACGCGTATTGAGCTTGCTGAAATGTGGACGCCAACCGCAATTCCCAAGTGGAACGGGCCAGAATCCCGCGCAGGGTTTCTTGGTCTTCCACGCCCGGAATCACAGCCAGAACGGTGAGTCTTCTGGCCGCATGCAATTGCATGATAGCAAGCTCTTTCATTTAGTATAGTATGCCTATAGACTATACTCCAATTACGGGCAGGTGTCAATCCGTTTGAGAATGAGGGAATCAGATTCAGGTGCAATACTGTTCACTTTGGTGGGGCAGACCATCGCACTTCGTAGTCTGCCGCCTTCGGGCAGCGCTGGCAGCCCGACATAAAACGATCGTCTGCCCCACCGAAACATCGATCGCGGCGATAGAAACGAATTCCCGGACGTCGCGGCGACGTTTGACTCAACCTTCCGGGCGGCGTCCATTCGTCACCAGATCTACCCTGCGCCCGACCAAGCCTTCCAGCTCTTCGCTCAGAAAAGCAAACTTGACCAAGCCAATCCGGGCGTCCGGTTCAAAGTCGACCAGGATGTCAACATCATTCTCGGGCCGCAGATCTCCGCGGGCGGCAGACCCGAAGACAGCGAGTTCCCTAACGCCATACCGTTTGCATATCTCCGCGATCAGGTCGGCCGGCAGTTCGATACCTGAACTCAAGGTCATCTGGCGCTCCCATGCCCGACTGTTGGCTACTGCCGCAACCCATGCAGGTACTTCATCAGCGCCGCGCGTTCGTCGCTGTCCAGTTTGCCGTCGCCGTTCTTATCGAATGTCTGGAGCAATCGTTTCAACATCTCCAATTCGCCCTTGGGAATACCAGGCGGCAAATCGTCGATGCCATTGCCTTC
>JBEKPZ010000152.1:0-22839 GCA_049520215.1 Bryobacteraceae bacterium | reverse complement strand
ACTATCGAAATAGATTTCGACAATACTCGAAATGAAGAAGACCCACACCACTCCGGAACAGATTGCCCGCTACGCCGACATGTTCGGTGCGCTGGCCAACGACGCTCGCCTGCGCATCCTGCGCCTGCTGCTCTCCGCTCACCCGGACGGCATGGTTGCGGGCGATATCCAGATGGAACTGGGAATCCCCAACTCCACGCTGTCCCATCATCTGGAAAAGCTGCGCAGCGAAGACCTCGCCCGCGTCCGGCGCGACGGCTCTTTTCTCTGGTACACGGCCAATGCCGACGCGTTGCAAGAGATCCTGACGTTTCTGTATGCCGAGTGCTGCACCCGGAACAAGGCGGTTGAGCCAGGGGCGATCGTCCAAATATGTAAATAGAGGACAACATGGAAATCAAAGAAATCGTGAAAGAGAAATACGGCCAGGCTGCCTTGCGTGTCACGTCTGGTGGCAGTTCGTGCTGTGGCGCGTCGGCGGCGGTGGATTGTTGCGACCCCATCACCTCCGAACTCTACGATTCCAATCAAACCGCGGAGCTTCCCCCCGATGCGGTGAAAGCTTCGCTCGGCTGCGGCAACCCGACCGCCCTGGCCGAACTCAAACCCGGAGAAACAGTGCTGGACCTGGGTTCCGGCGGCGGAATCGACGTGCTGCTTTCCGCCCGCCGTGTCGGACCGGCCGGCAAAGCCTACGGGCTCGACATGACCGATGAAATGCTGGCCCTCGCGCGCGCCAACCAGCGCAAAGCCGGCGTCCAAAACGTCGAGTTCCTGAAAGGCGAAATCGAAAACATCCCGCTGCCGGACAACTCCGTCGATGTGATCATCTCCAACTGCGTGATCAATCTCTCGGGCGACAAGGACAAAGTGCTGCGTGAGGCTTTCCGCGTGCTCAAGCCGGGCGGACGATTCGCCGTTTCCGACGTGGTGGTGCGCGGCGAAGTGCCGGCCGAGATCCGGCGCAGCATCGAGTTGTGGGTCGGCTGCGTCGCCGGCGCGCTCGAAGATACGGAGTACAAGAGCAAGCTGGCAGCGGCGGGCTTCGAGGGCATCGGCATCGAGCCGACCCGTATCCATAGCGTCGAAGATGCCAGGCAGTTCCTGGCCGGCCAGGGTTTTGACGTCGACCGCATCGCGGCCCAGGTCGATGGCAAGTTCATCAGCGCTTTCATCCGCGCGGTGAAGCCCATGCAAAAGGAGTGCTGTGCACCGTCGTGCTGCGGCTGAAGCCACCGGCCTCGGACTTTTCGAGCGCTACCTGTCGCTATGGGTGGCGGCCTGCATGGGGGCCGGCATCGCAATCGGCAAGCTGCTGCCCGGTTTCGCAGCCGGCCTGCGGGGAATCCAGTTCACGCCCGGCAGTCAAATCAACGTGCCGATCGCCATTCTCATCTGGCTGATGATTACGCCCATGATGATGAAGGTGGATTTCTCGGCCGTGAAGAACGTGGGACGCCGGCCCGCGGGCCTGTTCGTCACCCTGCTGGTGAATTGGATCGTCAAGCCTTTTTCCATGGCGCTGCTGGCCTGGATCTTCTTCCGTATCGTCTTCGCGGCCTTCATCACCCCGGCTGAAGCGGACCAGTACATCGCCGGCTGCATCATCCTGGCGGCGGCGCCTTGCACCGCGATGGTGTTCGTGTGGAGTCATCTCACCAGGGGCGATCCGGCCTATACGCTGGTGCAGGTCTCGGTCAACGACCTCATCATGCTCTTGCTGTTTGTGCCGATCGTGCAATTCCTGGTTCGCGGGGCGTCGACCCTCACCGTGCCGTTCGGCGTTTTGCTGACCTCGGTGGTGGTGTTCATCGTGGTGCCACTGGTCGCGGGCGCATCCTTGCGCGCGTGGCTGGTTCGCAAGCGCGGACAGGCCTGGTTTGAAGGAACCTTGCTGCCGAAATTCGCGCCGGTCACCATGGCGGCCCTGCTGGCCACGCTGGTGCTGATCTTCGCCTTTCAAGCCGACAACATTACCGGCCGCTTTTTCCATGTGCTGCTGATCGCCGTACCCATTACCTTGCAGGTTTATCTCAATGCCAGCCTCGCCTACGGCCTCATGAAACTGTTCAAGGTCGAGCATTCCGTGGCTGCGCCCGGCGCGTTGATCGGCGCGTCCAACTTCTTCGAATTGGCCGTGGCCACCGCGATCGCGCTGTTCGGGCCGGCATCCGGCGCGGCGCTGGCTACCGTGGTTGGCGTATTGGTGGAAGTGCCGGTGATGCTTTCGGTCTGCGCGGCATGCAACCGCACTCGCCATTGGTTCCCTGCTCCAGTGGAGGGCAAGGCATGAAGGCGCGCGTCCTCATTCTCTGCACCGGCAATTCCGCCCGCAGCCAGATGGCCGAGGGATTGCTCCGTCACGACGCAGGCGACGGCTTCGACGTGGAAAGCGCCGGCACGCGGCCCAGCCGCGTCCGGCCGGAAGCCATCGCGGTGATGCGGGAACTGGGCATCGATATTTCGGGCCATCGTTCGAAGTCGGTGGACGAGTTCGCCGGGCAGCAGTTCGACTATGTGTTGACCGTTTGCGACAAGGCGCGCGAGAGCTGCCCCATCTATCCTGGACATTCGAACCGGTTGCATCACCGCTTTGACGATCCCGCCGCTGTCGACGGCGATGAGGAGGCGCGGCTCGCGGCGTTCCGGCGGGTACGCGATGAAATTCGCGATTACCTGCGCGGGTTTCCGCCGGCGTCGCAAGCCACCCGGAAGCCATAATCCGCGTAACAGAATTCAGGCGGAATGCTGCTTCGCGCTGCGCAGCGCGCAATCTTAATCTGGTGCCGCCAGGCGCCTCCGCGCGAAGCACGGCGCGTGCCCGTCGCGGGTCCCTGCGGATTGTCGACGGGCGAGACCGCATAGTATCCAGGGTCGTACCAGTCGGCGCACCATTCGTGCACGTTCTCGCACATATCGTATAGGCCGAATGCGTTGGGCGCGGCGGTACCCACCGGCTCGGGAGCGTGCGCCCAGCGCGTGCTGTAACCAACGCGCTCGAACACCGCCAAATTACCCCAAGGATAAAGCTGCTGCTCCAACCCGCCGCGCGCCGCGAATTCCCACTCGGCCTCCGTAGGCAGCCGGAACCCTGAAAGCCATTCGCAATACGCCACCGCATCGAACCAGCTCACACCCACCACGGGTTGCGCCGGATCGGCAAACTCCGGCTGCATCTGGAACGGCGGCATCGTCCGGCCGGTCGCATGGCGGAACTGGTCGTAGTCGGCGTTGGTCACCTGGTAGCGGCCGAGCCGAAACGGCGCAACCGAGACACGATGCACGGGCCGCTCATCGTCGCGCCCATCGGCCTGGCCCATCGGAAACTCGCCGCCGGAAATGAGGACAAGATCCGGCGTCACGCGCGGGCCTTCTTGCGCCGCTTGGGCTCCGGCTCCACAATTGAAAACTGCAGCTTGCGCTCCGCGGCGTCCACGCGATCGAGCGACACGCGCACCTTGTCGCCGATCGAAAACTCGCGCCGGGTGCGCTGGCCCACGATCTTGCGCACATTCTCGTGGTACGTGTAACGGTCGCCGGGCAGCGTGTCCATGGGCACCAGTCCCTCGATGAACATCTCCTCCAGCTCCACGAACAGGCCGTACTTGGTGGCGCTTATCGCTAGCGCGCCGAACTCCTCGCCCAGCCGCGATTCCATAAATTTGACCTTCTTCCACTCCACCAGCTCGCGCTCGGCGTCCGCGGCGCGCCGCTCCGATTGCGAGCAGTCTTCGGCGATGGCGCGCAGTTCGGGCTCGGGCAGGCCGGCCTTCTGTTGCAGGGCGGCCTTCAGCAGGCGGTGAACGACCAGGTCGGGATAGCGCCGGATGGGCGAAGTGAAGTGCGTGTAAGCATCCGCGGCAAGCGCGAAGTGGCCGGCGTTGTCGGTGCTGTAGCGCGCCTGCTTCAGGGATCGGAGCATCAGGTAACTGAGAATGCGCTCCTCGGGTTTGCCCTCGATTTTGGCCACCAGCCTCTGATAATTCCGCGACGAAATGCTGGCCGACTTCTCCGCCACGACAACGTCCTTGCGCACCTTGCGGCCGTCGCGCCGGTGATCCGTGTAGCCAAATTTCTTGACCGGAATGGCGCCCACGCCCAGCGAGTAGCCAAAGTGCGCGGCCACTTCTTCGAATTCCATGACACGCTTCGGATCCGGCAACTCATGGATGCGGTAAATGGAAGCCTCCAGCGTTGCGCCCAGGTGCGAGGCCACGGCTTCATTGGCAGCCAGCATGAATTCTTCGATGAGCCTGTGGGCGATGTTGCGCGGCGCGCGAATGACGCCGGTCATTTCGCCGAACTCGTCGAACTCGATGAGCGGCTCGGGCAAATCGAAATCGATGGAGCCGCGCCGTACGCGCTTGCGGTTCAGGATGAGCGCCAACTCGCGCATCAGCTCGAAGCGCGCGACCAGCGGCGCATAGCGGGCGCGCAGTGGGGCGTCGCCTTCGAGCAGCAAGTGCACATCGGTGTAAGTCATGCGCTCGGCGCTGCGAATCACGCCCCGCGTAAACTGCTGGCTGACGCGGTCGCCCTGGTGATCGAACTCCATCAGCGCGGAGAGCACCAGCCGGTCCACCTGCGGCTTGAGCGAACAGATGTTGGTGGAAAGCTCGAACGGCAGCATGGGCACGGCGCGGTCCGGGAAGTAAACGCTGGTGCCGCGCAGGCGGGCCTCCGCGTCGATGGGCGTGCCGGGGCGCACGTAATGGCTGACGTCGGCGATGTGGACGTGCAGCGCGTAGTTGCCGTTGGGCAGGCGGTCGACCCACACCGCATCGTCGAAATCGCGCGCGGTTTCGCCGTCGATGGTGACGATGTCGAAAGCGCGGAAATCCTGGCGCCCTTGCAGTTCCCCGGCTGTGATCGCATCGGGAACCCGCTCGGCCTGCTCCACCACTTCGGGCGGAAACTGGTGGGGCAGGTGATGCTTGCGGATGACGATCTCGACGTCGATGCCGAAGTCGTCCGGATGCCCCAGAATCTCGACGACCCGTCCGGCGGCGTGCGCGCCTTCCTCGGGGAATTCGAGCAATTCCACGTCGACGATCAGGCCGTCGAGATCGGCTGGATCGGAAACCTGGATCGGCGCCGCGCCAATGCGGTCGATCTGGCGCACGCCGGCGGGAATCTCCATGCCTTCCGGGATGTCGATCCACTGTTGGATGCGCCCGTCCTGCGGCACGACGTAGTTGCCGTGGCGGCCCACGCGAAACTCGCCTACCACCGTGGGATGCGCGCGCTTCAACACTTTGACGATCTCGCCATCGGCGCGGCCATCGGCTTCGATGCGCGCGATGCGGACCAGCACGCGGTCGCCATGCATGGCCTTGCGCGCGGAATCGGAGGGGACGTAGACGTCTCCCTGGACGCCCTCGACCGGCCGATCGGCGATCAGGAAACCGTAGCCGTCGCGATGCATGTTGATGCGGCCGATGGCATATTCGCGAGTGCGCGCGGTCGCCACGTAGTGGCCGGGCCGGGGTTCCACCAGATCGCCGCGCGCAAGCAGGCGCACGAGCGAGAGATCCAGGTCCGCGCGGGTTGCGCCTTTGCCGCCGAGTTCGCGCACCAGTTGCTTGAAATTGGCCTTGGCGTGCGGCAAGCGGGTGATGTGGTCGAGCAGCGCCGCATCGGTCATAGATTGATTGTATCCGTCAACGGAATTCGAGAGTGATTTTGAGGGAACGGGCGCTCGCGCTGGACGCCAGCGCATCGGCGGCGACGTTCTGTTCCACGGGCGAAAACACCAGCAACAGTTCCACTTGAGCCGGCACGTCCGACCGGAAGCCGTCGATGGACGGCAACTCGTAATGTTGGGCCTTCTCGACATGCTGGCCTTCCACGAGGCTCCAGACACCGGTTTCCTCGCGCCGCAATAGATAGATATATCCCGCCGCGCCAGGTTCGACCCGCAGGCGCACCGAATCTCCGACGTGAAACACAGTGCCGGCGAGCGCGGGCGCGTACGCGCCATCGGCGCCCTTCAGCAGCAGAGTGTACCCAACAGCCAGACTGGCACCCGCCGAGGGCAGAGCCTTGGCCTTTTTCAACGAAGCCATCGGCGCCCCGATCTGGACATCGAAGCTCGGCATGGGCGGTGGCATCGTTCGGATCATTTGACGCCCGGATCCCGCAGTGCCCGCCGGTGCGAAGCCGGCTACCGCACGGGGAAGCGGGAGCGCCGCCGCGGCGGGCCGCGTCGCGATCAGGGTGGGAGCTGCGGGCAGGGAAGGAGGCGTGGGCAATGGCGCCGATGGCGCCGGCTCGCGCGCGGGCGGTGGGCGGAACAGCTTCCGCTGCACACTGCGGGGCGGAGCAGTGCTCAGCGGCGCTGCAAGGGGCGGTGCGGGTTGCCTGACTAGCGCATCCGCCACCAGCACCTCGCGGTGCGCGAAAGGCCTGGTCCGCCACAGCGCGAGTCCACCCCCGATCAACACGGCCAGCATGCCTCCCGCCATCGCCAGGGCCGCGGGCCGATGTAGCCAGCCCAGCCAGCGCCACGCCCGCGCGGCGAACGGGTCGCGCGCCGGACCCAAAGCCGCGATCAGTTGCTCGCGCGCGGACACATCCTGCAGCACATCGCGCAGCGCCTGTTCCTTCGCCAGCGCGTCGAACAATTCCTGATCTACGAGCGCGGCCTCGAACAATGCGCTCCGCTCCGCCGCGCTGAGAGTATCGGTGGCGTAGCCGCCCAGCAGCTTTTGGATTTCCTCGCGGCTCATCTCTTGCCCGCCTCCCAGTCTCCGCCCATGAGATCGAGCAACTGCTGGCGGCAGCGATAGTCCCAGGTGTAGACGGTGTTGATCGACTGGGCGCCCATACGCTTCTGAATCTCGCCGAAGTTCTTGCCCTGCAATTTCAGGCGCAGCAATTCGCGGCAGCGATCGCCCAACTGTGCCACGGCCTGCGTCAGGCGTTCCAGCATGAGCTTGCGCTCTACCAGCTCTGCCGGATTAGCTTCCGGGTCGGGCAACTGGATGTCGGCGACGGAAACCTGGGTGTACTCCCCGTGACGTTGCGATTTGCGGCGCAGGCTCATGATCTTGAACCTCGCGATCTGAAGAGCCAGGGGAACGAGTTCCTCCAATCGTTCCACGCGATGGTATTTCTCATGCAAGAGGATCAACACCTCTTGCGCCACGTCTTCGGCGATATCCCCCTGTATATGAGATGCCGCGAAGGCCACGATCCTTTCACGCAGCTTGAGAAGGATCTGCTCTCGTTCCACGCCTGTTTACCGGATGATGCACCCATCATAAACTATTAGTTTGATGCGTGCGACTTGGTTCACTCTTCCTTTGCTGTTTGCGCCCGCCCTGGCGACCGCCGCGTCCACGGGCTTCTCCATCACGAATCTCGCGCCCGCCAGCAACCTGCTGCCGCCGGGGACCGATAGCGTGGCAGTCTCCTTCAACACCAGCGAGGCGACCACCTGCGGCTGGTCTTTGAACTTCGGCACGCCGCTCAGCTCCATGACGCCTTTGGAAGCCCAGCCCACGGCGTCGCATCAAGGTCTGGTCACCGGCCTCTCTACGGATACGCGCGTCCTCAACGTCGTGTATATCCAATGCGCCGCCGATCCCACGTTTACCGGGTATCTGCAATACCGCGATGTTCCCGCGCGCAACGGAAACTTCCCGCGGATCGGCAGCATCTGGGTCGGCTGGTACGTGTGGACCACCGTGCCGGCCCAGGCCGAACAGATCCAGTTGTTTCTCGGGGCGGGCATCGACGCCGCGGACACGGCCACCATCCGAAACGCGGAACCCAGCGTCATCGTGATGCCGAGCTTCAACGCGACTTCCCAAACCGACCCCACGCAGGTTCTTCCCGACGACTATTACTTGTACGATGTAAACGGCAACAAGATTCAGAACTGGCCCACGCCGGGCAGCTACCTGCTGAACCTGACCAAGCCCGAAGTCGCGGCTTTCCTGGCCAACGAGGCCTATCAATATCTGGTCACGAACAACCTGGCCTACGATGGTATCTTCTGGGACAATGTCTACCTGTCGATTTCCTGGTACACCACCGACGTATTCGGAAACCCCGTCGAGATCAGCTCCAACAACGACGGCATCCCGGACGCCCCGGCCACGTTGGATGCGGCCTGGCGCGCGGGAGTCGAGCTGGAATTCCAGACCTTCCGCCAGCTCGCGCCGAACGCCTACATGTCCGGCCACCTGGGCCAGATCCCGCCCGACCCCGGCGAACTGGCCGTTTTCAACGGCGACAGCCTGGTGTTCGACGCGGTCAATGTGCGGGAAGGCGTGCTGCCCTTCAGCTCGCTCTGGCAGACTTACAACGAGTGGTTCAGCGCCGGCCGGCAACCGGGCATCGCCATGGTGCAGTCGTCGCCGCCGAATCAAATCGCTTACGGCTACGGGTTCAATCCGCAGCAGACCATGTTACCCTCCACGCTGGCATTCGCTCAAGCCTGGTATCCCAACATGCGCTTCGGCCTAGCGCTGGCCCTGATGAACGACGGCTTCTCCACCTTCGATCTCGGCGACACGGGCGGAGACGTGAACTGGTGGTACGACGAATACAATTTCCCACTGGGCGTCCCCACGGGGCCGTACACGCAGTTGAACCCGGCGATCGGACCCAATCTGATTTCGGACGGCGGATTCGGACAGGGCCTCGCCGGATGGACTTTTTGGGTCGATACCGACGGCGACGCCAGCGCGACAGTTGCAACGGACTCTACCGTCGCAGCCGTGGGCGGCCAGTCCGCACTGATCGGCGTCGCCTCGGCTGCCACCGCGGACTGGCACATCAGTCTGTCGCAATGGAGCCTTTCTTTCACCGCCGGGACCGCTTATCAGCTTCAGTTTTGGGCACGCGCCAGTGTGCCGGACACTATCTCGGTGGATGCCGAAGGCGGGCCTCCGAATTACCCGAGCTATGGCCTCTACACCCAACTCAGTCTCACCACTACCTGGCAACTCTACACGGTTGGGTTCCAGGCGCCCACCACCGCCAATGACGGCATCCTCCAGTTCAACGTGGGCGCCGAAGCCGCCAACGTCTGGATAGACGGCGTGCAGCTTAACGCGGTCCCGCCGGGTGTCTATCGCCGCGATTACACTCTGGGCACGGTGTTCCTGAACGGATCGTTCTCGCCGCAGACCGTCGCGCCCGGTCCCGGATTCCAGCGATTCACCGGAACGCAGGCGCCGCTCTATCAGTACATCGTGGACGATTCGAGCGCGGCTTTCACAGCCACGGGCGGGTGGTACAGCGCCACTTACAACTCCGGCGGCGGAACTGCCAGCGGCGAGACGGTCAACGGCCCTTACTATCACGCCTGGGGCACTACCTGCCATGAACTGGACTCCGGCCCGGGCGGCGCCGTATGGAATCTCGGTATCACCCAGGACGGGACTTACACCCTGGAAGTCTGGCTGCCCGCTGCGCCATCGGCCGCCAGTTGGACGAAGAGCGCCGTCTATGAAGTGCTGTCCAACGGTGTGGTCGTCTTTTCAACTACGCTCGATCAGTCGAGCGCCAGCGCTGGGGACCAGTGGCACATGATTGCGCCTTCGCTGTACCTGACGGCCGCGAGCGCACCGGTTCTGCGCGTAAGCAGCGGCGGTTCCGGCCCGCTGATCGCCGACGCGGTGTATGTCTACTCGGCCGCGCTTTATAACGATGGCTCGGCGGCGCCCTCCGTCACGCTTGCGCCGATGGACGGTATCCTCCTCCAGCGCACGCAGCCTGTTGCCGCGCCCGCGTCGCGCGTGAATGGGGTGACGGACGCCGCCAGCTACGGCGCTGCTACCGCGGCCGGCGAATGGGTTTCGATCTTCGGCACGGGATTCAGTACAGCCTCGCAGATGTGGACCGCGGCGGACTTTGTGAATGGCCAGTTGCCCACATCGCTCGGCGGTGTCTCGGTGGCCATCGACGGACAGCCGGCTTACATCTCTTATGAGAGTCCGGGGCAGATCAACGCGCTCATGCCGGCGGACGCGACCATTGGACCCGTGACTGTCCAAGTTACGACGCCGCAGGGGCAGAGCTATCCGGGCACGGTCATGCTGCAGAGGCTCGCGCCAGAGCTATTCACCTGGACGCAAGGCAGCGTGACCTACGCCGCCGCCGAGCACGCCAATGGCGCGCTGGTTGGGCCGGCCAGTTCGTCGCAACCGGCCGCCGCAGGCGAAGTCATTGAGCTATACGGTACCGGCTTCGGACCTACTTCGCCGCAGATACCCGTATCGCAGGCGGTGTTTCCGCCCGCGATTCTGGCGGCGCCGGTGGGCGTGACGATCGGCGGCGTGGCTGCGCAGGTAAAGTGGGCGGGGCTAATCGGTCCGGGCCTGTATCAGATCAATGTGCAGGTTCCTAGCGTGACGGCGGGCGACCAGGCGGTGATGATGTCCATCGCCGGCTTTCAGAGCGCCGCGGGCGTGTATGTAACGGTGGGAGCGAATTGATCCGCATGGCCGACCTGGTAGTGGAAGCGCTGATCCTCGATTTGCTGGAATGGCTGGCAGCGGGCGAGCGCACCTACGAAGAAGTGATGGATGCGTGGCGCACATCATGCCCCAGGTTGCCGGTTTGGGAGGAGGCGAACGATCGGGGACTGGTCATGCGGGATGACGCGGCCGTGCGGATCACCTCGTGGGGGCTTGCCCTTTTGGAGCGGAGCAAGCGATGAAAATTTCGATCCTTGACGATTATCATGATACTCTGCGCACGCTTTCCTGTTATCAAAAGCTGGCCGGCCACGACGTCACCGTATGGAATGACCACGTGCAGGATTTGGATGCTCTTGCGGAGCGCTTGAAAGATACAGAAGCGCTCGTGCTGATTCGCGAGCGGACCCAGATCCGCGGTCCTCTTCTCGATCGTCTGCCCAAACTGAAGCTCATCAGCCAACGCAGCGTGTACCCGCACATCGACATTGCTGCCTGCACGCGGCTGGGCGTGATGGTGTGCTCGAACCTGCATGCCGACACGGTTTCTTATGCCACGGCGGAGCTGACCTGGGGGCTGATCCTTGCCGCAATGCGCCAGATCCCGCAGCAGGTGGCCGCGCTCAAGGCGGGGAGATGGCAGATCGGCGTCGGCCACAGCCTCCGCGAAAAGACGCTGGGGATCTACGGTTACGGGCGCATCGGAACCGTGATTGCTGGGTGGGGCAAGGCATTCGGCATGCGGGTGATGGTATGGGCGCGCGAAGCCTCCCTCGCGAAGGCGCAGGCGGACAGCTATACCGCGGCGCGCAGCAAGCCGGCGTTTTTCGAGGAGTGCGACGTCATCTCCTTGCACATGCGCCTGGTGGAGGCGACCCGCGGGATCGTGACTGCGGCCGACCTCGCCCGGATGAAGCCAACGGCCCTCATCGTGAATACCAGCCGTGCGGGCCTCATCGAACCCGGCGCGCTGGTGGCCGCCTTAAAAGCGGGACGCCCGGGACTGGCCGCGGTCGATGTCTACGAAGAAGAGCCGGTCTTGGATACACATCATCCCCTGCTGGCGATGGAAAACGTCTTATGCACGCCGCACATCGGATACGTCACCCACGAAGAGTACGAGATTCAGTTCGCCGATATCTTCGACCAGATCAACGCGTATTCTGCCGGCCAGGCGATCCATGTGGTGAATCCCGAAGTGCTGCACAGAAGCTAATAGGTGCCCAGCGTGACGCGCAGCACTTGCGGCGCGGCAGTGAAGTTGAGACCCCAGTCCGTCTGGTCTCCATTCCAGACGTGAAAGAACTCGTCGGCATCCGCGCCGAAAACCTCGGACCACGGCGCGGTGGGA
Organism: Bryobacteraceae bacterium; assembly: GCA_049520215.1. Classification (GTDB taxonomy): domain Bacteria; phylum Acidobacteriota; class Terriglobia; order Bryobacterales; family Bryobacteraceae; genus Bog-159. Next base: position 11,058 of record JBEKPZ010000152.1, on the reverse strand, counting down.
CTGCCGGGGTGCTTGTCGAGCGCGGCCAGAGGTTCAGCCGGCACGGGACCTTCGAAGGCCTTTTGCGCGCCGGGAGAATGGTCGCGTACGCTGCCCCAGGTGCCGGCTTCGTTTTCGCCCTGAACCATGATGACGGTGCGGCGTGGGTCGGCCGCCTTCAGATGCCGCATGAGCGCGGCGAAGGCGTGCTTATCGGCCGCTAGTGTGGCCGGGGCGTGCGGTGACGGCGAATCCACCAGGCGGCCATTTGCGCCAGTCATGCGCGGGTAGCGCTCGGGATCGCGTTTCATCCAGAGCGGCATGTAGTGCGAACTGGCATTCTTCCAGGTGCCGAACCAGAGCAGGACCAGCCGCACATGATGCTCGCGCGCCTGGCTCAAGAGCGTGTCGAGCGTCGAGTAGTCGAACCGGCCCGGCTCCGGCTCGAACTGTTCCCAATAGACCGGCATCTCGGCCGTGTTGGCTTGCAAAGACTCGATGGCGGGCCAGACCTTCGGCAGCATGCGGCGCGCTTCTCGTTTGCGCCGTGAGGCAAGGATCGCCACCCCTTTCCCGTGCCCCTCAAAACCTACGATGAATCCACCGCCGTGCTGCGCCGCCCGCTGGATGCCGCGAAACTCGGCGGCTCCGAAAAGCTGGAAAGCTTCGCCCGCCTCGACCGTTTCGTGCGCGCCGTCGAGCGGCGCTACTCCCCCGAGGCCGATTTCGAAGCCATCGTCGCCCACGAGCACGCCATCTCGCCCTCGCCGCCGCAGCGTCTTCGATGGACGCAAGGAGAGAGCCGCACGCGCGGACGCCGCGCAACTGCCGCTCTTCGCGGACGGTTGACGCCGCGAGATCCCAAAGCACAACCCCAGCCTGCTGCCCTTAGATACCAGTGATGGTAATCTTGGAATCAGAGGCACAAAAACAATGTACGTCGATCTCAGCGGAAGGGTGACCGCGATGACTGCTGAACAGGCTAGGCAAGTTGTTGAAGCATTGAACGCTAGGCACGTAACCCATCCGTGCCCGCGTTGCGGAAACTCTCATTTCACTCTGCTGGAGGGCTTTTTTAACCAGCCGGTATCCGGAGGGATCTCAGCTGCCGCAGGAGCAATGGCCTTTTTCTCGGCCGGACCCACGATTCCCTCGGTCGTTACGGCATGCACCAACTGCGGCTTTTTGTCGCAGCACGCTCTGGGGGTGCTTGGCCTACTCCCGCCCCAACAGCCCCTAGAGCCCCTAGAGCCCCTAGAGCGACCACCCAACTACTATAGTCAGGTCGGAGAGGCGACCCCCCAGCCAAAATTCTGAGGCAATTAAATGGACCCTCAAGAGCCTCGGCAGGCTGCTCCGGAACCAGTCACAATCGACCCCGCTCTCAATCGAATGATTCTGCGGGTTGACGCAAACCTGAAGCAGGAGATTATTGTCATCACGGCCGACAAAGCTCGCCTTTGTTTGCGCGATGCTGTCGACGATATGGAGCGAAGCAAGGCTTGGCAAACTCCGGCCGGAATTCTGGCCACAATACTGGTGATCTTTCCGGTCAGCACGTTCCAGGATTTCTTGGGTGTTTCAAAAGATACTCGGAAAGCGCTTTTCATCGCGGCAGCACTGTTCTTTGCCGGCTGGCTCACTCGCTGCCTGTTCAAAATAGGGAAATCTCCCACCGTCGAGCAGATTGTAAACCGGCTGCGAACTGCCGATTCCATACAACAGCCGCCCCTCTCTGTGCGGTGACGCTGGTGTGGCTAGTCCGGCCTCATCAAGCCCACCTCCCGCCCCAATGCTATCCTCAAAACAAGGCGTACCTATGGGCTTCCGCAGAGCGGTGTACGGAGCGGGATTGGGTGTCGCCTCCCTCGCCGCGCTCTTCGCCTTCCAGCGCCCCTTCCGTCAATATCCCGGCGTCGAATACGAAAACTTCGAAGTTCCCCAGGATTGGAACCAGCCCGCCGAATGGGCCTTCGCCCGCCTGATGTACCCGCCCGGTCCCAACGACGGCTACGCCGGCCGCTTCGACGGCGACTGGCGCGAAGGCCTCTCCCTCTGGACCCAGGACTACCCCCGCGCCGACCGCCACTTCTCGCAGGCGCTCCGCCGCCTGACCCGCATCCAGGTGCGCTCCGTAGAGCAGCCCGTCAACCTCGACGAAGGCGACGCCTACGATTGGCCGTGGCTCTACGCCGTCCAGGTCGGCGAATGGGGCCTCAGCGACGGCCAGGCCAAGGAGATGCGCGAATACCTGTTGCGGGGCGGTTTCTTCGTGGCCGACGACTTCCACGGCAACTTCGAGTGGGAGATGTTCCAGCAGCGTATCCAGCGTGTCTTCCCCGATCGTCCTATCGTCGAAATCGAAGATACCGACGCCATCTTTCACACCGTCTACGATCTCGCCGACCGCTACCAGGTGCCCGGCGAGGCGCACCTGCGTGCGGGTTACAAAAGCAACAACGGGGCCGGTGCGCGGGGCGCTCACTGGCGCGGCATTTACGATGACCAGGGCCGCATCATGGTAGCCATCTCCTACAACTCCGACCTCGGCGACGCCTGGGAGTGGGCCGACGCACCCCACTATCCCGAGAAGTTCTCCGCGCTGGCCATCCGCATCGGAGTGAACTACGTGGTCTACGCCATGACCCACTAACGCGTTGGACAAGGCGCCTTGCCTGTCGCCTTTTCAGTGGTTCGCACAGAACCCAGCACCCCTTTCCATCGTATTAAGCTACATGAAGCCCATCCTCCGCCGTCTCGCCCGCTCGCCGATGTTCACCGTCATCACCCTGGTCACCCTGGCCATCGGAATCGGCGCCAACACCGCCATCTTCAGTGTGCTGAACGGAGTCCTTCTCAAACCGCTCCCCTATCCCGATCCCGACCGCCTCGTCGGAGTCTGGGAAACGGCCCATCTGCAGGGCATGCAGCAAGTGAATGCGTCGCCCGCCACTTACTTCACGTTCCGCGAAGAAAGCCGGACTTTCCAGGACATTGGTATCTGGCACAACGATTCCGTCAACATCACGGGCAGCGGCGAGCCCGAGCAGGTTGACGCTCTGGACGTCACCGACGGCGTGCTTCCGATCCTCGGCGCACAGCCCGTTCGCGGCCGGTGGTTCACCCGCAAGGACGATTCCCCCGGCAGCCCCAAGACGGTGATCCTGAGCCACGGTTATTGGCAGCGCAAATTCGGCGGTGACGCATCCGTCATCGGACGGCGCATCATGGTCGATGGCGAGGCCGCCGAAATCATCGGCATCCTGCCGGCGGGCTTCCGCTTCATGAACGCCAGCGCCGCCCTCCTCACGCCGCTGCAACTCGACCGCGGCAAAGTCTTCGTCGGCAATTTCAGCTACCAGGCCGTCGCGCGTCTCAAACCCGGAGCCACCCTGGCTGAGGCCAATGCCGATGTCGCGCGCATGCTCCCCATGATGCTCGACAAGTTTCCGCCGGCCCCCGGCATCAGTGTCAAGATGTTCCGGGATGCTCGTTTCGGACCGAGTGTACGGCCTCTCAAAACCGATGTGGTCGGCGACATCGGCAAGGTGTTGTGGGTCTTGATGGCCACTATCGGCGTGGTGCTGTTCATCGCCTGCGCCAACGTCGCCAACCTCATGCTGGTGCGCGCCGAGGGACGTCAGCAGGAACTCGCCATCCGGGCGGCGCTGGGCGCGGGCTGGTCGCGCATCGCCCGGGAGCTGCTGCTCGAAAGCGTAGCGTTAGGAGTCGCCGGAGGCATCTTTGGCATCGGTCTCGCCTACGCGGCGTTGAAGCTGCTGGTGGCCCTAGGCCCCGCCAACCTGCCGCGCCTCGAAGAGATCTCCATCGACCTGCCCGTCCTGCTCTTCACGCTGGCCATCTCGCTCGCGGCCGGCGTTCTGTTCGGACTGATACCGGTTTTCAAGTATGCCGGCCCACGCCTGTCCGGCGCCCTTCGCCAGGGCGGACGCAATTCGAGCGACGGCCGGGAACGCCACCGCGCGCGCAGTGTGCTGGTGGTCGTGCAGGTTGCTCTGGCGCTGGTTTTGCTGATCGGCTCAGGACTGATGATTCGCACCGTCCGCGCCTTGAGACATGTGCCGCCAGGATTTAACGAGCCCCAGCAAATCCTCACGCTGCATGTTTCCATTCCCGACGCGGAGGTCCCCAAACCCGAGCAAGCCGTCCGCACCTACAACAACATCCTGGAAAAGGTCGCAGCCATTCCGGGCGTCACGGCGGTTGGCCTGACGAACTCCATCACCATGGACGGCGAAACCGACAACGACCCGATCTTCGCGGCGGACAAATCCTACGCCGATGGAGAAGTCCCGCCCTTGCGCCGCTACAAGTTCATCTCACCCGGCTTTTTCAAAGCCATGGGGAATCCGTTGCTGGCTGGCCGCGACCTCACCTGGACGGACATATACGAGAACCGCCGAGTCGTGCTGGTTTCCGAAGCCCTGGCACGCGAACTTTGGCGCGACCCCGCCGCCGCGCTGGGTAAGCAGATTCGCGAAAATCCCAAAGCGCCCTGGCGCGAGGTCGTCGGCGTAGTCGGCAATGAGCGGGACGACGGTGTAGACCACAAAGCCACAACCGTCGTCTACTGGCCCATGCTGCTCCACGATTTTTGGGGCGTTCCCGTGAGCGTCCAGCGCGGCCAGGCATTCGCCATCCGCAGCAGCCGCACCGGTTCCGCGAGTTTCTTGAATGAAGTCCGGCGAGCCGTGTGGTCCGTGAATCCGGACCTGCCCATCGCCAACGTGCGCACGGTGAAAGAAGTCTACGACCGCTCCATGGCCCGCACCGCCTTTACGCTCGTGATGCTGACCATGGCCGCAGGCATGGCGCTGTTGCTTGGCATCGTGGGCATCTACGGAGTCGTCTCGTACACCGTGTCGCAGCGCACTCGTGAAATCGGCATTCGCATCGCGCTCGGCGCGCCGGGGCAATCCGTGCGACAGATGTTCGTTCGTCAGGGCCTGCGGCTGACTGCCATGGGCGTGGTCTGTGGCCTCGCCGCCGCCGCGGGACTGACCCGCATGATGACCGCCCTGCTGTTCGAGGTGAGTCCGCTCGACCCCATAACTTACTGCGCCGTGTCTCTCGTCTTGGCCGCCGCCGCGCTGCTGGCCAGCTACATCCCCGCCCGCCGCGCCACAGCTATCGAACCGGTGGAAGCTCTCCGCATCGAGTAGCCGTGTGGGGCGGGCGTCCACGCCTGCGGCGGGTCTCCAGACCCGCCCCTTCGCGCCTGGTGTACACTTCAAGACAAGGAGTTTTCCCCATGCGCACGCTCGCCGCTGTCCTGTTCGTCGCCGCTGGCCCCGCAATTTTTGCTCAATCGCCCCTCGCGATTCCCGGCTGCGAAGCCCGGCCCGAGGTCCGTCAGGTAATCGACGACAAGCTTTCCGATAAGGTTCTTGAAAACATGAAGTTCACCGAGCAGATGGCGGTCAGGCGCCAGGTTCTCGAAGATCTGATCGCAAAGTATCCGCGCGAACTGGAGCCTTACCGTCTGTTGGTCCGCTTCACCCGCTGGAACGACCCGGAGGGCTATGCGGCTCTATCGGAACGCTACGTCACCGAGGCCGGGCAACACCCGGACGATCCGTTGGCGCTCTATCTCGCAGCCCTGGTCCTGACCGGCAAAGATACCCCGCGCAGTGTTCAGTTATGGGAACAAGCCAAATCTAAGGCGCCGGATTTCGCGTGGCCCGACCTGTCGCTGACCAGCGTCCACGCCACCGGAAAACTCGCCGACAAGAAGAAAGCGGCCACGGAGATCGCCGCCTTCTTCACCGCGTGTCCGTCCTCGACCGACTCGGCGGCACAGTGCCCCGGAACTGCAGGCGCGCGCCGCCGCCGCCTTGCGCGCACGGCTGGCCCAAGAGACCAACCCAAAACGTCTGAAGGACTACGCCACGTTATGGGGTCTGGAGTTCCGCTCTCATCCGACGCCGGAACACGACGCACTACGGAAGCAGGTAGCCGAAGACCTTAAGCGCCTGGAATCGATGAATCCAAAACCCGACGCCGAGTGGCTCGCCTTCCTGAAAGACGGCTACAAACAGAGCGGCGCTTCCGCCGAAACGGTGACGGCCATGGAAGAACGCGTCATCCAGACTTTTCCGCATTCCGAGGAAGCCTTCAGCATCGTGGCCGACCGATGGAAGAAGGCCCACAAAGAGCCCGAGGATCAGAAGGACGCCGCAGCCTGGAAGAAGTACGACGCCGAACACTATGCCGCGGTGAAGAGTTCCATTGCCCGGTTCACCGAGTACCGGTTTCTGCAGCACATCAATTGGTTCTATTTGATTTCCGACGACCCCGACATCTCCGAAAAAGAGGGACTGGCCGCCCTGGACGATTACCTGACGGAGAGCACCGTTTACCAGCATCCCGGACCTTGGGACTATCTCAACGCGGCCGGTTTCCTGGCGGACCACAAATGGCAACCCGAGCGCGCCATCGAACTGGCGCGCCAGGGCGAAAAGGCGGCCGCCGTGCAACGCGAGATCAATCGCGACGACAACCTCACAGCGGATGACGCCAAGAATCGCAAGGAGCAGGAGATCTATATCGAGCATGAACTGGCGGGAATCGTGTTGCGCGCCGCGAAGCTCGCTGGAAAACCCCAGGAGGCCGAGCGCATCAAGGCATCCATCGAAACGGCGCCGCCCGACGACGTCAAAGTCGTATCGAGTTACTGGCAGAATCGCGCCCGGCTGGCGGCGCTCGAAGGCCGCAAAGCCGATGCCCTAGCCTTCTACCAGCAAGCCCTCTTCACGCGGCAACGGACTCCGGAATCGTATCACGGCAGGCTCAAGGACGATCTGCTGGACGAAGCCGGCGCCGTGTGGAAGGACACCGGCGGCACCGAAGTCGCCTGGACCATCTGGAAGACGCCGCCCGCCGCCAAGGTGCAGGAACTGGCCGAGGGCCGCTGGGAGAAAGCCACCAAGAGCATGCCCGCCTTTGAACTGGCGGACCTCGCCGGCAAGACGTGGCGGCTGAAGAGTCTCGAAGGGAAATCGGTGCTCATCAATGTTTGGGCCACCTGGTGCGGTCCCTGCCAGGGCGAACTGCCCAAGCTGCAGAAGCTGTATGAGAAGGTGAAGGACAGATCCGACCTCCAGATTGTGACGCTGGACATTGACGAGGATCTTGGCCTGGTCGCGCCCTTCGTGAAGGAGAAAGGCTTCACCTTCCCGGTGCTGCCGGCTTACAGTTTCGTGTTGTCGCTGCTGGATTCGGTGGCGATCCCGCAGAACTGGATCCTCGATCCGAAGGGCGCATGGCGCTTGACCCAGATGGGCTATGACGCCTCGGATGCGCAGTGGGCCGACACCATGATCGGCAAACTGCAATCGGTAAAGATGGAGTAGTGGACCGATGCGTGCCTTCGCCGCGATCCTGCTGATGGCCGCCGCGCCGACCCTGTTTGCCCAATCGTCCGCGGCTTTGCCTGGCTGCGAGCCGCCGCCCGCAGTTCGCCGGGTTCTGGATGAGCGGCTCTCCGAAAAGGCTCTCCAGGAGATGAAGTTCGCCGAGCGCGTAGCGTTCCGCCGGCAGGTGCTCGAAGACCTGATCGCGAAATACCCGCGCGAAGTGGAGCCATACCGGCGGCTGATCCAGGTCAGCAAACAGGAAGACATTGACAGTTATCCGGCGCTGGTGGATCGCTATCGGAAACAGGCCGAGCAACATCCGGACGATCCTCTGGCGCTCTATCTCGGCGGACTCGCGCTGTCCGGCAGAGACACACCGCTGAGCATCCGATTCCTGGAACGAGCCCGGTCGCAGGCCCCGGATTTCGTATGGCCGGCGCTGGAATTGGCGAATACTTACACGCCGGGCACCAAGCTGGTGGACAAGAAGAAGGCGGGCGAAGCGATCGCGGCCTTTTTTGCCGCCTGCCCATCGTCGGACGATGCGGGCGCGCAGCACCGGCTGGAGCGCGCGGGATCGAGCGAACTCCAGGCGCGCGTCGCCGCGGCCCTGCGGGTTCGCCTCGCCGCGGAGACGGATCTGAAGCGGCTGCGGGATTACAAGACGTTGTGGGGCCTGGAATTCCGCACGCGCCCGCCGCAAGAACACGATGCTCTGCGCAAGCAGGTGGCCGCCGATCTCCAGCGCCTCGAGTCGCTCAACCCCAGCCCCGATGCCGGGTGGCTGGTCTTCTTGATGGACGGCTACGAGCAAGGCGGCGCTGCGCCCGAAACCGTCGCGGCCATGGAAGATCGCGTCATCCAGAAGTTCCCGCATTCCGATGAGGCTTACCAGATCGTAAGAGCGCGGTGGGAGAAAGCGCACAAGGATCCAGAAGACCAGGCTGACGCCGCCGCCTGGGCCAAATACCACCGCGAGTACCGGGAGGCGCTCAAAGGATGGATCGCGCAGTTCACCGAATCCCGCGAGTTGCAGCACGAGGAATGGTTCGACGCCATCTGCTACGATCCCGGCATATCGCCGGAGGAAGGCTTGCGCGCGATGGACGATTACCTGGCCTATGCGGACGCGTACGAACAGCCCTCGTTCAGTTCCGCTCTCCGGACTGCCGGGTTTCTAATCGATCATAAATGGCAGCCGCGGCGGGTCCTGGACCTGTTGCGGGAATTCGACAAACTGATGGACCAATGGCACGCGCGCGTAATGGGCGACAATCAATCCGCCGAGGAAGAGGATATGTGGGCGGCTAACGAAACGATCCGGCGTCAGAGCGCGGATGGCTACGTGCTCATCGCCGCCAGGCTTGCGGAACAGCCGCAAGCCGCCGGGCGGCTGAAGGTCTTCGTCGAGCGTGATCTTCCGGAAAAGAGTTGGCCCATCGTCGCGACGTACTATTGGCAGAATCGGGCCCGCTTGGCCGCGCTCGAAGGAAGCAAGGCCGATGCGCTGACCTACTATCAGAAGGCGCTCCATCTCCGGACGAAGCCTCCCGAGGCGTTCCAAGGGCAGGTCCAGGATCCCTTGATGGAGGAGGCGCGCGCGCTGTGGCAACAATTGGGCGGCACTGAAACTGCGTGGAACATGTGGAGCAAGCCGCCCGCGGCCAAAATCCAGACGGTCGAAGAGAGCGGGTGGCAGAAGCCCACAAAGCCGATGCCCGCATTCGAGCTGGCCGATCTCTCCGGCAAGACCTGGCGCCTCAAGGATCTCGCCGGCCGGGCCGTCCTGATCAATGTCTGGGCCACCTGGTGCGGCCCGTGCCAGCGGGAATTACCTCACCTCGAAAAACTGTATGAGAAGGTGAAGGAGCGTTCCGATTTGCAAATCCTCACGCTCACCATCGACGAAGATCTCGGCGCAGTGGCTCCCTTCATGAAAGAGAAGGGCTACACTTTCCCGGTGCTGCCGGCGAGCAGTTTCGTCACGGGACTACTCGATATGGTAGCCATACCGCAGAACTGGATCGTGGACGCAAGAAGCGAATGGCGCTGGACCGGCGCGCCTCCCGTGCCGGACGCCGAGTGGGTAGAAGCCATGCTGAAACAGCTCGAATCCGCCAGGTAAACACCCCAGGGCTGAAAGCAATCTAACGCGAGCTTCGCTCGCGAAGGCCGATTGACAATCGGCCTGCAGGTTGCCAACCTGCCCCACAGCAAATGGCCAAACTCCAGTGCTGAAAGCTATAGCAGCCCGAAAGTCAGATCCCTCGGCCGCGGCAGCAACTGCTCCAACTGCGCGTCGAGCGCCATCACCGGGTCGGATGAACGCAGCAAGTCCCCTATGGTCGCCTGCATTCCAACCGGATCGGCAAACGCCTGGATGATCAGCCTGTTAACCGGATAGAACCATTCGGCGCGATGATCGCGCTGATAGCCGTTCTGCTGCAACCAGGCCAGCAGCGTGCGGAGCAACAGGTCGCGCTCCACGCCGTTGGGGGTCACTTCGAACAGGACGCCGTAGAACTGGCTCTTGGCTTGGAAGTACTCGACCGGGTCGTCGTCCTGCTTCCAATCGGCCAGCGCCGCCAGGTATTGCCGCAACCTGCCGCCCCATTCGCTGGTCGCCTTCTGCTCGGGGGTCAGGCCGAAACCATTCTTTCCCATGATCAGGCCTTCAAACTGCGCGGCAAGCTGCCGGCATTGTGGCGATTGGCATTCGCTCGCCGGCTGCGGTCCCCGCGCGGCCGCAGCCGCACACCGCGCACCGCCGAGTTGCCGCGCCTTGTACACGCCCCAGGCATTCTGCAGCGGCTGCGCATTGATCCGCCGGCGCACGCATTCCGCCGACAAGCTCGCCATGGCGGCATCCGCGTCGTCCGCAATGGTCGCGGAGAAGGAACGATCGTCGCCCGAGAGCTGAACGAGCGCGCCCGCGAAGGAATTCACCAAGGCTTCGAACTGCGCCGGTTTCAGCGATGCGCCAACCAGCATGCGCGCGATGGGCGCTGCCTGGGCGGGCGAAGTCGCATCGGCCGCGTAGCGCTGCAGTAGATGGAACGGCTCGCCCTGGGCCGCCTCCTTGGCGCCGAATCCCCGCGCGGCTACTTCGCCCACAGTGGCATAGAAGATGGAGACGTCGTAAACCAGCGCGTCATCGCAAGTCAGGCGCGGAATGCGCGGCGCCGGCATGTCTCCCAAGAGTTCGCGCGCCTTCTTGAAGTCTACGGCGAGCATCGCGTGCACGGCCTTGGATTGCAGGGTCAATGCGTCCAGGCCCTGTGCGTAGGCTTTGTCGAACAGGCTGGCAGGCCATCCCGTCACCTTGCGGCGGGCAAAGGGTTGCTGCGCCCCGGCCGCCAGTTGGAACGCATCTTGGAGGATCTCGCGTTTCCACGCCACGTCGGTCAGATTGGGCGCATCGGCAATGCGCAGCAGCGCGTCGGCGGCAAATTCGGGCGGTTGCCCCCGCGCGAGATCGGCAAGATCCACCAGCGCGGGCGGGCGCGTCGCGTCGGACCCAGCGGCCGCCCCGGTCCCGGCCAGCCATGCGCATGCGAGGAAGCCCAGCCAGCTCATACGCGCCATGCTACGACTTCAAGGTCATGGTTTCGGGATCCCACGTGCAGACGCGCTGCTCGAAGTAGCTGACGTTCGACAGCAGCGCCGGACCCGCGGCGCGGAATCCGAACACGGGATCTTCCAC
>JBEKPZ010000151.1:0-32870 GCA_049520215.1 Bryobacteraceae bacterium | reverse complement strand
CAGATGCAGCCCGGGGACCTGGTAGCAGTCTGCCGGACGGGCGCTGGATCCGGAGCGCTGCAGCAGTTCACCGCCGACAAGCGGATCTTGCTGTCGGTAATCAATAGCCTGCACTATAACCTGAACGGACGCGCGGGGCTGAGTTTCTTCGAACCCTACGGCAAGGCCGGTGCTAAATCCGCGGCTCCCAACGGCGCCGTCGATGCGCTGAACGCCTCCTACGATGTTGGGCGAAACACCATTTTTGCCGTCGGCACTTTGGGAGCCATCAACTACATCGTCGGCGCGCTCCGCGAGATGCCTGGCCGCAAATCGATCGTGCTCTTCTCCGACGGCCTCCAGCTCTTCACGCCTGCCCAAGGCCCGAACCGGCACACCAGCATGGACAGTGTCGAAGCTATGGAGAGCAATAGCGAGATCGTGATGGCGATGCGCAAACTCGTGGACCGCGCCAACCGCGCTGGAACGGTGATTTACACGATGTACTCCGCTGGCCTCGAAACCCTGGAACCCGGCGCCGACGATCGTGTCGACATGACCGGAATGAACGGACAGGCGGTGAACGGAACTCTGAGCTCCCTCACCCACGTGGGCGCCATCGGAGGCAGAGACGTCGCCTTGAACGCGGCGCTGCAGGGACTCGAGTATCTCGCCCAGGAGACAGGTGGCATTCCGTGCGAGCCTGGGAACGATCTCAACTGGGGGCTTGACCGGGTGCTGGATGATCAGCAGGGCTACTACCTGATCGGATTCAAGCCCCCCAGCGACACGTTCGACGTGAAACACGGGGCGCGCGGCTATCATCATGTCACAGTCAAGGCTACGCGGCCGGGATTGCATGTGAGGTCGCGGACGGGTTTCTTCGGCGCAACCGACGACGAGACCATGCCGAAATACGCGACGGATCTGGACCAGATGCGCGCGGCCATGCTTTCGCCGTTCCGGTCGTCGGGCGTGCGATTGCGCCTGACGGCGCTCTATGCGGAGGTCGCCAAGCGCGGGCCGGTGGTCCGCAACCTGCTGCACATCGACACGCGGGACTTGACCTTCCAGTCCACTCACGGTGAAAACCTCGCCACGCACGCGGCCGGCGCATCGTCGGCAGAGATCGAGGTCGTAGCCATGGCCACCAGCATGGGTGAGATACCGGTGGCCCGGGTCGCCCGGTTATATAAGGTCCAGGCGCCGGCGGACCGGTTTCTGGAGGCGGTCAGGGAAGGGGCGTTGTATACGCTCGACGTTCCCGTCAAAAAGCGCGGCGCGTACCAGATCCAGGTGGCGGTGCGCGACATGGCCACCGGTAAGGTAGGATCGGCCAGCCAGTTCCTCGAGATCCCGGAGTTGAAGAAGGGCCGGGTGGCGCTCACCAGCATCGTTCTGCAGGACGGAGACCGGACCGACGGCACGCCGGCCTGGACTGGCATGTCGCCCGTGACGCGCCGCTTTCACTCTGGCAGCCAGGTGGAATACCTCTGCCTGGTGGAGAATACCGGAAACAAGGTGCTTGCCGCGAACCTGGATTCGCAGATCCGGATCGTGCGCGACGGCAAGAGCGTGTACACGGGCCCCGCCAAGCTTGTCTCCATGGATGGCGGCGGACTGGCGCTTACCGGGACGCTGAAGCTGGGCCAAAAGATGACGCCGGGCGACTACTATCTGGGGATCGTCACGGCGGATCGGACAGCACCCAAGAGCGGTGCGGCGGCGCAGTGGACCGATTTCGAGATCATGCCCTAGGTAGCACAGGCTTCAGCCTGTGAAAGCCTTCTTCAGCGTCTCGCGGGAAGTGCTTAAGGAACTACCTCGAACACCGTCCCGCAACCCGTGCCGCCCGATTCAAACTGGGTGCAGCCCGCATTCCCGCCGATCTGGGTAGTGCCGAAAATCCCGCCATGCCGGCCGAACGTCAACGGTCCTTCGGGATTCCAACCGTCTGCGCCGCTGGCAAAACTGTGCAGAGTCGTTTGTGTGTAACTGGGCGCCGTCAGTTCGTAGACCGTTCCCTTGCCGAACTGACCACCCGCGCCAGTCGTCCCGTACACATTTCCCGCGCCGTCCAGAATCACGCCGCCGGTTGGGGCGTAGCCATTGGGGGGAATGTCCGAGAAGCTGCCAATAACGGTAAGAGCGCCGCCGGAGAACTTATAGGCCTCGACATAGGTGATCCCGTATAGCGCGCCCGTTTTGTCCAGAACCACTCCAGAGGTGGGGTTCTGATCGTCGTTGCTGAACCGGTAGGCCACGTTTTCGGTCCAATCGCCAGCCGGCGTTGAAGGCGGTCTGAGACGGAAAATGGCGCCGAAGCAACTCCCACCTTCGAAGCGCTGGCAGTATCCGCCATTTATGGTAGCGCCCCAAAGATTCCCCTGGGAGTCGAGGGTCACCCCCAAGGGGCCTGAGCCGTCCCCGAGGCTTTGCCCGGGAGCTACGCCTTTGAAGACGTAGAGAATGCGTTCGGTCCATGCGCCGCCCTCGGTTCGCGGTGGCGTCATCTCGCAGACGCTGCCGTTCCCGTTAGCGGAACCGGCCACGCCGTAATAACGGCCCGCGGAGTCGAAAGCCGTAAGGCCGCATTGCGCGTCGAGGCTGGAGAATTCGTAAAGTGTCGTCTTCGTCCAAGAACCGCCCGCCGTGGCTGGCGGCGTCAGCTCAAAGAGGTAGCCGCAGCCAGTCGTGCAGGCGCCGCCGCCACCTATGCCAGCCTCGCCAAACACCTTGCCGTCCCGCACCATCAGCCCTCCGGGGATGCCGCCGTCGACGCCGCCTTGGAATTGCCAGATTATGTTTTCAGTCCAGGCGCCGCCGGATGGGCTCGGTGTCAATTCGTAGATCATGCCGCAGCCCGTATAGACATCGAACGTGCAGTTGCCGCTGCCGCCATACGTTGTCGCGCCATAAAGATTGCCGGCGCTGTCCAGGACCACGGGGTAAGTCTCCGGAAAGTATCCGTCGTTCCCCGCCTGGAAAACGTGCAGGACGTTTTCCGTTTGGCCGGCGGCTATGGCGGCGCCGGCTAATATCAGCGCGGCTACCAAGGCTTGGCGCCGCAAGCTCGAAATGATTAACGCTGTGAACTCGCCCATAACAACTATCGGACCGCGATTCGGGCGGTATAGCAAGCACCCCGTTGTAAAATCGCGGGTGCCCGACAAGAAAGTGGAGACCAGCGCGACGCAAAACAGTGGGGCAGGCCCCCGGGCCTGCGGCGGCCTCTCAGGCCGCCTCTTTTGGTTGCGGCTATGCTGCCCTCTAACTTTAACTGCCTCTCGCGAACTGGGCGACAATGGTTCCAGTGATGATCCCGATTGAGGTTTCCGAGGATTTTTCCGGCCTCGACGAAGCCATTGCACAAGTTCCCAACAGTCCCGCCGTCTTCCTTCTTTGGCCCCGCGCAGGCGATCCCTACCTCGCCAAAACCACCCTGCTGCGGCGGCGCCTGTTGCGTCTGCTCAAAGAGCGCGAGCGGCCGTCGCGCCTGCTGAACCTCCGCCACACGGTGCGGCGCATCGAGTACCAGCTCACCGGCTCGGCCTTTGAATCTGCCGTCCTGATGTACGAGCAGGCGCGCCGCTATTTCCCCAAGACCTACCTCGATCTGCTGAAGTTGCGCATGCCCACTTACATCAAGCTCGTGATCGCCAACGAATTTCCGCGCAGCCAGCTCACTACCCATCTCGGGCGCGCGCCCGCGCTTTATTGCGGTCCATTCCGCAGCCGCGCTTCCGCCGAGAAGTTCGAGTCGCAGTTCCTGGACCTGTTTCAACTGCGCCGCTGCCAGGAGGATCTGACCCCTTCGCCCGAGCACCCCGGCTGCATCTACGGCGAGATGGGCATGTGCCTGCGTCCCTGCCAACAGGTGGTGGGGCCGGACGAGTATCGGCACGAAACCGAGCGCGTGGCGGAGTTCCTCAAGACCGGCGGCCACTCCCTGCTCGACGTCATCGGGCGCGCGCGCGATCGCTACAGCGAAGAGATGATGTTCGAAGAAGCCGCCCGGCAGCACAAACGCTTCGAGAAGGTCCAGGAGGTCCTGAAACTCCGGGACGAACTGGCGCACGAGATCGGCCAGTTGCATGGCGTGGCGATCACCTCTTCCGCGGTGCCCAACGCCGTGGAGCTTTGGATCGTGCGGGCAGGGCAGTGGCAGGCGTCGCAGTGTCTCAGCTTCGAGGTCCAGGAAGGCAAGCCGGTCTCGCTCGACGGCAAACTGCGGGACATCTTCGGCGCGCTGCCCGTGCGCCAACTCACCATGCGCGAACGCCAGGAGTACTTGGCCCTGCTGGCGCGTTGGTATTATTCGAGCTGGCGGGACGGCGAATGGCTGCCCATCGAGTCCTTCGACAACCTGCCTTACCGGAAGCTGGTGCACGCAATTTCGCGCGTGGCGCGTGTGGGGCAGGTGTTTTCTCCTGCCAGTCACCCTGATCCGTCGTAAAATTCCACAACACCCTTCCGTTGTGGTGGCATTTGACATATCATATAGGCATGAAATCCTTAATCGCATCCGTAAGTCTTATACTTGGCTCGCTGCTGATGGGCATCGGCATAGGCGCGGCCCAGCCGCAGGAGGCGCCCCCCGCCGTGAAGAAGGTGCCGGTCCACGCGACCCAGTCCTTAGCGGGTAAGGATCTCTACCGGGAGTACTGCGCCGTGTGCCATGGAACCACCGGTAAAGGCGATGGCCCCGCCGCTGCCGCGCTCAAAGCGCCCCTCTCGGATTTAACCCAAATCTCCAAGAAGAACGGCGGCAAATTCCCGGAACTCCACGTGCAGCAGGTCATTAACGGCGAGGCCGAGGGGCCGATTGCGCATGGGTCGAAGGATATGCCGATCTGGGGCAGCCTCTTCCGGCACATGGGTCCGAACCCCGATATGAGCGGCGTCCGCATTCATAATCTGATGAAGTACATCGAAGAGATCCAGGCGAAGTAACCGCGACGAGCGGTCTACTTCGGCTTCTTCACCCGCTGGTTCGGTTCCCACGTCCGCCAATCCATCCGAAAGCCGGCGGCTATGCGCAACTGCTTCCCCGTCAGGTGCAGGACGCCGGTGCCGGGAATCTGCGGCGCGTGAACCGTCTCCGCGGCATGGCCGGCAGACGAGACCACGTCGGGCACTCCCCCATCTTTACTGGGGAGATTGATCAACGAATTCTCACCTTCCCGCGCGGACGCCGGCGGGACCAGTTCGCCATAGAACTGCGCCCTCGAGTTTTCCCATTCCAGCTCCGCGATCTCGATGGTCAGGTCGATGGCAGGCCCGGGCGCACGCAACCGCTCGATGCCCCGGACACGGCCGGTAGCGATGGCGCCTTTGGGGATGATCGTTTTGCCTTTGCGGCGTACGTCGCTCGTAACATGGCCGCGCAGGATATCTCCGATATGCGCTGTGGCGCTATCGACGGCGGTGTCCAGCTCGATGGATACTGTAAGACCCGCCGGCAAGTCGACCGTCTGCCATTGCTGCGCGGGACGCGCTGCGGCGGTGTCCGGCATGTCGAAGCGGATCGTCGACTCGGTAAGGTATTCATGGCAGTGCGAGAACTGGATGTCATTCCGGCGGACCTCTCCGGTGGGCAGCGCCACGAGTATTCTGGCGGCCTGAGGGAGCAGGATATCGGAATCGCCAATGCGCACCGGTGCGTAGTCGATGTCCGTTTCAGTCCGTTCGATTCCGATCGCGGCCGGTATATCGCCGGCCCGCACTTCCATGCGAACCAGTTCCAGCGAGGCGGGGTCTATCCAAAACGAGCCGGTTGTGCCGACCTTGGCCGACGCGCCATTGGCCTGGATCTGGTAGCCGCTCCAGGCCTCCGGCACACGGAAGTCGAAGCGCGCCAGCATCCGTCCCGATACTTCTTCGTCCCCGTGATACTGCATCGTGGTGGTCTCGAGCAGGAAAACGTTACGAGCGTGCGACGCAAAAACGCCGCTGCCGATCATTCCGCCGCTCGCGAACGAGGACATGTTTCCCTCCTCGAACCGGCGCGCGCCCGGCCAGGCCAGCAACTCCTTGTCTCCCACGGTGGAAACCTCCAGAAGCACGATGTCGATGGGGCTGAGAGCATTCGCGCGCGGCTTCTGCATTGAGCGTTGGACGGTTTCTAGACAAGTGTAATTGGGAATCTGCGTCAGCACCTGCCGGATTTTGCGTTTGAAGCGCGCCAGCAGCAGTGTTTCGCGCGGCAAATCGCCCGGCGCGGCGGACGCCTGCTGCGCCGGCGCCGCATCCACACGAAACAACTGGAAATTGGAATACCGGTGGCTATTCCGGAACACCATGCCTTGCCAGTTCAGGGTCACCGTTACTTCCTCAGGCAGCCAGAAAGGCTGCGGTACATCCTTGAAATGAACCCCGGTGAAACGCGACTCCGTCGTTTCCACCTTCAGGTCTGGGTCGCCTTGCGGCTCTAAAAGCTCCGTGCGCATGCGGACGATCTGGTTGTTGCCGGAATCGATCCACGCCAATCCCTGAATCAGAATCTGCAGCGACCGGATATCGGTCTTCAGCGATTGCTTTACCCGCGCCTTCCCGGGGATCTGTGCAAAATACACCACCTCGGTTGCATGCCCGTTCACACTCTGGGTGCCCAAATAGCGAAACGCGGACTCGGACTGGTACAACGGGTGAAAGTGGACAACCATGGACGCGAAGCCCTTGGTCACAAACCCATGCTCCAGGGCTTGTGGCTCGGCGCGCTTGCCGGCCGCATTCGTCCGGAATTCATCGAGCCCCACGCCGCCGGCGACCGGCCGCGGAAGATCCAGATAGTTGAACTCCTCCTTGCGGTGTTCCACCCAATCGATCCGGTCGAGGTTAATCTGTTCGTGCGCGGTGGTCTCGGGCAAAGTCTCGAAGAAGAGCTTCACATTCCGCCCGGCGCTCTCCAGCAGAGTGGGGAGGCGATCCTGGCCGGGAGCGGGGTCGAGACCCTCCAGCTCAGGCATGGCCTTCATGAATTCGGCGGGGCTCCATTCCGCCATGAGTTTGTTCTTTTTCTCTTTCTTGGGCTTGGCAGGCGCGGCGGGCTCCGCCGAAGCCGCCGTTTGGACCGGCGGCGACGCGGTCACCTCGACGTTGCAGTTCAGCGCCGACGTTTTCTTCGACCCGGTGTCCCGCACCACCTCGCGAATCCTGTATGTGCCCGGCGCCAGGCGAAAGCTGGTTTGCGCATTGATGCCGGACTTCGCCAGATCTTCCAGCTTGGCGTCCGTCAGCCGGAAATCCAACGACGACTCTTTTCCCGCAACGTACTTTCCATCGCGATCGAATACCGCCGTGTCGAAGGTTAGGGTGTCGACACTGCGGTCGGCTTCCTTGCGGAACTCGACCGCACCGATATCCACGTGAATCTTCACGGTGACGGTGGATGCCTCTCCGGCCGGTTTTTCCACTTGCGCCGCAACCGTGGCCGGCAGGTCGTGCCGTTCGTCTTGCGAGTAGACCATGCTTTCCAGTTCGGTCTTAGTAGAATTCTTCTCCGCCAGCGTGGTATTGGCATAATACCCGCGCCGCGCTTTGACCTCCCAGCCATCCCCGGTGTTGAGAGTGACCTTCAGCGGGTGGAATCTTCCGTCCAGCTTCACGTCCCGCGGCGAGAAGCTGAGCACGTAGTAAACCTCGGGCGCTTGGGCTGTCTGCCGCAGGCCGTCGTCGAAATCGTTGCTGTTGTGGAAGAATGTGCCTCCCGTCCCTTGGGCCAGCGCCGCCAGCACATCCCGCTGCACGCTCACCGCCTCGTTTTCCACTCTGAACTTTTCCCTATCCAGATCCGGGCGCCCCATCAGGATTGGGGTGTGGTAGGTTTTGGTGTATAATCCCGCGGCGTCCAGCGCATTTACGACAATGTTCCGGCGCAGCGCCCGGTCGACCAGCGCGTCAATCGATGTTTCCCGCGTGGCGGTGAGGAAGCCGGACGAAACCAGCACCAGGGTGCGTTGTCCGGGACGCGCCGCCAGAAGGTTAACCACTCCATCCATGACATCCAATGCGTCTTGCGATTGCCTGTCCGCCAAGCCCCAGATCTGAGCGGCCAACCCCTGCGCCTGAACCCTTTCGGCGTCGCGGCATTCACCCGTCTCATTGATACCCGTGCAATGGCAGTAGTAACCTTCCTGAACCGCAATCTGCAGGGCCTCGCTCTCCTGCCGCGCCGCTATCAGGAAGGCTTGGTATTCGCCGATGGCCGGACACTGGTTTGTCTGGGGATTCGTGCGCGAATGCGGCGCCAGCCGGAATAAGGCGTCGTGCAGTTTAACCCGGTCGCCGGTGAAATCGACGATGCCCCGTTTGGACGTGTTGGACGAGGTGAAGATGGCCACGCGGTCGTCGGGCCGCAACGTCGTGGAGATGTACCGCCAGGCGGCGTCGCGGGTCTGCCCGACCGCGCCGGCATCCATGTGCAGATCGTCGAAATACAGCGCCACAAAGCGCTCCGGGACAGCCGCGGCGGGAGCAGACGCGTTTCCAGGCGGCGGGTTCGGCGCCGCTTCAGCCTCAGCCGCTCGCCCAGCGGCGGTTTCCGCCGCGAAACCGGTGATCTCTTGCGGCTTGCCGCTGTCCGACAGGCGGAAGTCCTCTTTGCGGAGGCCAGCCACCGGGTGCCCCTTCGCATCACGCACCACCACCCGCACCATCACCACGTTGGTCTCCACGCGGATTTGAAACGGCGGCGGGGTTTGCGCTCGCGCTCCCCAGACGCCAGCCAGGATCAATGCCGTTATCGCTGCCAGCGCAGCCTGACAGGCCGCCGCCGGCGGGGGGCCTGCCCCACTTTGACACACCGCTACCAGACGCGGCAGGGATCGGCCGAGACCATCGGATCGCCCACTTTGCATGAGAATGCCTCCTGGAACTCCTGCAGGTTCTGCAGCACCCCGTTGGCGCGAAATTCGCCGGGCGAATGCGGGTTGGTATTGGCTTGCATGCGCGCCGACTGCTCCGTCGTATTCTCGCACCAGATTTGCCCGTAGCCCAGGAAGAACTGCTGTTGCGGCGTGAAGCCGTCCGTCTTCCCCGGCATATGATTCGCCAGGCTGTCCATCAGCGCCATATATGCCAGGCGGATGCCCCCGTTATCCGCAGCGTTCTCCCCCAGCGTCAGCTTCCCGTTTACATGCGCATCCGGCGCCGGACTGAAGCCATTGTATTCTTTCACAATGCACTCGGCGCGCGCCTCGAACGCCTTGCCGTCCTCGTCCGTCCACCAGTCGCGCAGATTGCCCGCGCCATCGAACTTGCGCCCTTGATCGTCGAATCCGTGCGTCAGTTCGTGGCCGATCACCGCGCCAATACCGCCATAGTTCACCGCATCGCCGGCCCGCGGATTGTAGAAAGGCGGCTGCAGAATGCCCGCCGGAAAGTTGATGTTGTTCATGTTCGGCGAATAGTAGGCGTTCACCGTGGGCGGGGTCATGCCCCATTCCGATTTGTCCACCGGCTTGCCGATCTTTGCGAAGTTGCGCCGCAGCTCGAAGTCGTACGCCCGCAGCACGTCGCCGAAGTAATCGTCCCGTGCAACCTTCACGCTGCTGTAGTCCCGCCATTTCTCCGGGTAGCCGATTTTGTTGGCTACCGCGCGCAGCTTGTCGAACGCCTGTTGCTTGGTGGCGGGCGTCATCCAGGCGGCGTTGTCGATGTCCTTGCGCATCTCCATCTCGATCTCGCCCACCAGTTGCAACGCTTTCTCCTTGCTGGCTCCGTTGAACGCCGCCTTCACGAACTCCTGGCCCAGCGCCTCTCCCAACCCGCGATCCGTGGCCCGCACGCAACGCTTCCAGCGCGGCGGCATCTCTTTGGTGCCCTGCAGGATGTGCTGGCTGAAGCGGAAGTCTTCTTCGTCGAACGCGCGCGGCAGCATATCGGCGTGCGCTGCCAAAACATGCCACCGCAAATATGTTTTCAGGTCCGCCAGGCTGGTGCTGGCGATGGTTGCATCTAGCGCCTTCACGAAATCGGGCGCCACCACGTCCAGCGATTCCACCGGCGGAATGCCGACCGTCGACAGGTAATGCTTCCACTCAAAATCGGGCGTGAGCAGCGCCAGCTCGTCCACGGTCATCTTGTGATAGGTGTTCGCCGGATCCCGCCGCGCCACGCGATCCATCGACGCTTTCGCCAGCGCTGTTTCGAAGTCCATCACGGCGCGCGTCTCGGCCTCGGGGTCGCCGCCGCTCGCGCCTTGCGCCTTCCCCAGTAGCGTGAACAGCGCGTGAATGTGCTCTTCGTACTGCTTGCGCAGCTCCACCGAGCGGGCATCCGTCTTCAGATAATAGTCGCGGTCCGGCAGGCCTAGCCCGCCTTGATCCACGTGCGCGATCTCCTGGTCCGACTTCTTATCGTCGGGGCTCACGTGGAAACTAAAAAGAGCGCGCACCCCAGCCTGGTGCAGACTGACCATCTCGCCCGCCAATTCCCGTTTGGAAGCCAGCGCGTCGATTTGCTTCAGCAGCGGCTCGATAGGCTGGATGCCCTTACGTTCGATGGCCGGCTCGTCCATGCAGGCGGCATAGAAATCGCCGATCTGCGAGTCCCCCGCCTTCTCCAGAATGCCGCGCTCGATCGCCAGGTTGCGCTCGGCCAGTTCATTGAAGCGCGCCCAGCGCGATTGATCGGCCGGAATCGGATTGTTTTTCCGCCATGCGCCGCAGGCGTACTGATAGAAGTTCTGGCATGGATTCACTGTGGTATCCATGGCCTTGAGATCGACACCGGATGCGGAGGGTGCGTCGGCGGCCGGTAAAGCGGCCGTCGTCAGGGCCGCGGCGATCAAGCAACGAAGCGTGTACATGATTTCGATTGTACGCCCATGCCCAGGGGGCAGTACCGTACCGTTCCACCCACAAAACGCTTGACGCGGGAAAAATTGCGATGCCATAATGGCACTCATCTGCATCAGAGGACGGGCGCTCGGGGTGGGTGGCGTCTCTGTTCTCACATCTTCAGGTAACGAGGGAGAAGAATGGGTACCAATCTCAAAGTTCTGGCGTTTGTGATTCTGGCGTCTTGCGCGGCGCTGGCACAGCAGTTTAGTTTCACCGACGCGGGCGGCACGGTCACGCTCGGCACAGACCTGGTGGTGGCCGGCGCCACGGTTGCCAGCCCGAGCGGGAGCTTCACCCTGAGTTGTCCGGCCACCGCCCTCCCGCCCGGCACCTATCAGGCGCTGTGGATCTGCACGGGCGGCAGCCTCACCATCCAATCCAACGACGGCCTGACCGTGGTCAGCGGAAACCTGACCTCCGGCACATTAACAGAGACAGCCTCCGGTGGAGGGAGGGGCGGACACACCACATACGATTACTCGTTCTCGGGCACCTTTACCGGGACCATCACCCAGAGCGGCCAGGCGCAAGCCATCACCGGGTCTACCACGCAGGTACTGGCCGGATCGAGCAGCCCGCTTGGCACGGGCTCGATCTCAGGCGGCAGCACCTTCGTGAATACGGAATACGAGCCGGTCTATGTCGCCGACACTTCCAACAACCGCATCGTACGCATGGACGACATGACCGGCGACAACTGGATTACGTTCGGCAAGACTGGCGCCGGAACCAACCAGTTTCAGGGTCCCTATGACATCTCGGTGGATACCTCCGGGAGGATCTACGTCACCGACAGCGTGAATTGCCGGGTTGTGCGGATCGACAACATGTCCGGCAAGAACTGGACCGCCCTCGGCGCCTGCGGCTCCGGTAACCTGCAGTTCAACAATCCTACCGGGCTGACGGTCGATTCCACCGGAAAGATCTACGTCGCGGACACCGGCAACAACCGCGTGGTGCGGGTCGCCGATATGGCCGGCGACGGCTGGGTGGCCTATGGCGCCGCCGGCAGCGGGACCGGCCAATTCGCCTCGCCGGAAGGCGTCGCGGTGGATTCGTCCGGTAAGATCTATGTCGCGGACATGAACAATGGCCGCATCGTGCGCATGGACAACATATCCGGTACGAACTGGACCACCTTTAGCGGCGTCGTCGCCGGGGCCTTGGGCGCACCGGTGGCCATTAGTCTGGACGGCACCGGCAGGATCTATGTTCTGGACTGGTATTTTGCCCACGTCATGCGCACGGATGACATGTCCGGCACCAACTTTACAACGATGGGCAGCTTCGGCGGGGGAGTCGGCCAGTTCATCAACCCCTATGGCTTGTATGTCGACGCGTCCGGGACGATTTATGTGGCGGATTCGCACGACAACCGTGTCGCGCAGTTCGACGACATGTATGCGGATGCCTGGACTGCATTCGGGACATGCTGCCTGGGCACTGACCAGTTCAACCTGCCGATGGGCCTGTTTGCGGCTCCCGTCAGGACGCCGACGCCGGATGGGACGATCTCGACTGCCAGCCTGTCATACTCCGATACCGTGGTGGGAACCCCGAGCGCTTCCCAAACCGTGACCCTGAACAACATCGGCACCGCGCCGCTGACGATTACCAATATCGTCCCCAGCGGCGACTTCTCCCAAACGAACACATGCCCGGGCACCCTGCCTGCCGGCCAGAATTGCGTGGCGACCGTGACTTTCTCGCCGACCACGACCGGAACCAGAACCGGATCGGTGGCTTTCAACTTCGCTTCGTCCGCCGCGAGGAGTGTGCATCTGACCGGCGTTGGAACGCTGGTGGCTGTGTCTGCCACGGCGCTGAATTTCGGCAACGTGAATGTGGACGGCCTCCCCCCGTCCCTCACGGTTACGGTTTCGAATCCAGGGATCGCCGCGGCCGGCATCGCCGTGACTCTCAAGGCGCCGGCGGTCTACCGCCTGACCAACGCGTGTCCGGCGACCCTGGCGGCGGGTGCGAATTGTACCGTTACGGTGAAGTTCTTGCCGCAGGCTGCCGCGTATTATACTGGCACTTTGACCATCACGGACGCTTCGGGGATGGCCCAAAAGGTTAGTATCACTGGCACGGGCGTCAGTAACTGAGGGGCCTTGTGGGGCAGGTTGTCAACCTGCAGGCCGATTGTCGATCGGCCTTTCCTTGGCCTTTCGATCGTGCCCCACAATATGGCTTCCGCGACTGAGACGCACACGGTCTGGCTCTCCGGCGTCATCACGACCTTCATGAGCAAGGTGGTGATGCCGACCCTATGGCTCGGCGCGCTCATAGGCGTGCCCGTATGGGTCTACGCGACTATGGGCCGCATCTCCATCCGGTCCGATTTTCAGTTCATCGTCGGGTTCGTGCTGATTGCCACGGTGCTCCTCGGGTGGCTCACCGTGCACCTGCAACTCGTTGGTTACCGCGGCCGCGAACTGGTAGTGGCCAACTACTGGCGGGAGGCGCGCGTGCCGTTCCAACACGTCGCAGCGGTCGAGTCGGTGTGGTGGTATAAGGGCCGCATGGTCCGCATTCGATTCAACCGCAGGACCCCCTTCGGCTCGGTGGTTTATTACATGCCCAAGTGGGGAGCATTCCGCGCACTGTACTCTGCGCCGGAAGAACATCTGCGGAGCATTCTCTTCACCAGCACCGAACCCTAATCCGTCAGCGGACGTATCAACCGCAGCGCTAATGAAAGATCCAATTCGCGATCACATGGTTCTCGAAACCGGCGCCAGTGCCGGCGGTAAATCCGACGAAGGCGGAACTCTGCCCCAGAATGCTGGCGATGTCAATCGGGTAGCTCATAAGGTCCGCCGGGCGCGTGGTGGAATTATCGGCGATGGCGACACGCAAGTTCGTGCCGTCGTAGTCGATCCAAACCGACCACGTATCCCCATTGGACATGCAACCAAATACACCCGTCGAGGGTTGGCAGTTTGTAACTCCGTATGGCGTCTTGGGGTCGAGATCGTTCATTTGGCCGTTCGTCAGGATCGCCACGTGGTTATCGTTGATGTCAAACGGGTTTTGCCACGTATCGAACTCTACGGCAACACTGGGCGTGATGCCCGCGTAACCCAAGTCCCCGCCGTTCGCCCCCAGGGCACTGGCGCCCTCCGTCTGGAGCACGAAGGTCATCCCATCGGACGCACCGTAGTAGCCTGGGTCGGTCATCTTGAACTGGAAGAAGGTGGCGAATGTGTACGTGGAATCGAATACGATGCTGTTCGTAGTGAAGACTGAGCCCGCCTGGGATTGCTGCGCTGGCGTAAGCAGGATCACGGGACCACCTCCAGGGCCGGTAAAGATCTTCGCGGATCCGTTGACCGTCAAGCCGCGGGTTGCGCCGAACGCTGGAATACTAAGCAGGCAGGCTGCAACGGCTGGCAAAGTGTATCGCGGAATACGAAATCCTCGGTGCATGGTGTCACTCCTTTGGTGGGTAGACTACCACGGCCCGAAGAGTTGAGTCAATCAGCGGCCGTATCAACCGCAGCGCCGGGCGGGTGTTATATTGCTCGCGGTATTGCCGGTGCGCGGCGTCGTCCGGGAAGTGCTCGGCATCTTTATACGGGTACTGCGACATAGCGTGGAACGGCAGCGGCTCCACGGTCTGCGAGTACGCCGTATTGGCATCGGCATCCTTGGCCCATCCGTCCACGAAGAGCAGGAAGTCGCGCTTCCATCCGGCAGGCAACGGCCCGGCGGCGCGCTCCGGAAACAACAGGCGCAATTCGTCGCCCGATCCCATAATCACCAGGCGGTCGTCGATCGCACCGATCAGCGGCAGCACGTCGCCGTAGCGCGTATAAAGTCCCTTGGTGGGGTTCCACATCGATACCGGCATCCAATTCGCGTAGTCGAAGCCCTCGGGCTGCTTGCGCTGCGGATGAATCACCTGCGTGGAGAACCCGCGAAATTGCAGACCGGCCGATTCGGCCTGCATATCGGTCAGGCGCACGGGCGGCGCGCCGGTCTCTTCGCCGAGGAAGATCTCGTCCCAATACACGCAGAGGTTCGTGACAATGCGCACCTCGCGCGAGCGAGACAGAAACTTGCCGGTCAGATCCACCGAAATCGTCTTGGGTTTGCCCGCCGGAATCCCCATATCTTCGATCACGGTTTTCCACTGCCCGGCGGCGTCCTTGACCTGCAAATAGGGCAGCACCAGATCTTTCTTCGCCTGCGAGGCGGCCATGAAGGTGCTGCCGTCGGCCCAATCCACCCAGCCGTTGAGGATCAGGACGGCGCGGTTCGCCGGCGCGGCCGTGCCGAAATCCAGATCCAGGCGATGCAACTCGGCGACATCCAGGTAGTCGCGGCGGAAACCATCCGGATAAGTGCGGTCGCGGTGCAGCAGGCGCGGCAGCACGTCGCGGCCAGCGTCATCCTGCGCGCGCACGGGATAGATGCGCTGCTTCACGCCAAACAGCCGAAACTCGGGGAACGGCGGCGATTTGAACTTGTCGTTGGTGAAGATCTCGACCGAGGCCGGATGATCGACCGCGATCAGCTTCACCTGGTCGAGATAGGAAACTTCGCGCAACTCCTCGGTGATTCGGATTTCGTAGCGCCCATTCACGGCATGCAACGCGTCGCCCGGAATCTGCACGTATTCGTCGTGATCCACGGGGAAGTAACTGCCATCGCCAGACGCCGCGCCCAGCGGCGCTACGCCCAGCACGTCGGTGATGAAGCGGAACTTGCCGCCATCCCACGTGAAAATCATGGGGCAGGAGCCGGAGAGGCGCTGCTGTTCCTGGATTTCGAGGGGCTTGTCGACCGGCTGGTCCGGTTCGTTCTGGATCAGGCCGTTGGGCCAGGTGATGCGCACGGCATCGACGATCCTGTAGGAATCCACGCCGAACAGCAGCGGGACGCCCTGGTAGGTGCGCTTCTGATAACTGGAGCCGGTCTTGATCTCGACCCTCGCGCCGGGCGCCAGTTTCATATTCTTGACGCCGTTGAGCCCCGCCAGCAGCCAGTTGTTCTTCGTCCCAGTGGCGTTGTGCAGCAGGTGCAGGGAACCATCGCTGGCGACCAGCGCCACATCGGCGCGGCCGTCGCGGTCGAAATCGGATTCGACGGCGGCCACCGCGGCGGGAATTTCAACGGGCAGCTTCTCGAAGTGGTCCAATCCGAGGTTGCGGAAAACACCGTTGGCCGCCACCACGTCGGCGATGCCGCGATTGGCCAGATCGACGAAGGTCACCGGACCTTTGGCCTCCAAGCCGGCGAATGGTTCGAGCTTGCCCTGATGGTTCAACAGCAGCAGGCCATCGGCTGCCAGATCCGTCCAGCTATCGCTATTCACGTCGAAAGCGGTCAGCCCTTTGGCGCCCGCCGGCAGCGTGTCCAGCGGCACCGCTTCATACTTACCGAGCAGGCGGTCGCGGTACAGGACGCCCGTGCGGTCGCGGTACGACACTGCCAGATCCACGCCGTTGGTATCGGCGATCAAATCGATTGCGGCGGCGTCGATGGCGTTACCCTTCACAAACGGGAAGGCGGCGGTGTCGTCGCTGAAGCCGGCTTCGCCGTTGTTGCGCGCGAGCGCGGCGTTCTCGCCCAGCAGGATCAGGTCCAGATCGTAGTCGTGATCGAAATCGATCCAGACGGCCTTAACGAAGTGTCCGGCGGGTAGCTTCAGCGGCGACTTCTCAAACTTGCCCTTGTTGTTGTGGTAGAGCGCCGCGCCCGCCTCCGTGATGACGCAGAGGTCCGGCAGGCCGTCGTTGTCGTAATCGCCGGCGGCGATGGAGACGATATCCTTGAGGCCGGCCAGGCCCGAATCGGCCACCAGCGTGGTTCCGTCCTTGTAAAGCTGCGCGCCGCTGGACGACCAGGCGAGCAGGGCTGGCCGGTGGTCGCCGAAGGCATCCAGCACCAGCAAACCGGCGCTGCTTGGATCAAAGCCGGGATCGAAGCCGCCCGCCAGCTTGCGGTCTTCGAACTTCGGCGCTGGCGCCGGCTCGCTTTCCCCACGCGGCGCGATGGGATCGTAAATTTCCGCGTAGTAGCTCCACTCCATGTCTTCCGGAATGACGGCGCCTTCGGTGAGAGCTTTCAGCTTTTGGAAGATCGCCAATTCGCGGGCGGCGTCGTCGGCTCGGCCGCCCTGGCGATAGAGGTTATAAAGCTGGAAATGCGGCGCGGCGAGATTGGGGTTGAGCCGTTCGGCGGTCTCGAATTCGCGCACCGCGTCGTCGCGCTTTTCGGCGAGCTTATGCAGCACGCCCAAGTTGTAGTGCGACACCGGCTCGTCGGGGACTAGCCGCAGCAGCCCCTCAAACTGGGCCACGGCCGGCGCATAATCGCCCTCCTTCTTGAAGACAATACCCAGGTTGAACCAGGTGTGCGGAATCTTGGGGTCCAGCTTTTGCGCGCGCTCCAGTTCCGCGACGCCTTCCTTGGTGCGGCCGGCGTGCAGCAAGGCCAGGCCATAGTTGATGTGTTCGCGCGCCGAATTGGGCGCCAGGTCCAGCGCCTTTTTGAACTCGTCGACTGCCTGCGGCTGCGTGGTGGGGTTCTCGTAAAAGGCTTTGCCCAGATTGCGGAAGCGCCCGATGCGATCCTCTGCAACGCGCGATGCGTCGGCGCCGGACAGCAGCACCAGCGCCGCAACTCCGAGCATCACGGCGCCGGTCCAAGCGCGAATTCGGTTCATCGATGACCCCACTTTCGAGCGTTCACTTCATTATGCAACAGAGCTCTTGACGTCAGGGATCTGCGCGGCTCCGCAAACCTCGCGAAATCAACGTGAACCCGCGGCCGCTTTACCGAGCGCTTTACCGAGCCGCGACCGTGAGGGAGCGGTTTCCGCGGTTTCCCGGGAATGCAGGGCGATTGGATCCCTCGTGATAGAATTATCAGCCCGGGATACAAAATGATCCGTGCCATCGTTTCGCGGCGATTTTCGTGGAGACTGATGATCTTGGGTGCCGCTGTTGGCGCACTCGTGGGGCCCTTCATAATGGGCTGGCGTGATTACCCTTGGGAAGTGCTTCCGCTGGTGCTGCTGCCATTCTCGTGCTTCATCCGGTAATGGATAAAGACGTGCCGGAACTCATTGGCTGGGATCTCCTGCGTTCCCCGAGAACCTATGTCGCGGTTGCGTTGCTTGCCGCATGCCAGTTGCATGCGTCCCGGCATAAGCATTGAATGGACATCGCCAAGATTCTTGCTGAGTCGCGCCAGGAGCGCCAGCAGGTCGAGGAGGCGATATTGAGGCATGATTTTTCGGTGTTAGGAGGTGCTCGCTATCCGGTATCTAACGGCGTCCTGCGACTGGCTTTCCAGCCCCGTCCAGCTTCTGTAGCGTGCCCGCTGCCAGTGGGTTTCCCGCGGCGGCTGACTTCGCAATCCACATTCGGCCCCTTGCTGCGTCACGGACACCGCCCTGACCCTCGATCATCATCAAACCTAGCTCCAACATGGCGAGCGGGTCGTCTTGGTTCGCTGCCTTGGTGAACCACTCACGGGCCTTTAGGTAGTCCCGAGGCGCGCCCTTCCCCTGTGCGTACAATCCTCCGAGCACCGTCATGGACTTCGTGTATCCTCTCGCGGCCGCTTGATTGAACCGAAGGATCGCGCCCGAATACTTCGGCGGAGATTCACGCAAATCAAGAATCCCCAGATTATGCGTTGCGGCGACGCGCCCGGCCAAGGCCGCCTTTTCGAACAACTCACGGGCTTTTTGATCGTTGCGGGGCACGCCCGATCCATTGAAATACAAACCTCCGAGATTCAATATGGCATCGGCGTTACCCTTGGCGGCCGCCTTGTCGTACCAGTACGCGGCTTGCTTGGGATCGCGCGGAATGCCTTGGCCTTCGTTATACATCAAGGCGAGTTCGAACATCGCCAGTGCGTTTCCACCGTTGGAAGCCTTTTCCAACCATGACCGCGCCGCCTCAGGATCCCGCGGAACGCCTTTGCCGTCCCGATACAACTCCCCCAAACCGGCCATCGCCAGAGTATTGCCGGCCCGCGCCGCTTTGCGGTAGAGTTCAGCGCCGCGGGCTTCGTCGCGGGGGACGTCCTTCCCCATAACGTAACGAGCACCCTCAATGAATGCCGACGAGGAGTCCGTGAGTCCGGCGGGTCGAAAAATGAAGATCGCCGCCAGCGCAATCATCGGCGTGCCCAGAGTCACCCCAATACGAGCTCGACCGATTTTCTCGGGCCGGTGGGGAAGCGCCATGGGAAGTGCGTCAGACTGCTGGCGAACCACGCCGTGCGTTTGAAAATCGGGATGAGGATGCCATTTTTTTCCATCCTCGAAAGACATGCCCAGGTGGTAGTACTCGGCCGAGCATTTGGGGCACTGTCCGAGGCGCAGGTTGAGCTGCAGTGTGCCCGAGGGAGTCGTCGAAAGTTTCGAGACTAGATCCACTGTGGCAGCGGAGTTTCCGCCTCGGAGCGCGGCCTTTGCATCTTGATAAACATCGCCTACTTCGGCCGACCGCGAGTTGTATCCTGATTTAGCCAAGGTGATCTTGAGGTAGCGGCGGCAATACTCGCAATAAAGATCGGAAGCCACCTTGCGGTAAACCATGAGCCCGCCGGCCGCAAAACCAACAAGCTGAATCGCAACCAGAGCATATCCCAGGAATCCCGTTTTGCCGAGGCTGCCCACACCGATGAACGACATCCTCCGGTTCTCGATCACGGTGTCCAGATAATGCGCAAAGCTGAACACGTCACTTACATGCTGGCCGTTGACAACCAGATTGGCATAGACCATGTAGTTCAGCAGGAAGTAAGTAGCGATCGAGACGCCGATGATATTGACGATAAAGAAGCGGTGCAACTTATGATTCAGTAGCTTTGCGCCCAACGTGTATCCGCTGCTGGCAAACCCTCCGGAAACGAAAGCGCCGACCGGGATGACGAACCAGAAGGTAAACGCATACAGAGCGAAGTGTGCCCTGATCTCAAGGGTCGCCAGAGCCGCAGCGGTCACCGCGCTGGTCGCTAGGCCGCACAAGATTACGATCAGATCGTTCACTCCGGCCCGCATCATGAACCTCCGAGTTGGTCGGCCATTATACAGGGTTCATGATAACAAGTGCTGCTGATTTTGGATTACCCTCCGATGGCAACCCCGCACTGGTCTTGACATTGTCGGGCAGCGCGGCTAACCTTGTGTTATAGGGAGGCAGAAGCGTGCCGTCGCGTACTACACGCAGTGAAAAACTCGACTTGCGGCTAAGGCGCGCAGACAAACTGGCGTTGCAAGCGGCCGCCGCGGCTTTACGCCGGTCGGTCAGTGAGTTCGTGCTGGAGAGCGCGCTCGCCAGGGCCGATGAGGCGCTCGCGGACCGGCGTTCTTTCGGTCTGAATGCCACGCAGTGGAAAGCGTTCATGGCTGCTCTGGATGCTCCTCCGCGCCCATTGCCCCGCTTGGAGCGTCTCTTGAAGGAACCTGGGTTCTTCGATGCCGGCCCCGCTCGGTGACGCTGCCCGCCGTGTTGAGAAGCTTCGACGCGAGCACGCCATCGAAGGCTTCGATTGCGGCAGAGAGCAACTCAATCGATATCTATTGCGCTATGCGTGGCAGAACCAACAGGCAGGCGCATCGCAAACGTACGTGGGTGTCCTGGGTGACACGATTATCGGCTTTTACACCCTCGCCGTGGGACAGGTGACCCACGCGGAGGCGCCGGAGAGGCTGACCAAGGGTCTCGCGCGGCACCCGGTGCCCATCATGCTGCTCGCGCGCCTGGCGGTCGACCGGCGGTGGCACGGTCAGGGCGTCGGCAAGGCTCTCTTGAGGGATGCCATGGATCGCACGCTCCAGGCCGCGAACATTGCCGGCATTCGGGCGTTTGCGGTGCATGCGAAGGACGAGGAAGCCAGGCGCTTCTATGAGCATTTCGATTTCGTCCCTTCGCCTGCCGATCCCATGCACCTGTTCGTTCTGCTCAAGGACGTGCGCCGATTTCGCTTGGGAGACTAGCCAGCGCCTTACTGTCGCGCAACCAGATGAGCTTCCTGACCGGTGACCTCGACTCTGTGGGTGTCATGCAGGGATACCAGGGAACGCAGATGCGTCAGTTCCTCCGGCAGGAGGACGTGGTGCACCTTCTGGCCCGCGCCCGCCCTCATGTGCACGTCGGTTGGGCGGTTGCCAGCCGCCTCGACGGGCCACAAGGTGCCGACGATCTTCCCGCTTTCATCCGCGAGGACCGAGATCCTCATTTGTTGGCCTCCTTAGACTGCCGGCTGTAATGATAGTGATTCTCGCGGGGTAATCGTTTCAAACCCTTGTGGGCCAGGCTCTCAGCCTGCGGCGGCCTCTCAGGCCGCCAGACCCGCCCCTACGCAAACAACCGCGCGAAGTGCGAGCCGGGTTTCACGATCGTCTGATTCCGCTCGGGTCCCGTAGAGATGCAGCCCACCTCCACGCCGCTCTTCTCTTCCAAAAAATCGAGGTAGTCGCGCGCCCGCGCAGGCAGTTCGCTATATGTGGAAATGCCGAACGTGGATGTCTGCCACCCCGGCAGGCATTCATAAACCGGCTGCAGCGCGGCCATCCCTTTCGCCGTCGCGGGCATGTCGGCCACTTCCTGCCCGCCCGACCGGTAAGCCACGCAAACCGGGAGCTTCTCTATCTCGTCCAAAACGTCCAGTTTGGTCACCACCAGGCTGTCGAAGCCGTTGATCATGGCCGCATAGCGCATCAGCGGCACGTCGAACCATCCGCAGCGGCGCGGGCGCCCGGTCACCGAACCGAATTCGTTGCCGCGGTTGCGGATCTGGTCGCCCCAGGAATCCAACGCTTCGGTGGGAAACGGCCCGCCGCCCACGCGCGTGATGTAAGCCTTCGATACGCCAATCACGCCTTGGATGCGCGTTGGGGGCACCCCCGTGCCCGTCGAGGCGCCGCCCGCCGACGCGCTGGAAGAGGTCACGAACGGATAGGTCCCATGATCGATATCCAGCATGGTCCCCTGCGCGCCTTCGAACATCACGCTCTGGCCCGCGGCGATGGCATCGTGCAGCAGGCGGGCCGTGTCGCAGACCATGGGACGAATGCGCTCCGCCAGTTTTTCGTATTCGGCGCGAATGCCGGCGGCGTCCAGCCCGTCGTCCACCCCCAGCGCGCGCGCTGCGGTCTGGTGTTCCGCCACCAGCGTATCGAACAGCGGCTCGAACACCTCGCGGTCCATCAGATCGCCGATGCGTATGCCCCGGCGCGCGATCTTGTCTTCGTAGCAGGGGCCGATGCCGCGCGAGGTGGTGCCGATGGAAACCCGCCCCGGCCGCGCCTCGCCGAGTTTCTCCATCAGGCGGTGGCTGGGCAGCAGAACCTGCGCGCGGTTGCTGATGAACAGGTTGCCCTCCACCTGCAAGCCGGCCGCTTCCAGCATTTGGATCTCTTCCAGCAGCGCGGCCGGATCGACCACCAGCCCGTTGCCGATCACCGCCTTCTTGCCCGGCCGCAGAATCCCGCTCGGAATCAACTTCAGCACGAACTTACGTTCGCCGATGCGCACGGTGTGCCCGGCGTTATGCCCGCCCTGGTAGCGGGCCACCACGTCGAAACGTTCGGAGAAAAGGTCGACCACCTTCCCCTTGCCTTCATCGCCCCATTGCGCGCCCAGAATGATTATGTTGCTCATGGCCAAACCCATTCATTCTACCGCATGTGATAACCTGACCCTAAATGCAGATTTCGGAAGTCTACCTGGCGCTCGGGGAGAGCGGCTTTGGGCAACTGATTCGCAGCGTCTCCATCGGCAAGCTGAAAACCTACCAGCTCTACGACGCGTTCAAGGCCAGCGCTCATCTGACCAAGCTCAATACGGAGTCGTTGCACAAGCACGTTCCCAGATTCTGGGCTCGCCTGGGCGCACATGACGAACAATTCGCCAAAGATCTCGCCCAGACTGTGTTAGTATCACACCTGGACCTGATTATCGCGGTACTCGATTTTCTGGGCGTCCCGCACGAGGGAGGGTTCTTCAATAAGGACCTGGACGCGAAGAGCTATTTGACGGAAGGTTGGGCGGAACGGGTGTTTGAGAAATTTCGGACCGTTTATTCCGAGCCGGTTCTGCTATTTTATATAAATCACCTGTCATGGGAACTGACCGATCGGGCCGAGCCGTTTGCGCCGGCTTCCGCAGCATGAAGACGCCGGGAGAATTTTTCGGTTGCAAGAGTGCAAGGGAAGCTGTACAATCATGAGTCCGTTGGGTGCCTGCATGAGTGAGTCCGGACCGTTGCCGTTCGGTCGCGGAGCTCGTGGGGAGCGGCTCTCGCAAAACGGAGAAACAGCAACTCCTTGCGGTGCAACTATATCGGTCCCACCATCGGTGCGAGTCGAGATGTGTGGGCCGGTCGAAAGCTTCGCGGCTTGAATGCAGTTTGAATGCAGCAGGCCTTCGGCCTGCGTAAAGTTGGGTGCGTGATTTCGCCCAGTGCGGCACTGGGGTTAGGGTGTTTGCTTATGAGTCATTGCGAATTCCACTATTCATATCTGTTGCCCCAAAAACCGGGGATCCTTCCCTTCGATGAAACCATCACGAAGTCCTGCCGGCGGTGCGGGGCGACGTTCACCACGAAATCGCGCATCCGGAAGCGCTGCGACGCGTGCCAGGAGGTGGTGGCCTATGAGAAGCAGCAGAAGGCCAATGCCCGCCTGAAAGCGCGGCGCGCAGCCAAGCGGGCCCTGTTGCGCGGGTGACCGATCGGCCGCGCGGCTTTGGCCGGGACGAGCTCGCGATCCTGGGTCGTCTGAAGACGCCCGAGAGGATCCAATCTTTCCTCGATAGCGAGATCGGCTACAACAAGGAACTCCAAGGCGCTACGTGTCGCTCGCCGCGCCGGGTTCTGCGGGACCGGCTGGCGCAATGCATGGAAGGTGCGCTATTCGGCGCCGCGGCATTGCGCATGCACGGCTTCCCGCCCCTGCTGCTGGATCTGGAGGCGGTGCGCGACGACGATCACGTGCTGGCCATCTTCCGGCAGCGCGGCCACTGGGGAGCCATCGCTAAATCCAACTATTCGGGTCTGCGATTCCGGGAACCGGTGTATCGCACCCTCCGCGAGCTGGCGATCTCGTATTTCGAGCACTACTACAATCTTGCCGGCGAAAAGACCCTGCGCAACTATTCCCGCCCCATCAACCTGCGCCGCTTCGACCCGCTTGGATGGATGACTGCGGAAAACGATGTTTGGGAGATCCCGGAGTATCTGACCCGTATTTCGCATACGGTTTTGTTGGGTCCGGAGCTAGCGCGTCGATTGAATCGCGTGGATGCGCGTCTGCAGGCCGCGGGAAAATTAGGCGCCGTCCTCTGAGTTGCCTCTGAGCCGCGCGCGTGAGCAAGCGGTTGTGGCTTAGGCCGCCTGCACATCCACAATGCAGGACGTCATGATCGTGCGGTGCTCCGGATGGCGAAACTCCAGGTGCATGCCGCGCCCGATGAAAGACGCCTTCAGCATCGATCCGCCCCAGTTGGACCCTTCGATGTGCACCAGCACCGGCTCTGGGCAAAACGTCGGATGCCCGGAGATCAGCGCCTGCCCGTTGCCGCGATTCACCAGCGTATACGCCCGGTTCTGCGTCTGGACGCGCAAGACCGCGCCCTCCGGCAGCCGGTCCAGGAAGACGCCGCCTTCCACTTCCGACGCAATGAAGTTGTGGTTCACGGCGTCGCCCAGATTGGGGTGCGGCCGGAACATGTTCGGCACAGGCATGCCGACTCCGGAATCCATAATTAGGGTCCGCTACCATTTTAGTGCAAAATCCAGCGGATTTTGCTGGCCGGTTGTTAACCATTGCCGCGAAGTGTGCAGCGGTACACTCTGGATAGGAGCGATTATGCTAAACCCCGAGAGTACGCACGGAGCCGTGCGTCCGCGCACTGCGGTGCTGACCGCCGGTTTCGATCCGCACCTCTCATTTGGATCCGCCAGGCCCGCCGTATTTAGAAGTTCCACTTACGTGTTCTCCAGCCCGGAAGAGGCCGAACACGCATTTTCGGTTCTTGCCGGCCGCGTGCCCGCCGGGGAAGGCATGCGCGCGGATCTCATCTACTCGCGCTTCTCCCATCCAAACGCAGAGATCCTGGAAGACAAGATTGTTCCACTGGAGCCGGGCGCGCAAGCCGCGGGCGTGTTCAATTCCGGTATGGCGGCCATCATGACGGCCTTCGTTACCGTGGCGCGGCCGGGCACTACCATCGTCTACACCACGCCGCTCTATGGTGGCACCACCGGCCTGATTCACAGCTTCCTCGAACCTTTCGGTGTGCAATCGATACCGGTGCCGGGTGGCGACACCGAAGCCCTCGGCCGCGCCATACGGTCGGCCCGCAATGTCAGTGTCGTATACCTGGAAACGCCCGCTAATCCCACCATGGTCATGACCGACATCCGGCATGCGTCGGAGGCCGCCGGAAATCATCCCGACCGGCCCGTGGTGATGGTGGACAATACCTTCCTGGGCCCCACCTTCCAGCATCCGTTGATGCTTGGCGCAGACCTGGTGCTCTATTCCGGAACGAAGTATCTCTCGGGCATGAGCGACATGGTGGCGGGCGTGGCGCTCTCCAAGGACCCGCAACTGATGCGCCGGATTCTGCTGAAGCGCAGCATGTTCGGCAATATTTTGCAGCCCGACGAATGCTGGATGCTGGATGGCCGCCTGCCCACCGTGGCGTTGCGCATGAACCGGCAGAGCAAGAACGCAAACCGGCTGGCCGAAGCCCTACACAGCCATCCCAAGATCCGGCGGGTGCTCTATCCGACGCTGTTTGAAGATGCGGAGCAGCGCCGCATTTACGAGCAGCAGTGCGCCTATCCGGGGGGCATCTTCTCGCTGGATTTTGAGGGCCGTCCGGCGGCCTTCGATTTCCTGCGCAGCTTGAGGATCGGGCGCAATGCCGTTTCGCTCGGCGGAGTGGAGACGCTGGTGTGCCATCCGAAATCCACCACCCACTCCGGCATGTCCGCTCAGGAGTTGGATGAAGCGGGCATCGGCGACGGCCTGGTGCGCGTTTCGGTCGGCATCGAGGACTGGCGGGACCTGCTGGCCGACTTCGAGCAGGCCCTGGAACGCGTAAAGTAAACTTGTGGGGCAGGCTCTCAGGCCGCCTCTTGTGGTCGCGGCTATGAAACCAGTTTGCTCAACAGCCGAACTCGCGGCGTGCGCGTGCCTGGCCACTGATATTCGAAGTGGGCGCCGGCGCGCACGTTGGTCACCAGAGCGGGACGAAAGCAAGCCAGGCATTGGCCTCCCGCATGACGCACGCTGCGATAGACAACGCCGTTCGACCCGTCCGCCAGGAGTGTGCGCGCTAGAGCCTGGGAGACCGTGTAACTCGTGGGGTCGTGGTACGGGACGTTCTTCGGCACGTTGTCCCGCACATCATGGAACACGGCGTGAAAATCGGCCTGGTAGAGGCGCATCTCCACCCGCGTTTCGAACACGCCGATTTCAGCCAACTCCGCGGTGCGATGATAGACCACCTCGGCATGCGCTCCGTCGAGCGAATTGGCGGCGTACCAAGCTCCGCGTTCCGGGCTGTTGAAGCGGCCGCCAGTCGGGCGCGGATGGCAAAATGCCGCCATCACCACGCTCGCCAAGGGCCGACCGGCGACCCACTCCTCCTTCGGAATCCGATGCAGAATGCCCAGCTCCGAGGAAATGCGATCGTTGCTCCAGGTTTCCAACTCCAGGATCAGGGGCAGGTCCGCGACGCTCGAAACTGCATCCAGAATTCCCCGCGAGGGGTACCGGCTGGGGACTAGGCGGCAGGCGCCGGCGAGACGCAACTTCTCGGTGGGCGGAATCAATTCCACCCGCCGCGCCTCCCGTCGAGCAGCCGCCGCACCTGGTAGAGACCCTCGATCCCCGCTTCGATCATCAACGTCAGCGCGGGCGCGCCGCCGAACACAGGATTGTTGTTCGGCAACCCGACCCATCTGTCGGCCAAATCCGGCTCCGGGTAAAGGATGTGGAGATCCTTATAAATACCCAAAACCAGGGAGATGCGCATGAGCATGTCGTAAGGAAGCGCCGCGACGTCTCCGGCCTTATACTTGAAGAACGTCGATTCCGCCGGCCATCCCAGCAGCGCCCGCTGTTCCTCGGCGCGAAGTTTCCAAGCGGTGCCGACGTTAAAGAAGGCGCGTATCGCTGGGCCGGACATGCGGCGCCGGACTTGGGGATCGCGGCGATCGCTTGGGGAAACCTGTTCAGAATCGATCTTCTGCCGACGTACCGCGCTTGACTCCATATCTGAAGTATACACTCTCCCCTTCCCCTCGTCAAGCACAATCCTACTCGTAGCGCAGAGCCCTCATCGGGTCCAGCCGCGCCGCGCGGCGCGCGGGCAGATAGCAGGCCGCCAGCGCCACCAACGCCAGAAAGCCGGCGGTCACCGCGAAAATAGCGGGGTCCGCGGGTTTGACCTCGTGCAGCAGGCTCGCCAGCACACGTCCGGCGGCCAGTGCCCCCACGATACCCACCGCGAAGCCCACCACCGCGAGCCGCATGCCCTCCAAGATGACTTGCCCCAGTACCTGGCCGCGGCTGGCGCCCAGCGACATGCGGATGCCGATCTCGCGCGTCCGTTCGGTCACCGCGTAGGAGAGCACACCGTAGATCCCGACGGCGGCCAGCAGCACCGCCAGTCCCGCGAACGACCCCACTAGCAGGCTGAGAAACTGCTCGCCTTGGGCGTTCTCCCCGATCACCTGATCCATGCTGCGCACCGAGAATAGAGGCAGGCTCGCATCCGTCTGGGCGAGCACGCGCCGCACCTCTGCGGTCAGGCTCAATGGCTGCCGGGACGTGTGCAGCACCACGAACAGGCCCGAGTCGCCGATGAAGGCATCGTAAGCCTCTGGCACCGGCTTATGCGCCAGGCCCCACTGGCGGACGTCGTTCACCACGCCGATCACCTGCTTCCACGGACCGTGGTCACTGCCCTGCGAGAACATCTGTCCCAGAGAGCCCCGATCCGGCCAGAAAGCCCGCGCCATCGCCTGGTTGATCACCACCGGATAGACCATGGCGTTCGCCTCGCCCTCAGGCAGGCGGCCGCCCTCGGGTACTTTATCGTATTGCGCATCGAGCCCCCGCGCGCGCTGGACGTCGGCGGGCTCGAAGTTCCGTCCCTCCAGGAACCGCACCCCCATCGCATGAAAGTATTCGCGGCTCACCGCGTGGGATTCCACCAGCAAGTTGCTCTTCTGGGATGTCTGCCCGCGTAGCGTGACATAGTAGTTGTTGCCCCCTTCGAGCGGCAGGCGGGTGCTTGCGGCGGCTGCGTCCACGCCCGCGATATGCGCGCATTTCTCCAGCAGCGACTGCGAAAACTCCAGCTTCTGCTCCCTTGTCTTGTATTGCGTTTCAGGCAACCGCACCGCCGCCGTGAACACGCCCTCCGGTCGCACGCCGATGTCCATGTTTCGCAAACGCGCGAAGTCTTCGAGCAGCAGCCCCGCCGAAACCAGCAGCAGCATCGACAGCGCCATCTCGCCGGCTACCAGCACGTTGCTGGTGAACCGGCGCCGCTTCCCTGGGCTGATCGAGCTGCCCGCGCCGCCCTTTAACTCCTCGTGCAGGTCGGGGCGCGAAGTGCGCAGCGCCGGCGCCAGGCCGAACAACACGCCAGTCACCACGGCCAGCGCGAACGTAAAGGCCAGCACCTCGCCGTTGAGCTGAATGACCGCGAACCCCGGCAGGGCCAGGTTCTTGGCGTGCGACACAACCGCGATCAAGCCCCAGGCCACCACCAATCCCAGCGCGCCGCCGAACAGAGACAGCAGCAGGCTTTCGGTGAGCAACTGCCGCAGCAATCGCCCCCGCGCCGCGCCTAGCGCACTGCGCACCGCCATCTCTTTTTGCCGCGCCACCGCTCGTGACAGCAGCAGATTGGCGACGTTTGCGCAAGCGATCAGCAGCACCAATCCCACCGCCGAAAGCATCATCAGCAGAGAGGCGCGCGAGTCGCCCACCAGGTCGTCATGCAACGCAACGGCCGCCGATCCCACCTTGTCGTTGGAATCCGGATAGGCTTTCTCCAGGCGTCCGGAGATCAGCTTCAGGTCCGCCCGCGCCTTCTCCAGCGAGCCCCCCGGTTTCAGCCGGCCGATAGCGTTGGCCCAGTGACTGCCGCGCTGGCCCATCCAGCTCTTGAAGTCCATGTCCAACGGGATCCACATTTGCGTTTGGAAGGGATAGCGGAAGCTGGCCGGCATCACCCCCACGATGGTGTACTTCTTGGAGTTCAACGCAATCGTGCGGCCCACCACCCCCGGATCTCCGGCGAAGTGTTCCCGCCACAAGCCGTAACTCAGGAGGGCCACCTGGTCCCTACCCGCCTGATCTTCACCCGGCAACCAAGTGCGCCCCAGAATCGGCTGCACCCCCAGCAGCACGAAGAAATTCGCCTGGGTCGGTACGGCGGACACGTGATCTGGTCGCCCCTCGCCGCTCAGGTTCATATCGCCCGACCAGCCAAACAGGGCCATGTCCTGGAAGGTCTTGTTCTGCGCCCTCCAGTCGACGAAATCCGGGCCGGCGAAAGGATAGTGCCCAGGCGCCGCTTCGGTTTCGTACAACCGGACCAGTTGGCCCGGATCGCGAAACGGCAGCGGCCGCAACAGAATGGTATCGACAATGCTGAATATGGCCGTATTGGCGCCAATGCCGATGGTCAGCGTAATCGCGGCGACCGCCGCAAAGCCGCGCGACCGCAGTAAATTGCGGACTGCATAACGCAAGTCCTGCAAACAGGTTCGCAACAATTCCAACTTTCGCTCCTTCACGTTGCCGTAAAATCGCCGTACCCGGTTTAGACGGTTCCACACGCGAGAGGTTGGCAGGCTATCCTTGGAAGAGGACTGCGCGAACTGCCCGAAGGAGGGACTTGCGCGAATCCGGGCAGCACGGCTATACTGGCAATTTCCAGACCGTATTTATGACGGTACGAGACGAATACGATCCTTTGGCCCCGCAACGCGAGGCAGCTTTCTTCTATGGCCTCTTCCTGCGCGGCCATACCGTGGAAGCTCTGCGGCAAGATATCGACGTTCCTCGCACGCTGCTCGACAAATGGATGCGGGCGCATGACTTCGAAGCCACCTTCCGGGAGAACCTGCAGCGCGTCTACACCTATCGCAAACAGGTCTTGGCCATCTTCGACGGATTGGTGCTGAACGAGCAAAACCGTCCCCGTATCCAGTAAGAACCGTGGCCCGCAGCCGGCCTCTCATCCAATCGGCCATCCAATATGGTATGCTGCCCTTGTGGTCCCCCAGCCTCAACTGGATGCTTCCTCGCCTCTGCCAATCTATCGCCAGCTTTACGCCCACTTCAGCAACCTCATCCAGTCCGGGCAACTGGCGAACGGTGAGCGCCTCCCAGCCACTCGCGAATTGGCTGGCTCACTTGGACTGAATCGCACCACCGTCGCCGCCGCCTACGAGCTCCTCGAGTCCGAAGGCTTAGTCCGAAGGCTTCATCAACGGCCAGGTTGGACGCGGCAGCTTCGTCACCGCGCAACATTCTGCAACATCAAACCGCCCGCTCGACTGGAGCCACCTCCTCGAGCGCTCCACCCCCAGCCCCTAGCCCCCCGTTCCGGCAGCCCTGAAGCCAAAGTAGCGCTGCACTCCGGCTGTTTTATGGGGCCCAGAGGTGCAATAGACACGCTCAGATACCGGCGCCCGCTCCCGATTGCACCGGACGTGCATCCGAATGATCCGTATCGCCTATTGCGGAATCTGGCGCCGTCGCCAGCCGTCCTGCTTACCCGCGGCGACCCGGGTCAGCCTTGTTTCCGGATCGCAGGGACTCTCGCCCAGAACACCGCCGTTGGGCCTACCAAAAGAACACCCGTACGGTCAACCGGAATAACCGCGGCCCAAAACTTGAAGGGGACCTCAGCATTTTTTCTGGATTAGGTACAATGGTCAAAACTGCGCCGGCCGGGGATCGGGCGCGAGGGGATCGCGGCTGGCACAGACGGATTCTTTATCTGCGTTCATCTGTGTCCATCGGTGGTTCCATTGTGTTCACGCGCGTGACGCTATGACAAACAAGTGTTTGGCGCCGGGCTTCGCCATGGTGGTGGTATGGATCTCCGCCATCAAGATGGCGGTCCATTTCTACGCCGGCCACCATTACGGCCACTTCGGTGACGAACTCTACTATTTGGCGTGCGGCCGGCACCTGGCGTGGGGCTATGTGGATCAGCCGCCGCTTATCGCTCTGGCCGCCGCAGTCATCCGCGTCCTGTTGGGCGAATCGCTGCCGGCCATCCATTTCCTGCCTGCCGTGGCAGGCGGCGCGACAGTGCTGCTCACCGGCCT
The DNA here is from genome assembly GCA_049520215.1 of Bryobacteraceae bacterium. Classification (GTDB taxonomy): domain Bacteria; phylum Acidobacteriota; class Terriglobia; order Bryobacterales; family Bryobacteraceae; genus Bog-159. The sequence continues at coordinate 1,701 of JBEKPZ010000151.1, read as the reverse complement.
GATGGCGCGTGAACTCGGCGGGGGGCGCTTCGCGCAGGGCTTTGCGGCGCTGGCGGTACTGGTGGCGCCCGGATTCCTGGCAATGGACAGCCTGTTTTCGATGAACGCCTTCGAACCGCTCTTCTGGATGGGCTGTGCATACATCGTCATGCGCATCGTCAAGACCGGCAATCGGAGGCTGTGGCTCTGGTTCGGCCTGCTGGCCGGCATCGGGCTGGAAAATAAGTACTCCATGCTGATCTTCGGCTGCGGGATTGTCGTCGGCCTGCTCGCCACACCCGAACGCCGCCAGCTCCGCTCGCCGTGGCTCTGGATCGCCGGCCTGCTCGCGCTGCTGATTCTTCTGCCCAACCTGCTGTGGAACGTACAGCATCATTTCCCGTTTCTGGAGTTTCAGGCGAACATCCGGCGCGTGCACCGCGATGTCGATTTGCGACCGCTGGCATTCATGGGCCAGGAGATCCTGACCATGCTTCCGGTCGGGCTGCCCATTTGGCTGGCCGGGCTCTGGTATTTCCTGTTCAGCGAAAAGGGGAAACCGTTTCGCGTGCTCGGGTGGACCTGGCTCTTCACCATGGCCGTGATCATGATTTTGAGCCCGCGCGTTTACTACCCGTGGCCGGCCTTCCCGATGTTGTTCGCGGCGGGCGGAGTCCTGTGGGAGTCCTGGCTGGCAGCAAGGCTGACCGCGCCCCGCCTGCAATGGATCAAACCCGCGTGGGTTGCCCTGATGGTGCTCGCCGGCGCGATACTTGCGCCCTTCGTCGTTCCGGTGCTGCCGGTTGAGACCTATATCCGCTACTCACAGGCCCTCGGTTTCCAGCCGCCCAAGCTCGAGACGCCGCTGCCGCAGATCTATGCCGACCAATTCGGTTGGGAAGAGATGGTGGCGGCCGTAGCGAAGGTGTACAACGGCCTGCCGCCGGAGGTGCGCCCCAGGACCGCGATCTTCGGGCAGAACTACGCCCAGGCCGGCGCGGTGGATCTGTTTGGTCCGAAATTCGGATTGCCGAAGGCCATCAGCGGGCACCAGACCTACTTTCTCTGGGGACCGCGCGACTATACCGGCGAAAGCATGATCGTCTTGCAGGGCCGGCAGGAGGATCTCGAGAGCACATTCGCCACTGTCGAGAAGGTTGCCCACTTCGAGCACCCCTATTCCATGCCCTACGAACACTTCGATATCTTTTACTGCCGCGGTTTGAAGTGGCCCCTCAGGGAGATTTGGCCGAAGGTAAAGAACTGGGACTGACGAAGAGCAGAACGGCCGTCGGCAAAAGCGCCACACCGGCAATCCATGCGCAAGGCTGCAAGGTCGCGAGGGCCGGTCCAGCTTTAAGGTAATCTCGCAATTGCCTTCGCACTCCGGACGGATCGGGATCAATCCCAGCCATCGTTCCATAGTGCCGAAGGCCGCCGTGCGCGGCATTACTGAAGCTTCTCTATTGCGTTTGAGAATCTGGACGGCGCCACGCGACAAGTGGCGGTGCTTCTTGCGCGGATGGCCGCAACCCCAGTTCCCGAGCCATTCATGGAAGCACTCCCGGATGACCTGAGGGTCCCATCAATTCGCGCGGCGCTAGCCCGGATTTCTCACCGATAGAGTGGCAAAAGCCATCGCTTCATGGCATAAACATATTTTGCGAGAAGATGTTTCGGCCAAGGAGGCAACGGCTTCTGCTATGACAGAGTGTACCCAAT
>JBEKPZ010000150.1:0-17806 GCA_049520215.1 Bryobacteraceae bacterium | reverse complement strand
TCCTGCGTGGCGTAGGGGATGATGCACTGCTCGGTGCGCCGGAAATCGTAGTTGAACAGATCCTGGAACCACATGCCGGCGATCAACAGGAAGTTCCAGCGATCCTGGCGGCGCTTTTCGATATCCTGCATGGTGCGGTCCGAGCCGACTTTGCCGTAATTCTTGCCGGTGGCGCCGAAGGTCTTGTCCAGCTTCTTCATCAGGTCGGTCAGCTTGAAGTGCGTGGGCGACTTGAAGGGATCGTAGTTGCGCGCCGTGGCCAGCGCCATGCCGATAATCGAAAGCCACTTGCCGCGGGCGGCATCGTTGACGCGCGCTACGTCCTTGGCGAGTTGGTCGGCGTTCCAGAAAGACGTGACCGGCGCGGATTCGCCGGTTTGCTTATCCACCATCACGGCCATGCCTACGCCGCAATTCGGATGGCATCCGCAGCTCAACTGGCCCCATTGGTGCTCCGGACCATGCACCAGGTCGGACCAATCCGAGAAGGTGCTGATGAAGGAGAGCGGGAACCAATCGCGGGCAGGCTCGCCCAAACCGGTCTGGTTCTTCACGTCGTGCGCCAGGTGCGCCAGCGTGTAGCGCTGGGCCATACGGCGGTCGTCGGTGACGGCCTCGTCGCGGCCGGTAAACGAAACCGGCTGGAACGAAAGGAACGGAATGCGCTTGGGATTGTCGAGCGCGAACTGGATAACGCGGCCCACCTGCTCGTTATTGATGCCGTTAATCAGGGTGATTACGGGCACGATGTCCACGCCGTTGGTGTACAGGTTTTCAATGGCGCGCAGCTTTACGTCGAACAGGTTGCCGACTTTGCGGTGGGAGTTGGCGGCGTTGCCGATGCCATCGAACTGCAGGTAGGCATAACGCAGCCCGGCGTCGGCGGCTTTGCGGCAGAACTCGGGACTCTTGGCGAACTCGATGCCGTTGGTGGCGGCCTGCACGCTGGTGTAGCCGACCTTGCGGGCGTACGATACGGCATCCAGAAAATACGGCGAAATGGTGGGCTCGCCGCCGGAGAACTGCACCGACATCTGGCGTTTGGGCTTGATGGTGATGGCGTTGTCGAGCAGGGTCTGAATGTCTTCCCAAGTGAGTTCGTGCACGAAGCCGACCTGGTTGGCGTCCATGAAGCAGGGATCGCACATCATGTTGCAGCGGTTGGTCAGGTCGATCGTCAGCACCGAGCCGCGGCCATGGGTGATGGTGCTGGTGCCGTGATGGTGCAAGTGCGAATCGTTGTGCGCCCGGATGTCGCGGCCTGGGAAGCACTCTTCCAGGTGCTTGAAGAAGGCGGTGTCGATGGACATCACGTCCTCGAAGTGGCCGTGAATGGGGCAATCCTTGACCATCAGGATTTTGCCGTCGCGCTCGATAACTTGGGCTTTGATCTCGCCCACTTTTTCGTTCATCAGGATCGAAAGCGGTTTCTTGCCGCTCATGATCTCCTCGCGGGCCTCGGGGACACAGCGCGGGCACAGCGAGTCGGTCTCGCGCGGCCAGCCCAGCGGGGGCTTGGTCTTCTGATAAGACTTCAGCAGCGGCTTTTCGGACCAGTTGGGAATGAACGACGGGTTCTGCTTGATTTGATTGGCTTTATCGAAAACGGTCCAGGCGGCTTGTGCCGCGTAGGTCAGGGCTTTTTCCACGTACTTGATAGGCTTGTGCATCCGTTTGAACTCCTCTTTGTGGGTTGCTAACGCCTCCCTGCAACCACCGGTTTAAGATAAACGCACTCGCTCAGCACGGCCTAGCCGTGCGCTCGATTGTCCCAGTATAGATAATGACGGTTAACCAATACCACTGGCGGCCATCAAACTGTTGATTTCCTTGGTTGTACGGCAAGTTGCGGTGTTGAACGGAGGATTCCGGCGATTCGCCGGGATGATGGCGGTAGGTCATTGAAAGCGCTTGGGTTAGGGTTGTTTGGAAAGATTTCCTTCTGGACTGGCTAGCGAGCGCCGCTTCCCGCTGACGTTCGAGGCCGTGCGATCCTTCAGTTGCTCCCGTGCGTGGGATAGCTTCGAGTGCTGGCCGGCGAGTCGCGACGAGCGGGACTGCGAGTCCCGCGGTCGCGGTAGGGATGCCGGTTGCCCGGCACCCCCCGCACAGATCCGTGCTGGCGCTCCTGACGCACACGGTTCTTATCTCGGATATGTGTCCACGCAAAGCGAACGTCAGGATAGGTGCAGAGCCTCGACTTCCGGTAGCAGGTTCGCGGGTTTCTCCCAAAAGTTGGTCCACGTCCAGCGGGTTCATTGACTCCGCCGCCGAAGCTGCCACTACCACATGCGCAGCACTTCGTGCCGGAACGCCTTCAGTCGCTCCTCGTTGCGAGGTACAGCCTGATATTGGAAATAGCCGCGAACTTCATGCGGCATTCGATGCAAATCCGTTGCGCCGCATCGGTGTTCGTTGCTGCTGCGGTCTGGCCGGCGTTGCGCGTGTCGCGATTCGCTGCGGAGAAGATCTCGCCTCAGCAGGGGCAGCACTCGCCGCGAGCGGAGGTTCGGGCAGCTTTGGTTCGACGTTGCTTTGACGCTTGATTCCCGAATGCTGTCCCGTTGCGCACCAGAAACAAACGGCCAAGGGTGAGCCGTTCGCGATTTTGTACTGACGTCACCGCTGAACGGCAGGCGCACAGATTCGCATTGGTGGGTCATCTCACTGCGAAGATATCACGATCCGGCTGATCCAGGTAACGGGACCGACGGCCGCCCCTGCCCTGGATACGTGGTGACCACATCGTGCCACGAAGCGCCGCGGCGGCGCTTCGCAGGACAACATGCAGTGGCAAACCAGGGACGAAAGCCAAGGATCGAGTGGAATAGGCTCACGGCTCCCCGGCTAACCCGATCACACTCCCGGATACAATGGCCTATTCGGGTGGCCGGTTCCGTTGCGTTAAGAATCCGCCGTCACAACTGACTCCGGCTCGTGGATACAGCGAGTGGCGGCCCTTCGCGCAGCATTACGAGGTCCGTCGATAGCCGCCCGTCCTTCAACCGGAACACGATGGCCGTCTCGGGATCGTGCCCGGGGACGATGTAAACGTCCACCGGTCCGAAAACCTGGTGCAATTCGCCCAGCACGCAGGTGGGCAGATAGGCGCGCAGCACCCGCGGATCGTAGTACCGGAACATCAACCGCCTCCCCTTCTCGTCCCGCACCGTCAGAAGATCGCGAAAGTGGCGTCGCACCTTTTGCATCGTCGTGTCAGAACGAAAGAAGATTCCCCAGTGATGATCCCAGCCATTGCGCAGCAGGTAGCGAGTGAACTCCTCTTCCGGATCGAGTTCCACCAAATAAGGACCCGTCGTCAGGAGTTGCCAGGGCAAATCCTGTCCGCCCCAGCGTCGTTCAACGCTGTAGAGGCAGCACCGGTCCTGCCGCGAGGCGTCCACTGCGCCGTATAGGCGCTTGTCCTGAGCGCCGTCGGCAATTGTGAATACCTTTGTGTAACCGGGCAGACCTTCCGGCCAGAGAGTCCGATAGATGACCTCCAAAGTGGTTCCCGAGAGCATTCCCGTCGTTGCCGTCCTAGTTCAATTTTTGCCCGCGGCCGCCCGGGCCGCGTCCTCCTCCGCTCATTGTAAGCAGAACGGCGCGCCTTGCTGCGCCGCCTGTCGATTCGCGGCCGCCTGGGCCACGGGGTTTATTAGCCGGAAATACCTTGGAATCTACGGGCGGAGGAGGAGACGAGCGCTGGGAGGCCGGCCGCGGGGCGGGCGGTGGTGGGGCAGCGCTCAGGGCGGTCTTCGCGGGCGCCATGTCGTCCTTACCGGAGGCGTAGTCCACGATCCGCACCAGGATCAACTCCCCTGATGCGATCATGTCCGCCACGGCTCCCAGAACTTGCTCGTCGTTGAACTTAGTCAGCGTGGTAGGGGCTGATCTTTTCACCACTACGCTGCGCAGCGAAGCTTGGGCCCACATGTCGGAGCGCGAGCGGCGCAAGAGAGTCAACGCCCAGTTTCGATCCATGCGGCCCAACTCGTATCGGAAACACAACGCAAATCCGGTATCCCCAAGAGCGGCCCGCACGAGGATCAGCTTCCCTGACGCGACGAGGTCCGCGGCGGCTTCCAGAACTTGCTGATCGTTCAATCTGCTCGGCGGGTTGAGGGCCAATCTTCTCTCCACGACGTTGCGCAGCGAGGCTTGGCTCGAGAAATCGGATTGCACCCGGCGCAAGAGCGTCAACGCCCGGTTTCGATCCGTCCAGGCCAACTCCAACTCGTGCCAGAAACACAACGCACATCCGGTGTCCCCAAGCGGTATCATGATCCGGTCTCTCGCGACCAGGATAGCATGGCCTACCGCGCAATGCCGGAGGTGTATATTGACATAGTTGAGTGGGATGCCGGCCATTCGGCAGACACCCCCATTCATGTTCGCGCACCCCAGCGGCGGCGGCCGACCGTACAACTTATGGAAGCTTCGCCCGCTCTATCCGTAGCTCGACTCCACCCATTCCACCCACGAAGATCCGCCAGGAGTTGTGAAAACGTGCATTCTCTGGTTCGCGAAATCGGTCGCCGGTATAAAGGAACCCCAGGTAGGACCTGGCGAAGGGCATCTGCGGCGTCCAGCGTCCGGTGCGAAGCGCCGAAAGGGCAGACGTTTCCGATCGGCTTGCTGAAGGAGGAAGATCGCAGGCAGATTCATCTGGCCACGTTGAAGCCGCAGTTGCTGCGGGCGCGGGCTCAGGATCGCATGACCTTCGTGGATTCCATGAATCTGTTGCCCGCGCTGCGCCGGGTTGCGCGCCGCGAGCCTGCCGGAGCCAGCATCAGGATGCGCCGCGATTAGCGGCTGAAGACGCTGGGCGGCGGTGCGGTGACGCGCGATCGCGCGTCGCGCCGGCCGACTTCGGCCAGCCCGAAGTCATCGCCCGGCGCAAGCGGGCCCCCGGCGTGCAGGCACATGGCGGTGCGTTCGCTTTTCAAGGATTCGCAAGCAGCAGACCAATCCGGGTTCCTGAACAGGTCTATACCTGGCTTCCCAATTGGCGTGTGAGCGAAGTGGGGCGTTTTATGCGCCAGTTCGCTCAGTGATCCTGCCGTCAGAAGAGACGCACTTCACTGAATCGAAGATTGCATCGTCGCTAACCCCCAGCGAAGCTTACAGTTATCGAGAAGCCTTGGCCAAGGTTACTGAAGACCTCGTCAACGGTGCGGCAAATGCTTATACGTTTGTATGTCCGACCACTTTAATCTGGGTGACGATACCTTTTTGGCGCCAGCAGCCGATCTGGCCAGAATACTTGCGCAACTGGCCTACACGAGCAATCGTGGTGCTCAACTACGCACCAAGCATGTGGCTCTGTCTGCCATTCCGACCGATGCGCGGGCGGCTATTCCTGAGTACAGGAGCACCCCGCCCAAAACAGATGCCGCAGTCGTTTCAACGACACCGCCCGTCTATCCGGAGCACCCGAGGCGGGAACGGCTGAGATCCGAGATGATGGCCTTACTTCAGTCGAAACCCGTCATCTGCATTGGTCGCCAAGCAGAAGAGAACCTTGGAGTATCCGCCGGCTAGCCGGCGCCGCACGACGCCCGCCGGCGCGCGACTCCGTGGCGATCGCGTCCGGCGACTGCTGGAGCGCCGATCCGGCGGCGCGCTAGTGCGAGCGGGTTGAAGACGCTGGGCGGCGCGGTGACTGGCGATCACGCGCTCGTCGGGCGACTTCGGGCAACCGGAAGGATTCGCCGCGTTCCCGGGATGACGCCCATTTTGAAAGTCGGGCGCGCCATCCGCCGACCGACACCACTAAATTCAGGGATGCGCCGCCTTTCGCGCCGCGCGCAACCGCTCCGCGAGCGTGTAGGCGCATGGCTGAGCGTCGGCATCCAGGCGATGTGGCCGCTCGCCGACGGGCTCGGATACGGCGTGCTCGGAGATCACGCTGGCCGCCTGTATGTTCACATCGCGCGTGCGTGGCTCTAGTACCGGCCGCAATGGGCCGGCCCCTTCAGCCAGAACGGCCGTTTTGTGTCGACCCTACGGCCCCAACAGCATCAGCGCCACCAGTCAGAACGAATTTGTTGGCCTGGCACAACTTCGGACGGAATGCCCGGAGTCGGTGACCAGAGCTTTAAGTCATCGACTGCAAAGAGACTCTCGATTGGCTGCGTCCAATGGTGGAACGCCAGGTCGAATAGCCCCCAGTGGATGGGCATGAGCAAGCCGTGGCCACCCAGAGCACGAAAGCTGCGGACGGCACCTTCCGGGCCCATGTGGATGTCGGCCCAGAGAGGGTTCGAGGCTCCAATCTCGAGCATGGTGAGATCAAACGGACCGAACTCCTCGCCAATGTTGCGAAAGCCCGGCCATTCTCCTGAGTCGGCGCCATAGTAGATACGGTGCCTGGGGCCGTTAACAGCAAACGATGCCCACAAGGTCTCAAACCGGTTGAAGAGGCTGCGACCAGAGAAGTGACGGGCTGGCAAGGCCGTTATGATCACTGAACCGATTGTTACTTTCTCGGTCCAGTTGAGAGCAGTGCACCGCGTTGGGTCGACGCCAAGCGCCCGCAGAATATTCTCGACGCCAAGCGTAGTGATCCAGCGAGCCTTCCGAAGCTTCTCCATATGCGCAAGCTGCCGAATGGTACCTGCGCCCAGGTGATCGTAGTGATCGTGCGAAATCAAGACGGCATCGATGGGCGGTAGATATTCCAGTGCAAGCGGCGCTGGAAAGAAGCGCTTCGGGCCGCTCCACTGCATGGGGGCCGCACGTTCATCCCAGACAGGATCTATGAGCAGCCGTATCCCGTCGACTTCGACTAGAGAGGTGGAGTGACCGATCCAGGTAACTCGCAGTCCGGAATCGGGGCTTTTCGCAAATACATCGGCGTCAGTATTAAACGGCCCCAGCGCATATCTTGGCGATCGGGCTGCACGTCCAAAGAAGATGCGCGGACCCGCTTTGAACATGATTGATATCCCACCGACGGTTGTCGGCACCGGATTCGAGAAACGTTTTCCCACCCGCTCGGACGGTAACAACGGCACGCCTATTGGATGGCATACCTGTCGCGCGGATTCCTGAAAACGCAGCCATTCAGTTTCACAGTGCGCGATCGTCGCTGACGGTTCTGTCCGGACGCACTCGGCAACTGGCACGCCCTCCGCAGACCGGCCGGCATCAGGCTGCGCGAAGTGCGTTATGCCGCCCAGCCCGACCATCCGGAAGTATCGTCCGGTGCGGGCCTGTTGGGCAGCGCCGGGCACACGCCCAGCGCCCTTCGCAAGGATGCGATCACAGTCCCCCGCAAGTCCCCCTTGGCGTAAACTTCTGTCCTCCGCCGGGTGTAAACTCTCATCATGGTATTCGCCAAGCGTCTTCGCGAGGGAGTTCGTCGCGGCGAAATCACTTGCAGCGTCAGAATATGGGTGCGGCCCCACGTCAAAGTCGGCAACCGGTACCGGATGGAAGAGGGTGAGATCGAGGTGGACTCGATCAAGCCAATAGGTCTTCCGGATATCACTGGGGAGTTGGCGCGCGAGTCGGGTTTCCTGGGTGTCGTCGATCTTCTCAAGGTGGCGAAGCACGGCAAAGGCGAGAACATCTATTTGGTACGGTTCCACTACATCCGTCCACGCCGAAAGTAAATGCAAATCGCCGCCAATTCTCGTAAAGCCGGCATTGGTGGGATCGGCATTCTGGTCGGCTGCTTCATGTTGTTTTGCGGCCTCCTGATGCTGATCGTCGCGCTGTGGCGAGGCTACCGGGAGCACGACATCGACTCGCGCTGGGTCGAGACGCCAGTCTACGTCAAGACTTGCGCGCTCGACGTGTACCGCCCGTCTGCCAGGCATGGCGTCGGGGCGGCATTCTCGCTGCGCTGCCGCCTGAGCTACGAATTCCAAACACGCCCATATCAATTCAACCTGCACACCACCAGCAACCGGATCGCAGGCGTCCGGAACGAGATCGAAGAATGGGTGGCCACGCACGGGCCCGGTTCGAAACTCGACGTCCTGGTCAATCCAGCGAATCCCAACGAGATTGCCGTCCTGGACGTTTTGCCGGTCCAACAATTCAATACCGCTCGCGAAGCCTGGATCACAGCGCTTATCTTTCTCACGGGTGCAGCCGTGTTCATCCTCGTCGGGCGAGCCATGCGTGCGGTGCCGGCGCGACAGATTGAGAGCCGGCCGCAAAACCATGAAAGAACTTAGCCTCCTGATCTGTTGCCAGGAGGCAGGCAAGAGACTAATGGCCGTTGCAGATCACGGCACTGGGAAATGGCACGCCATCCGCCGTCCGACACCGCGCAAACCATGGATGCGGGCGCCCTCCGCCCGGCGCGAAGCGCGTGGTTGCCACCCAACCCGGGCAGCCGGAAGTATCGTCCGGCGAAGGAAGCGTCACGGGCGCGCAGCCTGCGCGTCGCCGTCCCGGCGAAGTGGCAACCCGCCGACACCGGCGTGCCGGCAGAGGTAATACTTACAGGGCTGCCCACGTTCGTCGCCCTGATACAGAAACACCACCGAACGGTCGTTAACTGTTGTTTATTGACGCCAAGACTTTCGACTGAAGTGCACGGCCTATACCTGTCGAGGGTTCGAATCGTAGTATCAGGCCTTAATAAACTTAGCAGGGTGCTGAAAAAGGCATAAATTCGCTCATTCGGGCCACAGACTAAAGTCTGTGCCACCGGTTATCAATGACTTAACGGCAGATGGCGGCACAGGCTTCAGCCTGTGAGGGCCTTTTCCAGCATCCTGTTAGGCGATTCGTTCTCCTTTAGATAAGGTACCGCGGGAACTTGGTCTAAAATCAGGCGCGAAGCCAGTTGTGCAACGTTGCGCATGCGGGATGAATTAAAACCTGGCCCGGCCCAGTGCGCGGCTTCGCTCAGCCGTCTTAGGGACTTGTAATTCAAGTGAGCCACATTGCCTAAGTTCAACCAGATGAGCGTTACATCGGGCTCTGGTGTCTGCGATTCAACTTATTTGCGTCTTGAATTAAATGGATCAATGGGCGCGGCAACGTAGACAGGAATACGTACCAGACCTGGCGTCTTCGGCAAATAGCGGGCCCGGCGCTGACCAAAGAGATGGTTTACGCACACGACAAAATGGGAGATCGTCTATATGTACTTTGCAAACAGAAATGATCGAATCGGAATACCGTTTATGATTCAAGCCCTAAATGCCGCGCCACGCGAGTCCGGCGAGATTCGCGGCGGCCCCCGGAACCCACAGGCCAAGGATGCGACAAGGCGGAATGAGTATGGCGTCGGCCCGGTCCATCACGCGGGTTTGATCGCAAGTGGCGGCATGTGTGCCGGGTTAGGAATCGCGATTCTGGTATCGCAGATGCGCCACCAGGTTGGGTACGCTCGGCTGCTGCCCGCCAGCGTTCCAACTCCGGCCGCCTCAGCGCTGGGATTCGTGGCCTGCGGCCTGGCGTTGGTCGCGATCGGCGTCTGGTTCCCGCGCATAACCTCGGTGCTGGCTATGGTCGCCCTGTCGTTGGCGGTCGTGTTGGCCGCCGAGAGAGCATTTGCGTTGGGGCCTAGGGCGGAAACCCTTATCGCAGTCAATTTGGGGACGGGAAACTGGGGTAACGTCGCGCCCAACACGGTGTTAGTGCTGCTGCTCAGCGCGGCGGCATTGCTACTGCGGGACACGTACCGTTGGTGCGGAAAGTGGCTTGGGGCTGTCGCTATTCTGGGATCGATCATCTTCGCCATTGGAGTCGTGAGCTCGGTGGGCTACATGACGGGAATTCCGTGCTATGCCTGGCAGTCGCGGGCTCCCATGTCCTTCCTCAGCGCGATCTGTTCCTGCGTGCTGGGGCTTGGCGTTGTCATGAGCGCCTACCGTTATAGCGCACTGGACCGTTCGGGCGGGCCCCAATGGTTTTGCCTCGTGGTCTGCGTCGGGGCCTTGGCAATCAACCTCGCAACCGCCGTGGCATACTTCTGCAAAGACGGGCAGACGTGGAATAGCGCAAGCGCGATCGGGCTGATTCCGATGCTAATCGTCAGTGGGATGCTGTCGACGGTGGCCGCCCGGCAGTATCGGCGCGAAGCGTGCCGCGCCGATTCTGACTCCTAGCAACAAGCGAGCGCGGAGATGTGGCATGCCAACCGCAAAACCGAACCGGTGTCGCTGTATGTTCATCCGGGCTGTGAGTTTTAGCACCAAATCGCTCCCCGGCAGGTACTAAGCGTCCTGTAACTTACAGATATTTCAGTAAAATGAGCAATATTGAACAGTCACAATGCTCGATTAGGGTGTATTGTTTGTAATGCAAATTGAATTTGCAGGTTATGCTCCTTACCACCCATGTTTAGAAAGGAGAGTATTGGTATGGAGGCTGAATCCGGGATAAACGCTCAGCATACCGTTCTTGTGGTAGCTGACGATCAGCGTGTCCTACTCCTTGCGCAAGCGGTTCTGGCAGCCAAGGGGCATCGCGTGCTCCTGGCATGCGATGCGCAGCGCGCTTTCGAACTCCTCTCGCAGAAGGACGTCCCCATCCATTCCGTAGCCATCCGAGCCGCTATGCGAGGTCACGAAGAGGTGCGCAACTACTCCCTGAGAGAGGGAGCCAAACCATGGATCGTCCATTGCGATGTCGACGCTCGGGGCATCCGCTTGGAAGGGCTGGATTCGGGAGCCGAGTGGGAAAGCGCCGCTGGCCTTTTGTAGTGGTATCGGGTACAGGAGTTTTCGGCGCTGAGTCTGAATTACGGAATTAGCTCGTCACTGCGGTTAGCGGCGACAGCGATAATTCTCGATATTCTCGCTTGAATGCCGGGAATACGACTGTCAGCGGCCATGGCGACGCGACTGACGGGCAGTCGGCCAATTAGGCGCAACCGGGCGGAACTCGTCAACCGGGGCCGCGCGGCCGTTTTTGATGGAAATCTGAGGAGCACCATGCCCTTGCAGAAGCAGGGGTCGGTAGATGCCGACCCTAAATCGAACCGTTTCCTGGCCAGCCTGGAACGGGAAGACTACGACGCATTGAAGCGGCAAGCCAAAGTAGTAAAGTTGAAATTCCGTTTGCGGCTGTTTCGCCAAGACGGGATTATCGACGCCGTTTATTTCCCCTTAACCTGCATGGTGTCCCTGCTGGTCACCACCGATGGCAGTCCGCAAGTGGAGGTGGCTACCATTGGCAAGGAGGGCGTGGTAGGGGCCTCGGAGCTAATTCAAGCGCAAGGAGCGATGGGCCTGAATCTCGTTCAGCTACCTGGCTTGGCCCTGCGGATTGAAAGCAGTGCCTTCCTGAAACTACTCGACAACCAGCCCTCGGTGCGGAAACTGGCCCATCAACACTTCTACGCCTTGACGCGGCAGATACTTTATGGAGCAGCCTGTAACCGGATCCACAGCATGGAAGAACGTTGCGCCCGCTGGATGTTGATGACGCACGATCGTGCCGGCAAGGATACATTTCCACTGACACAGGATTTTCTTGCGCATATGCTGGGAGTGCGGAGGGCGACCGTGAATGTGGCCACGGGCATGTTGAAGAAGGCGGGCTTTATTCAATACGTGCGGGGGAAGGTGACGATCATCGACCGGCCAAGCCTGGAGTCCAGCGCTTGCGGCTGCTATCGAGCCGTTTGCGCGGCGTACGATTCTCTTCTTCCCAAGCCTGAATGCATGTCCGCGGTTTGCTGACCCGCATGAACCGGCCTTCGGCTTTATTAGGTCCGCCAGCGTTCAGATGGCAGTGAACGGCTTCGTTCAGATAATCTTTGTTTTCAATCATAAAAGCCTCCGATTTCTTATTGACAGCCTCCGTTATGGGCTATATTAGGATTATCCTAATCAAAACTCTTAATAGTACTAAGGATGTTGCTTAGAACGTTTGTCCACGAAGGGACAGGCGTTGACGCGGGATCTTTACGCATAGGGTGATTCAAATGAATATTGACTGGCCGCTGGCGACGGATCCATCTGGATCCATCCCCAAAAATTTTCTGGCTTCAACCGCGGATCTCGTTGGCATTCTTGCACTTTGGGCCGGTTCTGGCAATTCGCACTCTTCACGCCACCGGCTCGACCAGCAGTTTGCACAAGCAGCCCTGTCCAACGTGCTAAACAACACCTCCATGAGCGGCCAGCCACCGCAAACGGCCCCGGTAGTCCTGGGGGCCGCCCAGACGCCCGCTCCACGGCGGGCGGCTGCGGGCCAAGCCGCCATAAATTCCATTTCGGCCGGAGCGCCGGATGGCCGTTCTTCCAGCCCCCACGGACGCCAGCACTGCGAATGCGGCCAATGTAAGCGCTGCCTGGACAACCTTCGCTGGGACCGGATCTACGACGAAAAATTCGCCGATCCGACCTATTACGGCAACATCGTGGTCAAGCACAATTCCACCCTGGCGGAGGCGTGATGACCGTACTCGAAGAGTTTGCGGCGGCGCATTCGGCGCCTGCGGGTTGCGGTGCGGTGGGATGCCGGCGAGATGTTGGATAGCCGCTGAGGGAATGCTTGTGCCAGAGAATATCTGTGGGAAGACGTGCGCCGTTTCAGCCGTTGCCGCTGGCGGCGAAGTTCACACCACGCTGGTTGGTATGCACTCGGTGTTCGAGCGGCTAATCTACATCGGAACGCTGGTCAACCACGGGGCCGGCCGCGATCCCGGCGAAGAACCAGCCGAACGCAAGGCACGGCACATGCTGGGGAAAGAGCATCTGGCGGTGTTTGAACGCTGGTTGTGTCTCGGTCTGGGAGACAAGATGGCGGATCTGGAAGCTTGTGCGGAAGACCATGGCGGGACAATACGCGAGGTCATGCGTTACTGGATCCTGCCGCATTGCCACCCTAATCTGATTCCGGTGGCCGCCCTCGGGCCGCAGCGGGAGTTGTTCGAATTGGAGTTCGAAATCCTCCTGCCGATCATGGCCGCGGCTGCATTACTCGGAAACTAGCAAAACGATTGCGAGGTTTTAAACAACAAAATGATGAAAGTCGTCGTTTATTCAGATCAACCGATTCTGGCAAAGGGCCTGGAGAGTTTAGTCGCCGCCGATCCGGCGATCGAACTAACCGCCTGTTGCTCGGACATAGCTGCCCTTACAGAGCATTTGGCGAACGAAACCCCGGATTTGGCCCTTCTGGACTTGACGCCGGAAATGACGTCCGCCGTGCTCACTCGACTGCAGAATCTAGCTCCGGAGTGCAAGCTAATCCTCTGGACCAACACGATTGCCGGCGATTTTGCGCTGGAGGCGCTGACCATCGGTATTCGCGGCATCCTCCGCAAGAATTTGCCCTTGGAGGCATACCGCCAGTGCCTGTATAGAGTGTATTCCGGCGAGCTTTGGTTCGAAAAGAGCCTGACGGACAGTTTCCGCGCGGTCCGGCGCGTGTTCCTCACCCCGCGGGAGAGCCAGTTGGTGACCATGTTGTCGCGCGGCCTGAAGAACAAGGAAATCTCCTGCGAATTAGGGATTACCGAAGGCACTGTCAAGGTTTATCTGTCGCATCTTTTTCAGAAGTCCGGCACCAAGGACCGCTTCGACCTGGCCCTCCGGGGCCTGAAGAGTCTCAGCATGGCGGGCATTCCAACCGGGGGCCAAGGTGGGCTGCGCTCCTTGGTCATGGAGCCCGTATAACGCCGATACGGCATGCAGTGTGACTTGGATCTAGCGTTAACCGAGGGCGAGACCCTAAAATCAACTGACACAATTTCTGACACAGGGTCCCAAAACCTACCAAAAGCTGGAGCACTATGAATGCAGTTAAGTGTTTTATTATCAGTGATGCGGATGAGAGGACTTGAACCTCCACTCCCTTGCGAGAACTAGAACCTGAAACTGAGAACAGCCCATTCCTGGTATGTCCAGTGATAGCAAGTCATTGATTCTTCAAGAAACCATTTGCATGACGTTGCCCAGCTTCGCTGCCTGACTGTTACGATTCAGCGTCGGAGGACGCCATCGCAAGTGAGAGATCGATCAGTACACTCACAAAAAGTGTACTCCCATTCGTCTGATGCCCTGCACCCAGCTATCTATTATCGCATTGGCGGCCGCCAAAAACATTGCCCTAGAAGCTCCTGGCGCTTCGGCGTAGGGTGCTTGGCACAATCGGCAGTCTACACGGCCCCGCCAACGAGTAGATCCGCGGCCCCTACTCCCTCTGGACCGGCGGAAGATGGCGCAGTCACGAAAAACCGGGGCCCGAAGCGCCACCTTTACGCGCAGCTACGATTTCAACGTCCTCAGTAATTGCGGTGATTTGCTTTGAGTCAACTAATACTTCTCCACAGCGATGGCGTCCGTTGCATCGCCTGAGACTGAGTCGGCCTGTGGGGTAGCCCTCACAGACACACCGCCAGACTTCAGATCAGGATTTTGTCTACAATGGCCTTCAGGGACGCCGAAGTGTAGTGCGGCCCTAAGGCGCGCCGCCGCAGATGCTGCTATGGCCCCACGGAGGCCCCACTGGCCTTTGCTACGGCGAACTATAGGACACAGTGCGGAGGGCTTCTGACTATCGATAAGTGTATCACTATTTAAAAATTGTGCTATGCTGGTGCTTCCCTATGGCGGATTCGACAGCCCTCGTGGTTCTACCGGCGCCGGTTGGCTCGGCCCTGGCCCCCGCCGCCGCATGGCCGGCTTCGCCGGCGCCTTCCGCCGCTCGGAACTGGTGGGCCTGGACGTCGGCGACCTGGACTTCAACGGCGCGGGCCTGATCGTAAATATCCGCCGCTCCAAGACCGACCAGGAAGGGCAGGGAAGGAATCCCCTATGGGTCCACGCCCGCCACCTGCCCGGTGCGCGCCCTGGAAGCCTGGCTGGCGGTCCTCGGCGCCGACGAGGGGCCGTTGTTTCGGGGTGTCAACCGGCACGGGCAGCTGGCCGGAAGCCGCCTCACCGCGCAATCGGTGGCCCTCGTCATTAAGCGCCTGGCCGGGCAGGCCGGCATGGAAGCGCACGATTTAGCGGGCCATTCGCTGCGGGCGGGTTTGGCCACCGCCGCGGCCGCCGCCGGCGTTTCCGAACGCGCCATCATGGCCCAGACCGGCCACCGCTCGCTCGCGACGTTACGCAAATACATCCGCGAGGGATCTCTGTTTTTAGAGAACGCCGCCGCCCAGGTGGGATTATGACGAGGCGCATTCCCGAGTGCTGCGCTATGCTGAGATGAGGGCCGGTTATGAGCAACGCCGCCATTCCTTCTTATCTGGAGATCGTCGATTTCATTTGCCGCTGGCACACGGCTTGCGGCGTGGTGAAGCGGGACAGGACAAAGTCGCCCAACAGGAACGCGGAGATGAGGGCGGACAGTTAGCGCCAACCTGGCGGGAGCGGTAACAGGCTTTCGACGCCTTACAGCCGCAGCAATCCGCCAAAACTGCCATGGCGGCATGGGACCATGGCAGTCTGGCACGGCTTTGAAATTGCTTAAGCCGTCATTTTGCCGTATCCTTGGCGTTACGATAGAAGTAGCAGGCTGACCCATTGAAGCTCCAGGGCCGGGACCGTCAACAAGGGAGGGCGCAGATGACCATCACGCTGACCGAGCAGGAAATTCAGCGCAACATGAGGCACGTTGCCCATGCGATTGCGCAGCAGGAGCTTGAGGGCCTCAAGGTGACGGATGCCACCCTTGCCGATTTACACCGCGTAGCGCGCGGCGAAATCGACACGGACGAAGTCATCCGGAACATCTACAGCCGTGTCCAGAATGTCGCGCTACTCGGACAATGATCCTTACCTCGATCCGGCAACCGGGGTTTTAAAGAATCGTCTCGGCATCACTGACGAAGCCACCCTCCAACAAACCGAAGCGGACATTGTTGCGGCCCGATCTCAGGAGCTTTCGCAAACGCCGCTTAAAGGGAATTTGGATCTCGTGCACCTGCAGTCGATTCACGGGCGTCTGTTCGGCGATGTGTACGAATGGGCCGGAGAGCTCCGAACCATCGACATCAGCAAGGGTGGGAGCAGATTCGCCCATTACGGCCACATCGAAAGCGGCGCCGCACCAATCTTCAAACAGCTTGCCCAAGAAAAACATCTGGCAGGACTTCCCCCCGACCCGTTCAGCGACCGCGCTGCGTATTATTTCGGCGAGTTGAACGCGCTGCATCCATTCCGTGAAGGCAACGGGAGAGCAACCCGCGAATTCATCAGCCATGTGGCCCAGGCGAACGGATACTACGTCGCCTGGGAAAACGTCAGCCAGCCGAACATGCTGGAAGCATCGATCCGATCTTTTAACGGCGATACTTCACAACTGGCCCGGCTGATCCGTGAAAATCTCAGCACTCTCGACGACCAGAGGGAGCGGCTTGACTGCCGCGACGCGCTACGGGACCAGAAGCAGACAGGACAGGGGTAGTGGGGATCAATGGAAGGGAAAACCGGGTTAAGGTCACGCGAATTGTGCAGATGTGTTGATCAGTAAGGTTCCGACAGCCCTTTCACTGCCACCTACCGAGAGTTAGGGCCGGACGCTGACGGCCCACTGGCCTGAAATAGATTTGCGTCGAGGCTCTTCTGTGCGGCCGGGCCTAGTAGGCAAATGAGAAACGCGACGGCGAAGGATGGCAGGACCCAGGGATACCACCACGGAAATCGCGTGAGATCCATAGCGCCATGCGGCACGTACAGAGGCGTTGCCAATCCAGCAACGAGGGCAATTACTCCGACCCAGGTCGACTCTGCGCGCCTGTTCTGCGCGGCGCTTTCCGGTCAGAAGGTCCACCGTGATTACGGACGTTATCACACTCTATTGGAGAAGGGCAACGAAATCGAGGCCCCCACGTTGGGACTACAAGGGGCCATGCCAGCGATAAATCGTTTGGCATATTTTGCAAGAGAGTTGGCGTCTTTTGCTAGTTACACGCTGGCCTTATTCAGCCAGAATGAAATTGTGGCTGGGTCCTGAAGGACACGGCGAACTTGTTAAAGCTGAACGTCATAAAGGTGAGACAAATGAACGGACAAGCAACCCCGACTCCAGTAAAAGCTTTTGATCGCGCCTACCTCAACGGTCAATTCGTCACTCCCCATGGGACCCAGGTCGTCGATCTTGTGAACCCGACCGACAACAAGGTTATCGGCAAGGTCACCATGGCAGACGAAATCGACACGCGAAAAGCCATCGGTGCTGCGAAAGAGGCCTTCAACACCTTTTCGCAAAGTAGCAAGGAATACCGGATGGAGCTCCTGCAGCGGTTGCACGACGCCGTGGCCAAGCGAATGGATCAACTCGTTGAGGCGACGGTCGTGGAATACGGCGCACCGCAAGACCGTGCGAAGGGCTCCAACAACCTCGCGGCGAACATTTTCCTGCACTTCAAGAAGGTCCTCGAGGATTTCGACCTGGTCAAAACTGTCGGCACATCTAAGGTCGTGATGGAGCCGGCCGGCGTGGTGGGCATATTTACGCCATGGAATTCGAGCGCCGGCTCGATCGCGATCAAGGTGGCACCGGCAATCGCTGCCGGATGCACGGTCGTCATCAAGCCCAGCGAGATGAGTGCGATGCAAACGGAAGTGTTGATGGACGCCTTTCATGAAGCCGGGTTGCCTCCTGGCGTTATCAATGTCGTGACGGGCCTCGGCGAAGTCGTCGGGACGGAGTTAACGAAAAGTCCCGACATTCAGAAAATCGCTTTCACCGGTTCGACGCAGATCGGAAAACTGGTCGCCAAGAACTCGCTGGACACGATGAAGCGCTTGACCCTGGAACTCGGAGGCAAGTCGCCCAACATCATCCTGGACGACGCCGATCTCTCCACGGCGATCCCGATGGCCATCAACGCCTGCTACCTGAATAACGGGCAGGCCTGCATTGCGGCTTCGCG